>CAZEBF010000015.1:0-23143 GCA_964510235.1 uncultured Candidatus Saccharibacteria bacterium | reverse complement strand
CATGCAGCCAACTGGTCAACAGATGGGTTGCTACTAACCGTTACCAAAACATTGGTAGCTTCTTTGAGTCGGGCGATGATTGAATCTTTTACGTTTGGATCCATAATTGTTTATTCCATAAGGGTTTTTTATTTTGGTACCTTTGTTGGCAGGGTATCATAGAACGCTTACGCTTGTCTAGTCCTTTTGCCTGTTACAAGCCTTTACATTTTGACCTCTGTAAGGTATAGTGGTCAGTCGATAACCAGCAAATCTAATAACTATACAAGGAAGTACATGCCAATTATCAAATCAGCCAAAAAGCGTGTTCGCGTCGCCAACAAGGCCGCAATTCGCAACAGCAAAACTAAGCGCAGCCTCAAGACAGCCATCAAATCATTCCAAACTGCCGTCACCGGTGGTAAGGGTGTTGAAAAGGCACATGCTGAGGCTCAGGCTGCTATTGATACCGCTGTTAAAAAAGGCGTTATTCACAAGAATAAAGCCGCTCGTCAGAAGAAAGCTTTGAGCGCTAAAGCTAAAGCTTCTGGTGCCAAGCCAACTGTTGCTAAAAAAGCAGTCGCTAAGAAGCCGGCTGCTAAAACTCCAGCCAAAGCTACCAAGCCAGTTGCTAAAAAAGCACCTGCCAAAAAGCCAGTCACCAAAAAAGCTGCTCCTAAGAAATAGCTACTAACCCAGCTGGTGAAAGATCCGGAATACGAGTGAGCAAAGCGCTCCTAGCATCCGGATCTTTCCATTCGTCGACCAATATTTTTGCGGCGACCTGCTCAAGCTCTATCATTCGTTTATCAGGATCATAACCCGGTAGTGTGCTGAGAATTTCGTCTAGCCTTGCATCTACTACCTCCAAGATGTCGCTACGACCATATAGTAATCTGAACGAATCGTGCATCCCTTGCTTGTGCTCACGTCTGGCCTGAGGATCACGTTCTGCATAGGCGTACGTAAGCATCCCAAGCGGCACAAACCGGCCGCCTGTCAACCAGTCAGCATCACCATCGTGGTCTTCATTGTATGGCTCAAGCACAACTGCAAGCAGCTCGCGGTACCATGGGTACGAACCGTCGTCATTCCGTTTGAATGGACTTACTTCTAGCCACTGACCATGCCGCATCGCTTGTGCGATATGCTCAGTCAAAGCTTCGTTTACCCACTCAGGCCCAAGTCTGCCAAGAAGTAGGTGGTTCAGCTCATGTACTGTGGCATGTTGAATCCGATCCTCTAGATTGTTCATTGGTCCACTTGGTTCCACAACAAACGCTGCACGCAGCCAACCAAAGATCTCGCGCGGCGAAAAGGTTGATTCGCTCGAGACGTAGCCAGCAACAGATAGACCGCCTACGTGGATGCCAGACAAAATGTCAGCGAATACAATCGGTGCATCTTTTGCTTCTTCCGCGGCGCTCAGTGCTGATTTTGGTAGCTGAGCTTGATCAATCCCCCACCTCACTCCATCACTAAAGACCTGGCGCTCCTGATCAATCAGTGGCCGACACATGTCTGACGATGCAAGTGTAGAGATTCGATGGACGTGCCACTGCAGAAAATTTAGTCGTTGTGCTTCACTTGCTCCAGACACTATCCATGACACCCAATCAATGTTTTCCAGATCAGACCGTTCGCTTGCGTGCCGGCTCTTGAACGCGTTGCGTGCAGACTTCCAGATTGTAGGCTTCATGCTTTCACGCCAAGCCTTGTAGTTATCTTGAAAAAACTGAGGCACAATATCATCAAAATGTAGGCTCAATTCTCGACGCTCTTCTGGCTCTAAATTAAGGAGAAGTCCGGCTGTTGAATCAAGCGCATCATCGCGACTTGCCGCCGCCTGCTGTGCCCCTCGATCCAAACGGCCTATCATTGGATTTATGTAGATATCCCTGCTCACATCATCATTAGGTGTAACACCCTGCCAGTAGTCGCAACGAAGCTCATTTCCGACTCGCTCGTTCTCGAACAGCACTGCAGTCCTTCCTAATGTGCGGCATGACAAAGCAGCAGCATACTCGTAGTAGTCACTGAATTCAGTACGATCAAACTGATTGTGCTCCAAGCTCATAAGCGTTTCCTATGCATATTCTAACATAATTTGATTGTTATTACAATGTCGCGAACGAGAGTAGAAGATGCTGGACGGCATCATCGGCAACGATAGATTTACGCTTGAGGTTAGCGTCGAGCTGCAAGGCCGCATCAACCCACTCACGTAGACGTCGTAGCGAAGTACTACGAACTAATCCCAGGGATTTTTTAACCACATATGGACTGAGCTTAGCTTCGCGAGCAATCACTTCTGGTGAACGATCCCCTGCCGCCTTAACGAGCGCCAAAATATGCAACTGCCAGGCAATCATGCCTAATATAGCCTGCGGCTCGACCCGCTGGGCGCGCTGCTCTTGATATAGCAGCATGGCGCGCTTAGTATTGCCCGAGAAAGCCGCATCCAGTAGTTCAAACACAGTACTTTGCGGCGAACGCTCGGTTAGCGCGTCGATTGCATCTCTGGTAACAGCCGGTTGGTAGGCCAGTAATTTATCAAGTTCATGTGACAGCTGCAGCTGATTGGCACCGAGCCGCTCAATCAAATAACGAGCGTCACTACTAGAAATACTACCGTTTTGGGCTTTGGCTTGGGCCACCAGCCAGTTGGCTAGTCCACTGCTATCAAGCTCGTCACAACGCACAATGTTCGGCTGTTTGATTAAAAATTTAAACAGAGCCATACGTTTGTCTGGCGACGCCTCCACAACGAGTACATCCGTCGATTCAGGCGTTTCTAACAAGACATTCTGCAGCTTTTCTGCCAGCGCTTTGTCGGCGGAAAGATTTTTGAGCACCACCATGCGCTTCTCGGTCAAAAAAGGCAGCGCCTGCAACACCTGTGGCAGCTGTGCTGGCGACAGGCTTTCTGGATCATACTGCTCAACTGCCATAGCGTCGTGGCTATCAGCAAAAGACTGCAGCCGTTGCCGCAGCGCAGTTTGTACCGCCAAAGCGTTATTGCCGATAATTACCTCGATCATGTGCTCATATTCTAGCAGCTGATGGCTCAGAGTTCGTGCAGTGTTTTATACAATTCGTGTTGCGACCCAAAGTGAATCGACTTCATTCCCAGTGCGGCCGCCGTTCGGTTGTTGCGACGTGAGTTATCAACCAGCGTGCAATTAGCAGCATCTGTTTGCAGCACTTCAAGAGCGTGCAGGAAGATTTTCTTGCCCGGTTTGCGTGCCCGCACCTCTGAAGAGATAATAATTCGATCAAATATGTCATCCAGATGCTGAGCCCGAATACCTGCGTACATCCATGGATGATATGAGTTCGAGAAGAATACCAAAGTGTAACGAGATTTGAGCTGTCGAAGTGCTGGGACCACCTCTGGTGCTAAAACCAATAGTTTGCGTCGCAGCTTCAGTCGATAGGCCCACACCTCAAGGCTATACCAAATGTAATGACGATTAGATATCGTCCCAAAGCAGTCGATTAGCAGAATTGGTTTGCTCGAGTCTATGGGCGCTTGAGCTTTTGGCACTTTGGACATGTGTGCGTTCCCCTTCCAGCAACTTTTGTCTTCTTTATTACCGTACCACAACGCGGACACGGCTGGCCTTCGCGGCGAAAAACTCGCGCAAAACTCATGTAACTACCCTTTTTGCCCTCAGCGTTGACGTAGTTTTTATCAGTTGAACCGCCTTTCTCGATCGCCAGTTGTAGCACGGATTGCAGTTCACTATGCAGTAGTGTGACTTGCGCTCGAGTAAGCTGGTTAACCTTGGTCTCTGGGTGGATTTTGGCACCCCACAACGACTCATCGGCATAAATATTACCGACGCCTGCCAGCACTGTTTGATCAAGTAAAGCAGCCTTGATTGAGGTGTTTTTACGGCGCTGTAATCGTTCGAACAAAACAGCTGCAGTAAAATCTGTGCTCAAGGGTTCAGGGCCAACTTTCTTCATAAAATCGATGTTTGGAACTTCAGTCGTTGGCAGCAGACGGACCCAGCCAAACTTGCGTTGGTCGTTAAAGAACAACTTGGCACCATCAAGCATTACTGTCACCCGCGTTGATTTGTCGGGTAGCTGGCCGACTAGACTCTCTGTGGGATGACCTGCCCCAAACCGAACGGTATCGTCATCAGCACGATACACCAGCTGTCCGGTCATTTTGAGATGAATCACCAGGCTGTACTTGCTGCTTAACTCAATTAGCAGCACTTTGGCGCGGCGTTCAACGGCCACAACTCGTGCGCCAACCATGAATGCCTTCACGTCCTCCGGATTATTCGGAAAACTCTTGGGCCAGTCATGATCTACGCTCGTGATAACGTGGTCAATCAAAAGACCTTGTAGACCGCGTTTAACGGTCTCAACTTCTGGCAACTCTGGCATAGCCTTAATTGTATGCGATAATTGCTGCAATGACGAACAGCATTGCAGATATTTTGGGTAAAAAGAGTTACGGCGAGCCAGAAGAGATTGCTGTGATCAAGAACTATGTACGCAAAGAGCTACGAACAGAGGTGTCAGTGACCGTACAAGACAGGCAAATTATCATCACCGTACCAACAGGTGCCATGGCCAGTGCCCTACGTCCACATCTCTACAAAATGGCGATAGAGTGCAAAACCAAGAAACGACTTATGATTCGTATCGGCAAGTAGTTTGGTTTAGAGCGAGAAGCTAACGTCCCCAGTGAAGTCCTGGAACTCAGGAATTTGGGCTCGGAATAAACGCTGGGTCTGGTTGGTGTTGCCGCCAAAGGTTCCTTTGTCGCACGTTGCCGACCAAGTGTTAACGACCTCGTCTTCCCCACTAGTGAGGGCATAGCTAAAGCGTCGGCCGGTTGGGCAGACTGATTCAAAGCTTTGTGTAGAGCGACGATCATTAGAGAAGCCAACTTGTTCAACAGCCGCCAAGAAGGCTTCAAAAGCGGCTGTACTGTTTGGATACGTCTTTTCGGACTGAACATTACCGTCGTAACCATCAAGCACGGCCACGGTACGCTCAGAACTAGATACAGTGATTTCGATAATTCGGTGGTTTTCTTCAGCGTTGATTGCGCCCGCCTCAGTGTAAACCGCTTCGGTGCTTGTTTCGCTGGCGTATTCTGTCAGTCTTTTGACCTCACGTGAAGACGGCGCATCGTTGCCACCACCAACAGCTATTACGACCACAAAAATGATCAGTAATAGTACTCCCAGAGCAACCAAAATGTATTTCATAACAGGGTTATTGTATCACAATCGTCAACTTTTTACAATGGTAGCACTCGGTTAGACTAGAGGTCGCCCCAGTTTTTGCCTGTGGCGGTATCAACCGTCAGTTTTACTGACAGCTTGGCGACGCCTTCCATAGTGTCTTTAAGGAGTTTAGCAACAGCATCTGCATCTTTCTGACGACATTCAACCAGGACGGAGTCATGAATCTGTAGCAGCATCCGAGGAGCTTCCTCACTTTTCAGTCCTTTGTCTTCGGTCCACCCCACAAGCGCCGCCTGCAACTTGACCATAGCCAGTTTCATAATGTCAGCAGCACTACCCTGGAACGGCATGTTAACTGCCGCTCGGTAAGCGCCTTCTCGTACCATAAAGTTAGATGACTTTACATCTGGGGTTGGACGGCGGCGACCATAGATTGTCTCGACATAGCCATCGTCTGTTGCCTGTTTTTTGACTGACTCAATATATGCCTTGAGTTTAGGCCGGACTGCAAAATACTTTTCTATGAACTCTTTAGCCTGACCGTACGTCATGCCGGTAGCGGCCACCAGACCGTGAGCGCTGAGGCCGTACATAACGCCAAAATTGACCACCTTGGCATCGCGGCGCATGTTTTTGCTAACGTCTTCTGGGGCGTAACCATAGACTTCGGCCGCTGTCATAACATGCACATCGACGTCGTGATTAAACTGGTCAATCAACTTTTTGTCATCACACAAGTAGGCCGCAAGTCGCAATTCAAATTGACTGTAGTCTGCTCCGATGAATACATTGCCTGGAGCTGCCTTGAAGGCAGTCCGAATATGTCGACCCAAATCTGTCCGAATCGGTATATTTTGCAAATTAGGATCCTGGCTGCTCAGTCGACCCGTTTGGGCAATGGTCATATTGTAGGTGGTATGTACGCGTGACTGCTCATCGACCATGGTAGGTAGCGTGTCCACGTAGGTGTTCTTGAGTTTGGTGACTTCACGGTACTGGGTAATAAGGTCAATGATGTCGTGTTGACCGCGCAATTTATCGAGTTCGCTGGCGGCGGTTGAGTAGCCAGTTTTGCCTTTTTTAATGCCCGCTGTTGGTAGCTTTAGCTTAGTAAATAACACCTCTGCCAACTGACTTGGACTGCCGATATTGAACTCTTGGTCGGCCAGACCATAAATTTCTTGTTCAACATCAGAAATCGTGCCATCAATCTGCTTAGCAAACGTGTGTAAGTACGGCACATCCAGTGAAATACCCTCGTATTCCATCCGCGCAATCACCGGGATAACTGGCCATTCAATGTCATCAGCCAGCTTCTGAACTTTGTCGAGTTGCTTGAGTTCGCGAGCCTGATCGGCATGCAAGCTGTGTAATATTGCCACAATCTCGGCCGCTCGGGCTGCCATGTCGTCTTTGCTCAACTCGTCCAACGAAGAACCTTGGTAGTTGAGATCAGTTTCGGCCAGTTCGGTCAGGCTTTGGACGCGACGCAAACTGTTAATCAGGAAGGCGCCAACCAGTACATCATGTTCAACCCGTGGCAGATTAGCGCCAAGGTGAATCAGTGCCTTGAGCGTAGCTTTGACGTCATAGCCAA
Source organism: uncultured Candidatus Saccharibacteria bacterium (assembly GCA_964510235.1). GTDB lineage: Bacteria > Patescibacteriota > Saccharimonadia > Saccharimonadales > CAYUUR01 > CAYUUR01. The sequence goes on along the minus strand of CAZEBF010000015.1, from coordinate 16,351 downwards.
TTACTGCTGTTATCTCACCAAGCCAGCCAACCAGAGCAGACTGACTGATTTTTGGCACATCGATCACATAGCTATTGCCCTTCTGATCGGCCACAATCAATAGTTCTGGCTTGCGACCATGTTTGGCAGCACAAAAACTATGAACGAGCGCCGTCTTTGGTGCTGGCTGCTTGGCAAGTGCCGCATCGTCACTGATATGAACAGCTTTGCCAACTTTGAGTTTGCTTGGCAGATGCGTTGGTGTTTGTTCAGCGATTGGTACTTGCATGACATCGGGCAGTTGGCGCGCCAAACTACGAAACTCCAGCTTCAGCAAAATATCATGAATTTTTTGTGGCTCACAGTTACTCACATCGAGTTCTTTGAGATCAAGCTCGATTGGCGCATCGGTCCAAATGGCAGCAATTTTTTTGCTGAGGTAGGCCAGTTCTTTGCCTGCCTCAAGCTTGCGGCGCAGTGAATCTTTAACCAGTGCCAGGTTGTCGTAGACGCCGTCCAGTGTTTGGTGTGCTTTTAGTAACTCCAGTGCGCCCTTCTCACCAATACCAGGCACGCCTGGAATGTTGTCTGAAGAATCACCTTTGAGTGCCTTGAGGTCTAAAAATTGCGTGGCTTTAATGCCATACTTAGCCTCAAAACTGGCCGACGAATACAATTCTATGTTGCTAAGGCCTTTTTTGAGAGCAAAGACTTTAATATGCGGATCAATCAGCTGCAGCATGTCCATATCAGAGGTAATCAGCATTGTTTCAATGTCTTTTTTGGCGGCTTGGACCGCTAAAGTACCCATGATGTCATCAGCTTCGTAATCATCTAGTTCATACAATGGCCAGCCAAAGGCCTCTAGCAGCTCATGTAACACCGGGATCTGCTCGTAAAAGTCGGGTGGAGCTGGTTTGCGACCAGCCTTGTACTCCGGGTACATCTCTAGGCGCTTACGAATATTGGTCTTTGGCTTGTCCCAAGCCACACAGACATAATCTGGTTTAAGCCGACGTAATACCTCAAGTGCCATGCTAGCAAAACCAAAGACGCCACCAGTTGGTGTGCCGTCTTTCATGCTCAAATTAGGCATAGCATAGTAGCCACGGTAAAAAACCGACTTACCGTCAATAATTGCCAGCTTCTTTTTCTTCACCTCAACCTCGGTCATAGCTACAGTATAGCGTAGTTTGCTTAGTTAGAAGGAGCGTCCTCAATAACAGTGGTGACAAAAGCTACTTCTCGGCCAATCATAGACGCAATTACTTCTGGTGAGTGTTCGCTACTAAACTTGCGGATCATTCGTACTTCATCTGGTGTCACCACATCCGCTTCTTGCCGAAGTTGCCGCACTACTGACCTGTTTTGATGGTTAGCTTCTTGCCAGGCAGCTTGCTGACGGGGTGGCCGAGTGCTTCGCTGTCTTGGCTCTACTGCGGGACTATCTGCTGAAACTGGTTTTTGGGCAGGATCTTTATTTCGACGCCTGGCTGACTTTGGACGATTCATACTATCGACCACTTTAGACAAGCCTGTTTCAAATGCATTTGCGAGCTTAGGATCTGATAGCTTACTAAAGGCAGGGCTTTCTTTAACTAGTGCAATCGCTCGCACAAGAGTTCGTGCTGTTTCTCCCGATGGAGGCATAAGTACTGCTGCCAACATACCCATTTCTCTGTCGGTAAAAAGCGGTCCATCATCTTCTAATCCCAACGAGGATGTATAGCGGCGCTTCACCACTTCAAGAATAGTTGTGGCGTCTTCATCAGGCTCAGCGGGTAACGAAAAATCTTGTAGCAGATACTTGATACAAGCATCTGCGGCAGCCGGCTCATGACCGGCGCCGAGCGCAATTGCCAGGACAGCTTGATCCACTCGCATCTTTGGCTCGAGGTTAGGGTTTGGTATCTGTTCATGTTGCTGCATACACGCCTATCATGCACATACAATGAGCATATTGCAAGCATGAGCACTTACGCCAGCAAAATAGTACTGGCAATAGTAAAGTAAATAACAATGCTGATGACGTCTTGGAAGATGGTCTTAAACGGTCCTGCCCCGACAGCCGGGTCCTGGCGTTCAGTCTGGAAGATCTTAACGGTGGCCAGTGCCACAATTGGTGCCACTGCCACTGATGCTGCCATGGCAATGGCCACTGTACTACTAAGCAAAGTATCGCCAAACCACAGGTATGTGAAACCAAAGGTCATGAATCCAAACACACAACCAAACAGCACGCCCAAGAACGATTCTTTAACCAGATAAGTATGGAAGTAACCTTTTTTGTCGGCCATGTTGCGTACATAAATTGTTTCGGTTTGTGTGCCAATGGCATCGCTCAAATAAACAATGACGGGTAAAAAGAAAGCTAGCCTAACATCACCCGCCAGCACCGACTCGTACTTTGATATCAGAATAGAGGCACCAAAACCCCCTATCAGCCCAGCCATCAGCCAAGGCAAGCGCAACCTCAACAAAAAGCTGACAGACTCTTTAATGTCATCGGCCATTATTATTTTCTGGATGTGTTTCTTGGAATGTTTTTTCATGCTTTTCCATCATTATACTGCAAATGCTTATTGTTCCTTCTTTTGATGACTTCTCGTATACTAATCAGCAACATGCCAACACAAACAAACCAAAAACCACACTATCAGCTTACGGCCGACGCCACCCTGACAAGCCTCAAGTCTACCAAAGAAGGTCTGACTGCCCCAGAATCAGCCAAACGTCTCGAAGAGCTTGGCCCTAACCAACTAGAAAACCTACACAAAGAAAGCTGGCTGATAAAGTACTTTAGACAGTTTAAAGATCTGATTATTATTCTGTTGATTGTCAGCGCCGTTGTGTCCTATGCGCTCGGTGAACACCAAACCGCAATTGCCTTGGGTATTGTGATCCTGCTCAACACCGTGCTGGGCTTTCGTCAGGAATATAAAGCCGAGAAGATTATGGAGAGCTTAGAACGACTGGTTGTTCCAGCCATCCGCGTCATGCGTGACGGTACCTTACACGAAGACGTCGCCCCAAACCTTGTGGTTGGTGACGTTGTCTATGTAGAAGAGGGCGACTCTGTCCCAGCCGACCTACGCTTATTGTCTGAATCTGAACTATCCTGTAATGACTTTGCGCTCACGGGCGAGTCCAACCCGACTCGTAAGACTGTAGAAGCCATCAAAGGCAACGTGCCCTTGGGTGATCGCCACAACATGCTCTATATGGGCACGACAGTGGCGACTGGCCATGCTTACGGCGTAGTGGTGGCAACTGGAATGCAAACTGAGCTTGGCCGTATTGCAGGTTTGTCAGCCAGCACCAAGAGTGATGAAAGTCCTTTGCAAAAAGAAATGGACAACGTCGCCAAAAAAGTTACCCAAGCTACCGTCGTTATATTCTTGTTACTGCTGCTGATTGCTAACAGTAGTGATATCGGCTTTGAAGCTGCCTTCTTGTTTGCGGTAGCTGTCGCTGCATCACTCGTGCCGCAAGGCTTGCCTGCCGCCATCAGCACTGTGTTGTCGCAGGCCGCGCACAAAATGGTCGAGGCCAACGCCCTGGTTAAAAAACTGTCGGCTGTAGAAACGCTAGGCGCAACCAGCATTATCTGTACTGACAAAACCGGCACATTGACCAAGAACCAAATGACTGTCGAACAGCTCTGGATTGCCGGCAAAACCTATCATGTTACCGGCGGCGGCTACCAACCAACTGGCCATGTCACACACAAAGGCAAGTCACTGTCGACAGAAGAGCTGCGTGAGCTAGCTACTTTCTTTGCAACCGGATCGCTGGCTAGTAACGCTCGTATTCACCCACCCGACACCGAGCACCCAGAATGGTATTGTTTGGGTGATCCGACTGAGGGCGCGCTGGTTTCACTGACCGAGAAAGCCAAGCTCGACAGTGTCGAACTCGAGTCACTCTATCCCGAACTCAAGCAGTTCTCATTTGACTCAGCCCGCAAACGCATGAGCTCAATCCGTTCGTATGGTGATAAAAAACTACCTCACGTCTTTGCCAAAGGCGCGCCAGAAAACATTCTGGACCGCTGTACGCACATCTGGGACAACGGCAAAGTCCGTAAGTTAACTCCTGCGGATAAAAAAGCTATCCTGGCCCACAACGAAAGCCTAGCGCGCCAGGCAATGCGTAACCTAGCCTTTGCCTATAAGCCACTGGCACCAAAAACCAACATCGAAAAACTCGATCAAGACAGCGCCGAATCAGACCTCACCTTCCTCGGCATGGTGTCGATGATTGACCCACTACGCGAAGAAGTGCCAGCTGCCATGCAGGCAGCTCACCAAGCGAACATACGGATTTCTGTAGTGACAGGCGATTACGCCAGCACCGCCCAAGCCATTGCCAAAAAAGCTGGCCTGGGCGTTAGTCATGACATTGTGGTGGTCAGCGGCGAAGAAGTGCAAGCTATGCCAGACGAGAAGGTCCTGGAACTAGCCACGCGTGGCAGTGTTATTTTTAGCCGAGTCTCGCCAGAAGATAAGCTGCGGATAGTTGGTTTGGTCAAAGACAGCGGCAAGGTGGTGGCTGTAACTGGTGACGGCATCAATGATGCACCTGCTCTTAAACGTGCCGACATTGGCGTAGCTATGGGTGTAACGGGCACAGATGTTGCCAAGCAGTCCAGCGAGATAGTACTGCTCGATGACAGTTTTAACACGCTTGTCCATGCAGTCCAGCAAGGCCGCACCATCTTCCAGAACATCAAGAAAATCACTCTGGTAGCCTTTGTCGCTAACTTTTCAGAATTAGTGGTCAACTTGGCCGCCCTCGTGGCGGTGAGTCTGTTCTCCGCCCCATTAGCGCTGACTGTCATGCTAATTATCGCCATCGACCTGATTGCTGAACTATTCCCAATGGTGGCACTTGGCTGGGACAAAGCTGAAGGCGAAGTCATGAAAGAACAACCGCGTAATCCAAAAGATCATATCCTGAACAAACGGACCATTCGCACCATCATGTGGGCTGGTGGCATCATTGGCCTACTGTCGTTCGCTAACTTTGCGTTCTTCTTCTGGCGAAACAACCTAGGCTTTTCAGAGGTCGAGCAAGACTCGATGCTACAAATGCAAGCTAGCACACTCACCTACGTCACCATCATGCTGTGTCAGCTCATCAACATTCTGTACATGCGTAGTAGCAAAGGTTTGTTCACACGCTACCAACTGCACAACAGCAAACTACTCATGGCCTTTGGATTGTCAATTGGTTCAGTGTTGGCGATTGTCTACGTACCGTTCTTGCAGCCGTTCTTTGGCAGCGCAGCACTGACTGGCGTGGACTGGCTGACAGCGATTGGTGCAGCCCTGATCTTTGGCTTCATCCGCCAACTAAGCTACATCAAACGAAAACCCTAGCACTAACTAGCGCGAGGCCAGGTCAATCATCTTGGCGGTCATAACGAGTTGCCGCAAGCCAGACTCACCTCTTTGGTACTCACGTGGCTTCTCGGCCTGCTCTGCGTTGCGAGCTACAGGAAGTTCGTCTGTAAGTATAAATGTCTGTGGTTCAACAGGGTTGCGATCAAAGGCAGCATATTGATTTTGGATAGCACGACGGTACTCGACAGCCAGTTGGACACCAGCGTTCGCTACTCGAGCAAAAGCAATTTGTGACCGTTCAAAGTAAACGTACTCTCTGTTGTCTGCCACGAATCTTGCTGCAATTTCAGAACCTTTTGTAGTGTCGTATGGCATAATCTCGACGTAATAGCTTTCAAGAAACAGCCGTGGCGCTACAAATTCATCCATATATTCGGCTTCTGTCGGGTAGCGTCCTTCTTCCTCGTGGAAAAGCTGAACATTTGGGCTGTCTTGCTCGGTCTGACTATCCATTACACGAGCACTAACTGGTGCCAAAACCACAGGCAGGTCAAACTGACCACGTGGATCACGCGCGCGCCGTTCAAGCAGATGTGCCGTACGATCCATCCAGTTTGCCATTCCGCCAGTCAGCACGATTGCATTAAGACTATTGGGCGTTCGTACATCAGGCGTCCATAAGCTTCGATTGAGAGCTTGTTGTGTGCCTGCTCGATCTATCCAGTCGGCCATGATAGTGATAGCGTCGTTGTCCGTGCCGAGCACCTCTTGTACTTGGCCAACATTTTCACGTAGAACAGCACTTTTGCCTACTGCGCCGACTAGTTCACCGAGTGAATCCTGATTAGGCTCGGCACCAAGCTCAACCTGAAATACTTCAGCGATCTCTGGGATCAAACCGTCTGCCAATTCGTAGACATTGTCACCTAGCTCGAAATTTGAAAAGTCTGCCACAGTTGCTGCTCCCTTATATTAAACTTATCATACCATTTAACAGTGCTAAGTACAAGTTACATCTGCTTGGGGCGGATGTTTGTGGTGGCCTTGATAATAACGCGGCGTTTGCGGGGTTTTACTTTTTTGGCGTAGACGATGAACGGATCATGTTCAATCTGATCTGCCGTCCAATTATACATATCGATCGCGGTTTCTAGTGGAATACGCAGACGTTTTGGGATAAATCGCAGGCCTCGGTTGGCCTCTGTTTGCCAGTCTTGGTAGCGTTTGAGTTGTAGTTTAATCAGCTTAGTAAACGCTTCTGGATTTTCCCTGGCTGTTTCTTCTCCTAAGTCTTTGAGGCCAAACTTTTTGAGATCTGCTACTGGAATATACTGACGCTTTAACTCATTGTCTTCTTGGATATCGCGCACAAAATTGATCCACTGCATCGCCCTACCCTGCGCTTGTGCTGCCTCGTGAATTAGTTTTTTGTGGTGTGCTACTGACTCATCTGTTACCGGCGTCTGTTTGGTTAGTCTGTACCGGGCTCTTGAACGGGTATTCTTGGCTAGTCGCTTAGGTAGTTTTTCATTTTTATGCCGTTTTTGTTCAGCTTCGATATGTAAGACCCTGCGGATATTTTTAGCACGATCCAAGCCCATAATTCGGGTCATCATTAGCCCTATGACTTCAGCGGAACCGTAGACATACTGCAATGAGCTTTCCAGAGTCTGGTGTGGTCGCGGCGCTATATCTTGCTTCATGGCCTCCAAAAATGCTGGCACCCAGGTAGGGTCAAACTTAAACCTGCGGCTGACTTGTACGATGTTTTTGACCACACGCGTATTCAACTCATCCCAATCATGTGTGATGGACTCAAAATTTGGGTCGGCCATAGCCTTTTTGTAAGCGTCTTCCAGAGATGTTAACTGCTTTGGCTGAGGTGGTTGCTGGTCCACAAAGTCATCGGCTACTCGCACAAAGCTGTACAGTCTGAAGACGTCGTGACGAACTTTCTTAGGGAAAAAGCGCGAGCTAAAGTAGTACGTGGTGCTGCCTGCTTTGAAAATGTCTTTCTCGGTACTCATGACGTTCTCACGAGAAGATACTCCGCCAGACCCCGCAAGAACTGCACTCCCGGGTCTGACCAGCCGTTAGTGTCATCATCGAGGCTCTTGAGCGCCTTGGCGACGTGCATTTCTGCCTGTTGACGAGCGTAATCATGGGCGCCTGACTCAATCAAGATATCTTTACAGCGCTGAAACTCAGCTTGCGTTAGATTGTGATTACCGAGCATATGAATCAAGAAGTTCTTATCGGCCCGCTTGGCGTGCTCAATCGCGTGCAACGTCAGAACCGTGCGCTTACCTTCACGCATGTCATCCATTGGACTCTTCCCACTGTCGAATTCACTACCAAAGGTTCCTAACACGTCATCAGTGATCTGGAAGGCTCGTCCAGCGTGCATGGCGTAACTGGTAATGGCGTCGAGCGAGTGCTGATCAGCTCCAGCCAACACCATACCGACGTGCAACGGATTCAGGAAAGTATAGTGAGCGGTCTTCCACTCCAGAACACGGTCAATATCAGCCTTGCTAACCTCAGCACTGACCTCGTTCATGATGTCGTGCGTTTGGCCGTGTGCCGTGGTGATCATAGTCTGATTGACGATGCTGATAACGCGGTTACGAACTTCTAGAGGCACATCTAGCTGGGCTAATGTTAACTGCGCAGAATGACAGCCAAGCAAAGCTGAGTTTAGGGCTATGGCCACACCAAAATGGTACTCATTGTCAGCAAGACTGTGGGCACGATGATAGTCACCGAGCAAAATATGCGCAGTCGGACCACCACGCCGAACAACTGAGCGGTCTTGAATGTCATCAATAATCAGAATGTAGGCGTGCAACATCTCTAAGGCCCGGGCAGCTTCCAGAATCATAGCTTTATCGGTTCCACCCGACATCTCGTAGCCCATCATGACCAGAGCGCCGCGAATACGCTTGCCTCCACGCTCTAGAATGCTGGTGTAAGCATCAGCCGCCAGACGCGCATGAGCACCATACTCCTTGAGGGTAGTTTGCTTGTTTTGCTGTACATATTCAGCAATATCATCATCAATCAGCTGTTTGTAAGCTCCCAGCTGGTGCTTGAATAAAAGGATGGCGGACTGATTCGCCTCGGTATGCATGTAACAAGTATACCAGGCTAGTCTTGTGACAAGCCCAGAATTTTTTCTGCCTCGTCTTTGAAGGCTTTGATGTCGCTGCCGTTGTTCAGCACAACTATGCCTGCCTTAGCCTTCACTGCTGAAACATTGAGCGTCGCAGCGTCACCCTCTGGGTGCATTTCACGCTCTTCGTCAGCTAAAAAGTCCTCATACGACTTGCGGTCTTCTATCCGGCCACGGTCATTGGTTTGTAGGCGCTGATAGCGAATCTTGGGGTCAGCGTCGACCCAGATCAGCTCACCGCCCAACTCATGAACGCGCTCGACCTCACCAGGATGCCGTAAACTACCGATGATAATGCCATTGTACTGGTCTTTGACCTTCTCAAAATCTTCCCAGGCCCGATCAACAATCGCTGCCATGCCGTACTGACGACGCCACTCGGCGCTCAGCTGTGATTTATGGATTCTATCGGTTGGTAGGCCGCGCTTCTCAAGCTCATCTCGCAACATGTCGGTAGCTATAGCAAAGTAAAACTTATGCCGTTCAACCAACATCTCAGCCAAGCTATCCTTGCCCGCCCCATTCGTTCCTGCCAAACCATAAATCTTCATTTTCATTCAGTAATAATATCAGGAATTACAGATTGTGGTATTTTTCGGACGGCGACTTCATCCTGTCCCTCGATGAATTGCTTCATAAGACGATGTAAGCCATCGAGAATCACCCACCGACCGCGCCATTGCATGATATCGATTGGATAGGTGGTGTCCGCAGCCATAGTTCGCTGGTGCTCTTCAGGATGCGCTTCTGGGTGCTCGATAACCTCTCGCGGGTTTACGTCATAGTAACCATCTGGTTTTGACCAAATGAATGGCGTGTCGAGATGCCAAGCCAGCTCGCTAAACGGAAACTTCTCTGTTGGAAAATCAAGTGCCCAGACTTTCTGCTCATCCCAACTAAAATCAAAGCCCACTTCCTGAATTATCTCTGGCTTGGTTCTCTGCAATGTGTTCTCCTCTGGTGAGCTCCGGGAAGAGCGGCCGGAACGACGGATTAATTCCGGCGTCCCGCGCGATGAGAAACCCGCTCGGGGTTTCTCATTACTTTATTTTATGTAGTCGTGGAGTTTTTTGGAGTCCTTGTGTTTGCGGAGTTTTGCGAGAGCTTTGGCTTCGATCTGACGAATACGTTCGCGGGTGACAGAAAATTCCTGTCCAACTTCTTCCAAAGTGTGTGATTTACCGTCTTCCAGGCCAAAACGCAGCTTGAGAATCTTTTGCTCGCGCTCGGTTAGGGCTGACAGCATGTCTTTAACGTGCTCTTTGAGTAGCTGGCCGGTGGCGGCTTCTTCTGGAGTAACCGTGTCTTCGTCCTCGATAAAATCACCAAGCACGGAGTCTTCCTCGTCATCACGAACAGAAGCATCAAGGCTCGAGATATCCTGTTTGATCTTCATGATGTGCTCGACTTTATCAACGTCAATTTCCATGGCCTTGGCAATCTCTTCGTTGGTTGGCTCACGGTTAAGTTCTTGAGTCAGGCGACGCTGGGTACGGAGCAATTTGTTGATGGTTTCAACCATGTGTACCGGGATACGAATGGTGCGAGCTTGATCGGCAATGGCGCGTGTAATAGCTTGGCGAATCCACCAAGTTGCGTAGGTCGAGAACTTAAAGCCCTTGTCTGGGTCAAACTTCTCAACAGCGCGCAGTAATCCTGTATTACCTTCTTGAATCAAATCGAGCAGGTCCAGACCACGGCCTACATATCGCTTAGCAATCGAGACTACCAAACGCATGTTGGCTTCAGCCATCTGGTCTTTGGCCTTTTTCTCGCCAGCTACCACCCGTTGCGCCAATGCCAACTCTTCTGGAGCGGTCAGCAGTGGGATTTTACCGATTTCACGTAGGTACAAACGAACAGAGTCGTCAGCAATGTCATCGAGGTACGCCTTATCGTCCAGGACAATCTCTTCCTCTTCCTCTTCTTCGGCCCATTCAGCAGTAAATTCTTCTGTCTTAGGATCGGTTGCACTGACAATACTGATATTGAGGTCAGCTAGCTGCGTGTACAGCGCGTCCAAAACCTCGGTATTTTCAGGCACATCGGGAATCAGCGAAAAGATATCGCGCTGGTCGAGCTTGCCCTCTTTTTTGGCCTGAGCCAGTAGTTTCTTTTGTAGATCTTCAATGGTGATTTCTTTAATATCACCCTTCGGCGCGGATTTCTTCGGCATTCACGTCTCCTTCCTGAGTAGCGTGCAAGAGCGCATCGAGCGTCTTGGCTTGATTGAGTAGTTTGGTTGTTTGTTCATCGCTCGACGCCTGTCGCATCTGTTCGGCGAGGCGTGTCTTGGCAATTTTTACGTACTGTTCTATCAGGCGGACCTGCAATCGAGCGGCTTCATAACGAAGTTCCAATATCTCGAGGTCTTGATAGAGCTCCTCAAATATAACTGCGAGCATTTTGACATAATCAGCAACAGAGGTCAACTCTTTTGCTTGAGCACTTTTGCCATCGAACTCAGGATTGGCCTGCAGAAAACCGAGTAGATGACGGGCTGGTTGCTCTGGCAGCATGTCAGGCGTCAACTTCATGATGTACTCTCGAGCGTTGGGCACCATGAAGGTCACCGACAGCAAATGGTTCTGCGTTCTGATAGTATCGGCGGCGTGTTTATCGACTTGGGCGGGCTTGACGTTCTTTCGGCGCGGTAGTTCTTTGCTGGTTCCAGACAATTTAGACTGCATGGCCGCTTTACTAACTCCAATAATCTTGGCTGCCTTCTCTAGAAAATGCTCTTGTTCAACGGCGTCTGGCAGGCGTTTGATGATATTGACCAGCACGTTACTAAATTCCCGCTTACCTTGGGCCGTCTCGAGATCAAGCTGTGAACGATAGCGATCAATCAGCCAATCAAGCGCGTACTGCGGCTGCTCCACAGCCTGTTGCCACAGTTTGGCATCACGCTGAATCAGTTCATCAGGATCCTTGGCATCAATGTTAATCATGCTCAGGTTCGCGCCTACTTTGCCCGCAATTGGAATTGCCCGCTCGGCTGCCTGTAAACCAGCATTATCTTGGTCATAACTGAGCCGGATATCAGGAGTAAATCGCACCAGAGCCTTCAAATGTTGTTCAGTCATTGCCGTGCCGGCCGTTGCCACCGTCTGCCGAACACCCGCCTGGTGACTGGCCACCACGTCCATGTTACCTTCCACCACTACCGCAAACTTGCTTTTACGAATCGTGTCTTTGGCTAAATGCAGCCCAAACACATGCCGAGATTTATCATACAGTGGCGTTTGCGGCGTGTTGAGGTACTTTGGCGCATTGGGAATGTCTTCTAGTAGGCGTCCTGTAAAGCCAATCACATTACCGCTGACGTCCATTAGCGGAATCATAATCCGGCTGCGGAACATATCACCGAGCTGTCGGCGTTGCGTGCTGAGTCCACCTTTTTTGAGCTCATCTGCCGTAAAGCCCTTACCCAGCAAGAACTTAGTCAGTGCATCGCCATTGTTGGGCGCGTAGCCTATCCGAAATTCCAACGCTGTTTTTTTGTCCAAGCCACGCTGTTTAAAGATGTATTCGAGCGCTTCTTGATGGCGGCTAAACTGCACCTGATAAAACTTGGCGGCCAAATCGTGTGCTGCCAGCAAGCGTTCTTTAAGCTTGGTGTTGCCGCCGCCAGAACGCTGATACTGACTGAGATCAACGCCGGCTTTGCGCGCCAGTTGTTCAAGCGCAGTTTTAAAGTCGACGCCTTCCATTTCCATGACAAAACTATAGATATTGCCACCTTTGCCTGACGAGAAGTCATGCCAGATTTGCTTCTCTGGGCTGATCATTAAACTCGGTGTTTTCTCGTTACTAAAGGGACTGAGCGCCTTAAAGTTGCGTCCGGCTCGCTTGAGCTCGACATATTCACTGGCGACATCCTCGATACTGAGTCGTGCCTTGACTTCCTCGACAGCATCCATAGCTATAGGTTATAGGGGTTAGAGGTTAGGGGCAAGCGTTAGAGGTACGAGGAGTTCTTAAAACGTCTGTACGATAGTTTCGCCGTGTGGCGCCAGATTCTCGATAACCAACTGGCCGTAGTCGTCCAGACCCACCACGCACTGTTGGTCAGCAATCGCTGCTGGCAAATCTTCCTGACCTTCGTATGCACGACCAACACCCCACGGCTTGTTCCGCTCAAGCGCTTCTAGAACGGCAGTACCTGTCTCGTAACTGGCAACTAGAAGCGCATAGTCATTTGGGGCGATCCCGGCGTTAATGTCTTCGACAAAAGTGCCTGGCCTAACACCGAGGTCAAGCACGGACGCCTCCACTGCACTATGTTCGCCGTCTCGGAACAACAGTATTGCGACTGGGCGGCCTGCAATCTGCGTACCGCCGTGGGTTTTATATACATATCGAGTACTTTTTTGGCCTGGCCTCCAAGCCGGATCTAGGGTCAGCTTCTGGCCAGGCAACATAGTGTAACCTGCTCGCAGTTCTTCTTCGCTTGGCTGTCGATCAGGTGTGTGTTCACTCATGCCGTTAACTACTGCTGTGCTGGTTTAGGCTGTTCGGCAGGTTGGGCCGGGTAGTTCTGGCCGCCAAACTGAACATCGTGTCCAGCAGCATTGGCATCCTCGATAGCAGCTTGTTCGTAGGCTTCCCTGTTCTGCGACAAGTCTTCATGAGCATCCCATAAAGCGGCCTTCCGGGAGGTATCAGAATTATCAGCGCTGTACAAAGACTCGTGTTCGTTCTGGCGAACTTCAACAAGCTGCTCGCGTACAGCAGCAAGGCCTGCGCTTTCTTGTCCATTCTCAGCACTTCTAATAGTCTTGATTGTATCTTCTAGAAAGCTTCGCTTATGGCCCTCAGCCTTGGCGTAGTTTTGATTCAAGTCTCGCGCACTCACTGCGTCATTATGCTGTCGGCGCAGATGGGCGCTTTCTTTTCTGACTTCGTCTGTTGAGATTGACTGTGGGGCTTGTTCGCTCATGTTGCTGGTTCCTTTTTGTTTTGAATAGTATGGCTACAATGTATCACGTTTATGCCTTATTGTCAATTGTGTGGTGATGCTCACTAGACCCTTCCCTCTAAAACCGTTATCATAATGCTCATGCATCCATCACAGCCAATTCCTGAGGGCGATCAAACAAATCAGTACGATTTTATAATGAACGAGCAGCCTAAGCCGAAGAAAACGCTGCTGCCAAAGAATAACTCTAAGAAGCAGCGTATTGCTATTTTTGTAGGTTTTGGGCTTCTACTTATAACCTTGTTAATTGTGGTGTTTTCGCTCATTTTTGGTTCGAGCAGTAGCGGTACTAACAACCTCATTAGAGCCGTCAAACAACAGCAAGAAATAATCCGAATCGCTGAGGTTGGCGAGAAAAGCGCGCGCACCTCAGTAACCCAGAGCTTTGCAACAAGCACCAAGCTGACTGTTTCTACATCTCAGAGTGAAATGTTGAAGTACCTCGAAGGCCGCGACCTCAAGCTGAAAGGCAAAGAACTGGCAGAAGAATTTGACCCCAAAACAGACGCTCAACTGAAAACCGCTACTGAAAATGGCACCTTCGACGAGGTTCTGACTGCAATTTTAGTCAAACAGTTGACAGATTACGGACAAAATTTATCTGACTACTATGACGGCGAGAGCAGCAAAGCCCGCAAACAGCTACTAGAAAACGCCTTTGGACAAGTACAAGGCCTGCTCGACTCGCAAAAAGCAACAGTTACCGAACAATAGGCTTAACTAGCTACAAGATCGTAGGAGTGGCGGATGAAACCTTGGATTTCTTGCGGCTTCGCCTTATGAGACAAACCTGGCGGTTTTTCTCATCGCGCGGTGTGCCGAAATAAATTCGTCACGCCGGCTGCTCTTTTCCCTAACTCGATACTAAATCGTAGGAGTGGCGGATGAAACCTTGGATTTCTTCCCAAGGTAACTGCCCTGTCAGAATGACAGTGTTCCAGTGTTTTTTATTCAGATGATAGCCGGGCAACACGGTTTCAAACTCTGCACGTAACTTCTCGCTCAATATAGGGTCACACTTGAGACTAATCTGCAGCGGCTCTTTGCCTTCGTTGATCAGTGCAAACATCTTATCTTTTACTTTGTAGACGGCTACTTCTTCACCAAACGGGTAATCAAGCACAGCGTTTGGCATGCTCAACACGTAGTCTTCTACCGTTTTATGATCCATTCTTAAACCACTCCAAGTAGTGTTGCAACTCGGCAATTGAGGCCTGGATATCGTCGAAGGCACGATGAGCGTTATTCTTCTCGAACACTTCACCATACTTGCCTTGCATGACGATTTTAAAGCTCGATACGTCGAGCATGCGGTAGTGCAGCTTGAGATCAAGCTCGGGCATCCACTGTTTGATAAACAAACGGTCATTATAGATAGAGTTGCCGGCTAGAATAGCTGGTTCGCCATTGAAGTGCTTGTCTACTAAAGCGATAAGCTCGTGTTCGACTTCTTTCATCGACCGGGCAGTGTCGAGTCCGTTAATGAATGCGTCGCGGTTTTCTGGGAAATCCTTGTACCAGATGTTGGCTTGCAAACGTTTGACCACCGTGTCTCGGTTTTGTTTGAGACAAGCCTCGTAACTCTCTAGCGTCTTGAAGTTGAAGTCGGTAATCTCGGCGGCGACTTCTAAAATAACGTCTTTGGTAGGATCGAGCCCGGTCATCTCCAGGTCCACCCAGAGTAGTCTTGTTGGAACGGTGTCTTGCTTCTTCATTGCCTAACAGTATACCTTACTTCTTTTTCTCAAATTTGAGTGCCGCAGAGTTGATACAAAAACGGACACCTGTGGGCTGCTCTGGGGCATCATGAAATACATGACCTAGGTGCCCACCACAAGCTTTACAAATAACCTCTTCGCGGACCATGCCGTGAGCGGTATCTGTTTGCACGATAACATTACCCTTGTTAACAACGTCATAAAAACTCGGCCAGCCGCTTCCAGAATCGAATTTGTGTTCGCTACTAAACAGCGGCGTTTGGCAGGCTGCACAGACATACATACCGGTGTCTTTATTGTGTAACAATTCGCCTGTAAATGGTGCCTCAGTGCCCCTCTCACGTAAGATCCGGTATTGCTCGGGCGTCAGTTTGTCCTGCCACTCGTCGCTCATGATTTATCCTTAGGTGCCGACTTATCACCCCAACGCCAACTGGGCTTCTCGCCCTTTCGGTACGAAATAATCAACAAACAAACTACACACGACGCAAACCAAGCCCCAAACAGTACAACCTGCCCTGGCGTGGACGGTTCACCGCCGAACAAAAATAAGCTGCCAATGAGAATTATAGATAGGAATACACCGAGACTTAGCCAACCCTGCCAACTACTTGGCGTCCAACCCCAGCCGTACCGTTTGGCTTTAAACCATTTCTTTTGCATTATTATTCCTTCTTTTTATCAAGTTTCTCGAGTCGTAGCACCTTAAATACCATGTACACAACTGCCGCAACAATAACAAAACTTAGTAGTACGTCTATGAACTTACCGTAGCCAAAGGTGGCTGACTTGCCAGAAACGTTAAGAGTGAATGTTTTGGAGGCTAGGGATCCCGAGCCTGGCAACACAAGTCCTAGGAGTGGGTTCACAAAGCTGGCCACAAACTGGTCAACCAAAGCCTTAACCTGCAAGCCGAGCACCAGACCAATCGCCAATCCAACCACACCTTGTTGGCGAATAAACTCCACAAAATCGCCAAACTGTCGGCCGGTCCGTGAGTTCTTTAGCTTCTGACGGTGCAGTCGCGCCCGTTCGGCGGCTCGTGCCTTGGCGGCCGCCGCCTTTTCTTTCTTAGATTGTTTAGATTCTGGCAAATGCTAATCCTCGTTTAACGTAGTAGACCGAGTACAGCTCCCATAACCCCGAGGGCCACCAC
>CAZEBF010000014.1:9296-24211 GCA_964510235.1 uncultured Candidatus Saccharibacteria bacterium | reverse complement strand
TTACTAAATGATTATAAACTGACCCAACGATGCGTCGGGTCAGTTAAAAAAACTCTCGAGTGGATAGTTATTGGCCGTTATTGCTGGTGTTGAAGTTGACTCCAACAGTATATGGCTGCCACAAAGCTTGTTGTGCGGCAGTTAGCTTTTGAGCTTGTTCTACAAACTTCTTCACATCCGCTTTGACGATGCTGACCTTTTGTCCTTCAGTCAGAATTGGTGAGTTGGCAGCCTGAGTTAGCCAAGTCTCCGCTGCAATTATCTGAGCCTGACTCAGGTTAACTTTGTTTTCAATTCCGTATGTCTGAACTGCCTTACGAGCTAGCACACTATATGAATCGCCAGGTTGTGCTACATAGTCGTAGCTGTCGCTGGCTGCTTGAGTATTCTGAGCTGGTTGACTGTTAGCCTGAGCGGTTGCGCTTGCTGGCTGTAGTAACGCCGTCACACCTAAGATCGAACCGATTATGAGTCCGAGCACCATAGATCTCTTGATTAGTTGCATTGTATCCCTCCGTTGCCCACCAGTTTGGTTGATTGACATAAGAAGTATACCAGCTTATTGACGCTAGTGAGGAAAATGTGTAGTAATTTTGGCTTCAATCAGCGTTGCGCTACAATCAACACATGAACATATTGCCCGAACAAGTACCACCAGTTCGACTAGATTTTACGCGTGGAGTTCGTCGTGTAGAGAGCTTTATGGGAGATAGTGTTGAAGATAATCTAGAGAACGCTCATCGAAGGCTAGCACGGCTCGGAATTATGAAAATACCTGATACTACCGCACATTTATTAAGGCGAGCCCCGAGAGTTACGATAGATAACCGCTGGCTGGTTGGTTATAAGTTGGGTAGTACTCTAACGATGACTGCGGTATATCTGCACGAGTTTGCTACGCAACCAGATCATGGCGCCCGCGTTTTTCGATTTATGACCATGCCAGATGGGTTGTCGACAGAAAAGCCCTTAGAGCAATACAGTAGAGTCGTTGAGATTGCGAGTGACGCATCTGTGAATTATCAAGATGAGTTTGTACAGCTGCAAGGCTGTTTGGTTGATGAGTTTGGCTACGCTTACCATGAAGGCATTGACGCAGGTATCGGCTACTCATTGGATAGATTTGGTGCCGCTTGGAGCAATTGGCGCATGACAGAAATTGAACGCTTGGCCGGCAAGGTTACTATACCAGCGGACATAACGGCAATTGTGAATCCTGATGTATACTAGTTGTTATAAACAGGAGGATGTATGGCGACAAAACAAAATGAGGCTGAGATTCCAGCATATCTTAATATCGGAAAAGTACTGACTTATGCAATGTATGGCCTGGTGATTTTTGCTGAGATCATGTTGGCCTTCCGAGTATTTTTGCTGGCATTTTCTGCTAATGCAAGTTCACCATTTGTTGAGTTTATCTATCGCACTTCAGCTGACTTTTTGCAGCCATTCCGTGGGATCTTTCCACCGCGTGCAGTGGGTGAGACAGGGTACCTTGACGTTTCTGCGTTATTTGCAATTATCGTCTATGCATTGATCGCCTGGGGCTTTTCAGCACTCATCGGCTACATCAATCACAAAATCAGCGAATACACTCAATAGATACTAGTGGCTGGCTAAAAAACGGAGTATCATAAGAGACAATGAAGCGCTTATGGTTGTTTATTCTGATTTTGTTTAGCAGCTTGCTGCCGGTTTTGCCCAATCAAGCTGAGGCTCAATCGGTAGATAACTTTCTAATCCAGTCGTTCACCGCCAACTATTTCTTGCGTCGGGATGCAAACAAGACAGCAGAAATGACCGTTGTCGAAGAGATTAAAGCAGTTTTCCCAAATTATGATCAGAACCACGGCATTCTTCGCGCTATCCCCAAGGAATACAATGGGCGCTCTCTGCGACTCAAGATTGACTCTGTCACAGATAAGCAGGGCAACGCTTACCCATTCTCAGAGAGCAGTCAAAACGATAACCTGGTGCTGAAAATAGGTGATGCAGATACGTTCGTGCGTGGTCAGACCACCTACGTAATCTCATACACCATGCGAGATGTGATTACGTTTTATAACGACTATGACGAATGGTTCTGGGATGTAAATGGCACGCAGTGGCGTCAACAATTTGGCTCAGTGACCGCTCGTATCCATATGCCAAATGATCTTGCGAAAGAAATAAGTAAAGCGCCTCGCTGCTTCACGGGCACCGAACGCTCAACTGCCAGTAACTGCGAAATTGTTCAGTCAGTTGAGGGCGAACAAACAATCATTAATGTGAGGGCAGCTAACCTTCAACCAGGTGAGAACCTGTCGTTCTTGGTCGGCTTTACAGACAATACTTTTGTCCCATATCAACCGACGGTAGCTGAGCGTGTGGCGCCATTTGTATTCTGGTCACCAGTCCTGCTGATTCCAATTTTGACAGGTGTGTGGATGTATCGTCGCTGGCGAAGGTCAGGTCGTGATCCAAGGGGACGTGGGGTTATTGTAGCCCAGTACGCGCCGCCAAAGGGCTTCGATGCTATTACGAGCGAAGGCATTTTGTTTGAGACGGTGCGGTCTAAGGCGCTGAGTGCTGGTATTTTGGAACTGGCAGTCCATGGCCACGTGCGAATTCATGAGCTAGTCACAGAAAAGAAGGGTAGTAAGCCTGACTACTCATTAGAGCTCTTAACGGCGCCAGGTGGCTTACATCCAGTGCAGATTAAACTCATTCACGCTTTCTTTGGCAATGGTGCAACCAAAGGAAAAACCGTAGAACTCAAGAGTCTCAAGAACAAGCTCTACAAAGATTTGGCTAGTATTCAAAAATCCACTCTAGAAGAGTTATTCACTAAGGGCTACTTTGTAACAAACCCAGCCAAAGCAATCAGCAGTACGTTAACTATCGGCTTTATTATGTTGCCAATCGGCTTTATATTGGCTTTTACTGGCCTATTGACGCCTGTCGGAATCGGTATCCTGTTGTCTTCATTGATTGTGTTTATTGCTTCGCGAACAATGCCGGCTCGTACACCTAAGGGTGTTGAAACGCGAGAACATTTACTTGGTCTTAAAGAATATATTGGTTTGGCGGAAAAGGAGCGCATCCAAATGCTACAGTCGCCAGAAGGCGCTAGGCAATTTGGTGATCCAACCAAACACGGTGGCAAGGTCAAACTATTTGAGTCTCTATTGCCATATGCAATTTTGTTTGGACAAGAGAAAAAATGGGCAGAACAGTTCAAAGATCTGTACACTCAACCACCTGAATGGTATAGCGGCAACACAAGTGCTTTTCATGCCGGCTATCTCGTTAGTTCAATGAATAATTTCTCGGCGGCGACCAACGCAACTTTCTCTCCACCAGCTAGTTCTGGTTCAAGTGGCTATTCTGGCGGCGGCGGTTTCTCTGGCGGCGGCGGAGGCGGAGGCGGCGGAGGCGGCTGGTAATCAGCTACGTGCCTAAGCTACAATACATACTATGCAGCATCATCAAAAAACAGAGTCGAGCAAAAAAGAATACGCCAAACTGTTTGCAATTTTTATCTTGTTGGCGCTCGCGGCAACCTTGATGAGCACAAACCTCGAGTTTCATTGGACGGCATGGATGCGTTGGTTCATGGGTGGCTTTTTCCTAGTATTTGGTAGCTTCAAACTCATCGGCTACGAAATGTTCGTGATGATGTTCCCACGCTACGATATCATTGGCAAACGATACAAGCTGTACACGTACCTGTACCCGTTTATTGAAATCAGTTTAGGCGTTGCTTATATCTTGGATGTGGTGCCAGTTCTGCGCGATAGTTTGACGCTAGCGATAATGCTGATTGGAGCTTACGGCGTCGCTAAGGGTTTGGCTCAGCGGGGGCCAACATTTCACTGTGCATGCTTGGGCGGTATCATCAAACTCCCGTTATCAACCGTTACTCTGTTAGAAGACTTGGTGATGGCCGTAATGGCGGCACTTATGCTGATTGCCATGCTAACGGGTCAAGTTTTATCGCCGTAGTTATTTGCTGTCAACTTTTTTCTTGAACGGCTTGGTTATCTTCTCTATATCAACGTGGAACTGATCGACTGTCACGGCAGTAGCAGCGTATGACAAGACAAGCAAAACAATTACCGTCTTGACGGCTGTGTCTGGTGATAACGAAAGCCAGCTAAAGAAAGCAAAGAGCGCCCCAACAACCACAATAAATATAGTGAAAGATAGGCCATATGATTTCAGTCTAGTGTCTATGTTTAGCGGAATCTCTTTGTATGATTTACCGGCCATATAGGTAGACAGGCGCTTTAGTTTATCACGCATATTCTGCACCTCAAGTACGTTATGAATTAGTTCGTTGGCCGCTAGGGCGAGCATGAGGTTGATGAGTGATTGGTCCATAGTTTCTCCTTGGTTTATATATAGCTTACGTTGGCAACTTAGAATTAACAACTAACGTACAGTTAGCAAACCACCGGGCTCACACTCTACAGTGATGATTGAGCCGCCCGGTAACTTTTGGATCTCGCCATCAAGGTGCACAAGCTCGCTGTTAGGTATTTTGAAGCCAACAGCTTCACGTTGGATCGGCTTACGAACGCCAAAGATAGCAATTTTGATGACAGTATATATAAGTTTGAAGCGACTCTGGTGTGGCAAAATAACAACTTTGAACATGCCATTTTTGAGATTGGTTTTTTTGCCCATGCGAACAACTTTGGCCATCTGATGAATGTTGGCAAAGACAATACTGTCGATTTTGCGAACACGGTCGTTAACGAACTCAACTCGCAGTGGCTCGAAGTTAAAGAAGGCGCGGATTACAATCATCATTTCACGAAAACGGGTGAGTCGAGCCTGGTTTAGCTCGGCCGCAACGTGGCTGGTGAGGCCTAGTCCAATGTACGAGTGAGCATAGCGTACGAATGTAGTTTTTCCAAACCGTGCGGTGAGTTTAAGTATGTCTACTGCTTCGGGTTCGGCTTTGGTAATTGCTCGACTGAGTGGTTGCTTGCGGACGCTGCGGCGGTGATCGTTAGCGTTACCAGCCGCCAGAATTGCGCACACCGTTTTGTGACCAGTCTGGTGATCAGCTTTCTTGGCGCCGTTGATTACTTCGTTATAACCACCATCGCCGCTGACTGACACAATGAGTGTATGGTTACGTTTTTTGGCAGCCTCGTAAGCCAGCTCTTCAGCGTGGCCGGCGTATTCAGTTGCATGCAATGTTATTGGTGCCAAATCACGCCTTGCCAAGCGCTGCTCTAAACGTTGGGCCTTAGTTTCTGCCAAACCACTGGTGCTATTAGGGTTAAAGATGATGACAATAGATGTGTATGGTGATTTGTTCATGTGGTGAGGCTTCTCTACAATACTCTAGCATGAGCGTGACATTTAAGGATGCAATAACTACTGCCAATCAGCTTTTGGGTTGCGAACTGGTCCATCAATCTCCTGAGGGAAATGCGGGAGGCATTATTGTCGAGACAGAAGCATATACCGTAGATGATGCTGCTAGTCATGCATTCAAGGGCAAAACTAAGCGAAACGCCGCCATGTTTTTGAGCGGTGGTCATACATATGTTTACTTTACGTATGGAATGCACCACTGTTTCAATATTGTTACGGGTCCAGACGGGGAAGGCCAGGCGGTGTTAATTCGTGCGCTTGAGCCGACTGTCGGTCTGGAATTGATGAAACAGCGAAGAGGCCGATCAGATGTTCACACTCTGACTAATGGGCCCGCCAAACTGGTTCAGGCTCTTGGTATTACAAAAGAACATAGTGGTAAGTCGCTCGCACAGACTGGTATAACCCTGCGACAAGTACTGAAGCCAGGGGCAATTATTTCATCGCCGCGACGGGGTATTAGCATGGCGGTTGATCAACCGCTACGGTTTTATATCGCCAACAATCGTTTTGTATCGTGAGGTATACTAAGCTTTAACACTATGAAGAAGTATTCTCGATCTATTCCTTTGATATGGCTGAGCCTGGCGTTACTAATTGTAACAACAATTGTGGCTGCTAATCTACGCATGAGTTCACCGGAGCAGGCGGTGTTTGATGTTCTCTACCGCATTTTACAGCCATTTAATCCTGTTCTACTGATACTTACACAACTTGGCAGCCTAGCCATGTGGTTGGTGAGTGTGGTTGTGGCATTTGCGGCAAAGCAGCGACGGGCGGCATTACAGCTAGCCCTGTCTGGGGGTTTAGCGATTGTATCAACGGTGCTGCTCAAGTTATTAGTAGCCCGACCACGACCTTTTGATGCGCTCGAGGCGATTACTCATTATGACAAACTAGCTTCTGGGTATGGTTACCCGTCAGGTCACACAGCCATTGCTGTATGTATGGCGTTGGTGCTTTGGACGGTATTTCCACGCTCAGGTCGGTGGCTTCTGGCCGGCCTTGCGGCTATCGTGGCATTGTCTCGTATTGGTCTAGGTGTACACGCACCACTGGATATCGTTGGTGGAGCATTGATTGGCTTTATAGCAGTAAGACTGGTTCAAAAGCTGTATCCTCTGAAACAAAACTGATGAAAAACAAGACTTGAAGCGGCCCGAGATTGAGCTTATGCTAGGAGTGGAAGTGAGAGACTTCCATGAGAACCGGGCATAGACGCCCGGTTCATTTTTGCTTTTGTTGGCAGTTTTGACAGGTGCCAGACAGTTCTAACTGATGAGCTGTGAGCTTAAAACCATTGGCGGCGGCCAGGTGATGAATGTGCTGCTCGATTGCAGCCTCTTCTTTGAGAGAGGTGATCTTACCACAAGACAAGCAATGAATATGATGATGATGGGGGCTAAACGTATCGCTTAGTTCCAGGCGATACTTCCAGCCAATTTGCACTCGCTGAACTATTCCAAGCCGTTCAAACAAATCAATTGTCCGATAGATACTTGCACGATCAACGCTGTTACCAATAGATTTTACAAGCTCTGGCATAGTCAGAGATTCCACACGAGTCAGTGCAGCAAAAATCGCTCGACGGGTTGTTGTTGAGCTGTAACCGCTATCTTTGAGCGTCTTGACCAACTGTTGTTCTGAGTTAAGCATAGGCAATAGTATACAAAACTGCGACACATTTGCAAAACCGACAAACTCACACTATGATTGTTGTAAGGAGAAAAATATGTCATCACTAGGATATGTTCTTGTATTTTCGTTGCTCGGCGGCGTTGTGTCGCTGCTCGGAGGTATTTTTTTGATTCGTAAACAGTCAACTGCACAGGCTATGGCCAAATATGCGACGCCATTTGCTGCAGGCGCCTTGCTGGCTGCTGTATTTCTAGACCTTCTACATGAAGGCATACAGATAACCGAACCGTATAATGTTCTATTGGCTGCACTGATTGGTGTGGTCATTTTCTTTTTTGCTGAGCGATTTTTGCACTGGTTCCATCACCATCACGTACATGCAGATAGTAAAACCGACCCATCAAGCAGCCTCGTCATAGTCGGTGATACCATGCATAACATTCTGGATGGTGTCGCCATCGCGGCTTCATTCTTGATAAGTGTGCCGACCGGTATTGTGACTACAATTGCTGTAGCGGCCCACGAAATACCACAAGAGATTGGTGACTTTGGGCTATTGCTGAATAAAGGCTTATCACGCAAAAAGGTACTTGTAGTCAATATCTTGAGCGCTCTGGCTACTACAGTGGCAGCTGTTTTGACATATCTATTGGGCAACAGTGAAATCTTACCACTTGGTGTACTGCTGGGATTAAGCGCCGGTTTCTTGCTGTACATTGCTATGAGCGATATCATCCCTGATATTCATGAATCTACTCCAAAGAAGAAGTTACTTGATTGGCAGCCACTGATGCTGCTGTTTGGAGTGGTGTTTGTAGCTATAACAATCAATCTCGCGCATGGCTATATTGACGCCGACCATGGTCATGATGAAGAAACCAAGACCGAACAACATGCCGAAGACGAACAGCATGAAGAAGACGGCGACCACGCGAACGAGTAGCATAAGCATCTCAAACCAGCTACAATAGTGGCACTATGGATAGCACGGGAATTGTCTTATTGGTTGCGGTCGTATTGGGGTTTGGCGCAGTTATATTTGTGCTCAATCAAAAACTATCGGGACTCAAGAATGACCAAGCGTCGCAGTATCTGAAGACTGACCTAGATAACTTGAACAAAGGCGTCGGTGAGCTGAAGGAAAGTTTACAAGAGAACATAAACCAAAAGCTCAACCAGTCGCAAACGCAGCTGAATGACAGTATTCAAAAGCAGTTCCAGCAAAGCGCCAAAATAATTGCTGACGTGACAAACAGACTGACTAAGCTTGATGAGACAAACAAAAGAGTAGTGGACGTTGCAGACGAACTCAAGATGCTCCAAAACGTTTTACAGAACCCAAAACAGCGTGGCGTTGTAGGAGAATATTATCTGCAGAGTGTACTAGAAAACGTCATGCCACCAGGCGGTTTTCAGATGCAATATAAGTTTGATGACGGCGAGATCGTGGATGCAGTCATCTTTTTGCAAGACGGCAAGGTACTGCCAATCGACAGTAAGTTTAGTCTAGAGAATTATAATCGTCTGATTGAATCAAAAGACAAAACTGTCCGTGAAGCCGTTGTAAAAAAGTTCAAAGTTGATCTTAAGAACCGCATAGACGAAACCAGCAAGTATATTCGGCCAAACGAGAACACCATGGATTTTGCCTTCATGTTTATTCCTAGCGAATCGTTGTACTATGACTTGCTTATTAACAAAGTCGGTACCACAGCCACAAACTCACGTGATTTAATCGAGTACGCATTCGCCGAAAAGCACGTGATCATTGTTAGCCCAACCAGTTTCATGGCGTATCTACAGACAGTTATGCAGGGACTCAGAAGCTTGCAAATCGAAGAGCAAGCCAAAGAAATTCAAAAACGGGTTGGCGAGCTCGGTCGGCACATCGGCGGTTATGAAACCTACATGCAAAAGCTTGGAAACAGCCTGGGAACCACGGTCAATCATTACAACCGCGCTCATAAAGAACTCAAAAAAATTGACAAAGACGTGGTCAAAATTGCCGAAACAAGCCCGGCCGTAGAACCTCTGATCCTCGACGGCCCCTCAGAAGACTTCGACGATGCTACTGATGAGTAGTGATATACTATAAACAAGCATGAGCAAAAAGCATTTACATATCGTGGTGGTCGGTGGTGGCTTTGGGGGTGTTAAGACCGCTCTGGAGCTGGCCAACAAGCGTGGTATCGACGTCACACTGATCAGTCAGGGGATGAACTTTGAGTATCATGGCGCGCTGTATCGTACGGCAACTGGTCGCTCGCCGATGGAGGTTGTGATACCTCTGCGAGAAATCTTTGCCCGTGCCAAGAACGTCAGTGTGGTGCTCGACACCGTCAGCAAGATCGACCCCAAAATGCAGCGTATCGAGAGTGAAACAGGTAATGTCTATGCCTACGACAAAGTCGTGCTGGCCCTCGGCAACGTTACTAATTACTTTGGTATTGAAGGCATGGAGCAACATACTTCAACCATGACAACGATAAGCAACACTATGGTGCTGCGTCATAAACTAATTGCATTACTTCGTAGTAAAAAGAAAACGATTAAAATTGCTGTAATTGGCGGCGGTGCTTCTGGCGTAGAGCTGGTTGCAGAACTACCTTACTTTGCTGAATTAGTAGCCAAGAAAGATGGTCGTGAACAAAAACACTTAGAATTAACCTTGATTGAGGGCTCTGACCGCGTTTTGCCCTTACTTGACGCTAAAGCCTCAGATATTGCACACAAAAAACTCGTATCTCAGGGGATCGCACTTCATCTCAATACCCGTGTGAACTCTTGCCACGAAGGCCAGGTTTGTATGGACAGTGGTGATATTTCAGCAGATCTGATCGTCTGGACTGCTGGCAGTCGTCCGCCAGATTTTTATACTACAAACGAATCCGTCTTCATGCTCGAACGTGGCAAGGTAGTGGTTGATAGTTTTCTGCGAGCGCGTGCTAAAAAGGGTAGTTATAAAGACATATACGTAATCGGCGATAATGCCAAAACTCCGTTCAGCGGCATGGCTCAAACAGCAATTCATGATGCCAAGTTTGTGGCCCGTAACTTTATCGCACAAGCTCGTGGTACTCAACAGACATTGTACCGGGCTTGGCATCCAATTTATGTTGTGACCGTTGGCCCGGGCTGGGCAGTTGTGCAAGATGGCAGGAAAATTGTCAGTGGCAGGATTGGCTGGAGTATCCGTCGCAAGGCTGATATGTGGGTTTTTAAGAACTTCGAACCGTATAAGAAAGCGATTAAAACCTGGCGTAAAGGCGGAAAGGTTGCTAAATTTTAACCATGGCCACACACAAAAAACGCACCTATGACTTTAAAAAAATCTTCCCTTGGCTACTGATTGTCATTAGTGTCATTGGCTTATTTGCAGCCCTGACCCTGAGCATAGAAAAGATTGAGCTTCTTAAAGATCCGTCGTACTCAGCCTCATGTAATATCAACCCAGTACTGAGCTGTAATAACATTATCAAGACTCCACAAGCATCACTGCTTGGCTTTCCAAATCCATTCATTGGTTTGGCTGCCTTTGCTATGGTACTGACTACGGGCGTTGGTATGTTAGCTGGTGCAAAGTTTAAACGTTGGTACTGGCAGGTCTTTCAGTTTGGTCCATTTGCCGGCGTTGTCTTTGTGCATTGGTTGATATATCAAAGCTTGTACTCAATTGGTGCACTCTGTTTGTACTGTATGGTGGTTTGGACTATTACGCTACCAGCCTTTATCTACACCACGTTGTGGAACCTGCGTGAAGGCAACATAGTGCCACCAAAGCGACTACGAGGCGCAGCTGCCTTCTTTGATAGGCATCACTTTGATATATTGGTGGTCTGGTACCTACTTATTATTTTTGCGATTTTGAACCGCTTTTGGTACTACTTTGGCGGTTAAGCTGATCTAGAAAATCAAGTGTCAAGGCAGCGGTCCACGAGAAGTCAGCGGCTCCAGCTGGCTCGCCAGTTTTTGCTGAAAAGTATTCGAAAGAACCTGATTCTTCCACCAAAGCCAGTGACGCAGTCATGATGACGTCAGCTTGTTTATCGAAACCGTAGCGGCGCAAACCGTCGGCGATTAACCAGTTTGTGTTGATCCAGGTTGGTCCTTGCCAGTAGCCCATTTCTTTGTACCACTCTGAGTTAAGTGGCGTGGTTGGCACGGGGAAATCTGCTCCAAAGACATCCTTGTTTTCGAGCATACGTACTAGTTGCTCAGCTCGTTCCTGGCTGATATGACCGGCGTATAGTGGCAGTAATGTCGCAATGCTCGGAACTTTTATGAGCTTGTGAGATGTAAAGTTACGGCTATAGTATTGTCCCGAATACGGGTCCCATAAGGTCTCAAAAGCTTGCTCTGACTTTTTCATGCTGGCTTTGAGTTCATCAGGCAAAGGCTCTTTGATGTCTTTAGCTATATTTTTCAGGTGAGTATTAGCTCGGATGAGCATGGCATTAAAGTTGGCATCCTCAATAGTAAACAGGGCGTGGCGAAGGATACGATCGATGTCATATGCTTTGCGTCGTAAGCGGCGTTGGACGTTGTACAGCGCTAAGATATCGACTGTCGAAAGGCGTTGTTCGCTTGGCACAAACTTGACGTCACGGCGGAAAGCGTTGACTACACGGTCGAGTTTGAGCGCACGAATAACCCCAACCCAAAAGGGCAAACTATGCTCGTGTAGCTCATGCATCCAGGGAGGAGTGTTATCAAAGCCTGATTCCCAGGGGTGAACGAGCAGCACTAGGCCTTCATTGTGGGGGTCACGCTCACGGTAGAGCCACTCGTGGTACCGAACCAGCGCAGGAAAGACTTTTTGATACCACATGCGCCGCTCAGTTATGTTAAGCTTCTCGCCAATGCGTACAATTGCTTCCGCCAGTACCGGAGGTTGAGTAATACCACTGGTGGCAACTTCGTCAGGAGCGTTAGGGTTCTGCCAGCTGCGCCATAAGTTGCTATCACGGCGATGTTTATCGGTTTTAGAGAACACCATATTTGGTACCATGCCGTTGGCCCACTGACCGCGCAACAAACTCAGGATCTCTTGTTGAGCGCGCGGAACGTCATAGTGGCGGATGCCGATGGCAATAAAACAACTGTCCCATAACCACTGGTGTGGATAGAGACCTTTGGCCGGTACAGTATAGAGGTCATGCCTATTATTATCTAGCAACACCTGTTTGGCCTGGGAGCCCAGGTCGTTTTGTTCCATGCCAGTATTATACCGCTTTTGTTTAGCTTTACTGCAACTGTTTTAACGGTAGTTTGTGAAGTTCATTGGGAAGTCAAAGTCTTGACTGCGGACCAGTTGCATCACGGTTTGCAAATCATCTTTGCTACCGCTGGTGACACGTACTGCGTCGCCCTGAATCTGAGTTTTAACTTTCGGTAGCTCGTCACGAACCAACTTGGTTATTTTTTTAGCCTTGTCTTGGTCGAGGCCTTGTTTGAACGGTACTTCTTTGGTTGTCTTGAGGTTGCTGGTGGTAGCTTCTTTAGTAGTGTCGAGAACTTTCTGACTTTGCTCTCTGGCCGCTAGCTTTTTGCGGACGATATCGAGAATAGCTTCAATCTGGTAATCACTGTTGCCAATGACTTTTAGGCCAGTCTTTTCTGCGTTGAGCCACTCAATGGCGGCGGGAGTACCTTTAAAGTCATAACGGTTAGCGAGCTCGCGCTCAGTTTGGTCGAAGACGTTGTTCATCTCGGACTTGTCATACTCAGATACAATATCGAATGAAAAATTTGCCATAACTGTATTATAATCTCTATTAGATGAGTTATCAAAACAAGAAGATTGCTGGTGTCGCTGAGAAGTTGAAGGCGGAACTGAAAGGAACGGATGATCCGCAGAGCGTTTTGCGTTCACCACTTTTAAAGGGTTTGTATGCTGAGATACCGACGTTGGACCCTAAAGAGCGAGGTGCATTTGGTAAAGAGATTAATGCGCTGAAGGCTGAGCTGGACGCGCTGATTGAAGATTCACAGTCAGTATCCTCAACACTTGAGCCAATCGATGTCACTGCACCTTTTGACGCAAACGTTAGTGCCGATTCTCAG
Organism: uncultured Candidatus Saccharibacteria bacterium; assembly: GCA_964510235.1. Taxonomy (GTDB): domain Bacteria; phylum Patescibacteriota; class Saccharimonadia; order Saccharimonadales; family CAYUUR01; genus CAYUUR01. The sequence goes on along the minus strand of CAZEBF010000014.1, from coordinate 11,140 downwards.
CCTGGTTTGCTCGCGGCAGCTGATGGTTCAGTGCATCCACTGATGCGCGAGCTCGACAAAGTGGTTGATATCTTCCAGAAGATGGGTTTTGCACCGGTTGAATCGAGGCAAATTGATGACGTCTACCATATGTTTGACAGCCTCAACTTTCCAGAAGGCCACCCCGCCCGCGACGATTACGATACGTTTATGACTGAAGAAGGTTTTGTAGCACCAGCCCACGTTAGCACCATGCAAAACCGCGTGCTAAAAGCCGGCAAAGCACAGCTTGAAGCCGGTAAGCCAATCGCCAATGTCTATGTTGGCCGCGCTTTCCGTAACGAAGATGTTGATGCCCGCCACGAACACACCTTTTATCAGGTCGAGCTCATGTATGTTGGCAAAGACATTAACGTCGGTAACTTAGTAGCCACGTTTCGAACTTTCTTGTCTGAGTACTACGAAAAAGATATCGAAGTCAAAAGCCAACCATTCTACTTCCCGTTTACTGAGCCAAGTTTTGAACTCGCCATATCATGCCCGTTCTGCGACAAAGCCGGTTGTAAAGTCTGCGGCGAAGGCTGGATTGAGCTACTTGGTATGGGCATGGTCAACCCGAACGTGCTCAAGATGGCCGGGATTGACCCGAGTATCTACACTGGTTTTGCCGGCGGCCTTGGCCTCGACCGTTTAGTCATGATGAAATATGACATTGATGACGTTCGTCACTTCCACAGCGGCAACCTAGCATTCCTAGGGCAATTCAAATGAGCACAGTACCTCTAGTAAGAATTAGTTTTGGCGAACTCTTATTCGATATGGAAGGAAAGGCGCTGGCAGAGAAGTTTGGGCATAAGATAGAAAGCAAACGGTTTTATTTTGATCGAACATACGAGTATTGGCAGGAGTGGCAGAAATACGAAGAGAAAATACTAACAGGGCTACAAGAAGTGCTTAATGTGAAGTTCTTTCTTCCTGTGATTGATGTAACTTGTGTGCCATTCTTTGTGCCAAAATCAGGGCCGGTGATAATGAATTTTCGACAAAAACCTGATCAGTTCGTCGATATATTAACGCATGAACTAATCCATTTACTACTGATTGATAATGATAAGTATCAAGAGTATGAAGCAGCTCCAAAACATTTCATGGCGAGTGATTGGCGCAAGCTGTTTGGAGACAAGCATGATATTACGACACTAGTACATATACCAGTGCATGCGCTGCTCAAGTATGTTTATCTGGATGTGCTTGATGAGCCGTCACGGCTGGCACGAGATATTAGCTTTGTGAAGGATTTTGTGGGCGCAGAAAGCTATGTCAAAGCTTGGGAGTATGTGGAGAGTCATGACTATAAAACGATGATCCAGGATCTCAAACAGTTATACGTGGGGGCAAAATGATGAGCAAAAAGCCACAATTGTCGCCAAAGCTAGAGAAGACTGAGTTATGGCCAGCTGCTATTAAGATCGCTCAGATGTCCTACCGTAACCTTGAACAATTGCCCGAAGAAGAAAAATGGGGCATGCAGTACAAACTGCGCCTACGAGCCTATGAACTAACAAACCATCTTGCAGAGGCCTACGGCGCAATCGATCCGCGCGAGAAGGTGCATAGTTTTGGTCAAGCGCGTCAGTCGTTGTTTAGTCTCAAGAACGTTACGCTGATGACGCATAAAGTGGGGCTTGCCGAGCTGGATCCACAATTTATCTTGGACATCGACAAATTGGTAGAGAAGATTGACGCTGCAATTAACGCGGCGGGTGACAAGATTCCAGAATGGTATACATACTTCCAGGATGGCACGATGAAAGAAGAGGTGAAGGCCAAATGAAGATAAGCGTTAATTGGATAAAAGAGTTTAC
>CAZEBF010000014.1:0-9196 GCA_964510235.1 uncultured Candidatus Saccharibacteria bacterium | reverse complement strand
CGTGAAGGCATGCTTGTGGCGTGGATTCCGCCAGGCAACGTGGTGCCAAGTACCTGGGAAACAGAACAGTTCCAGCTAGAAGCCCGTGAAATCCGTGGTGTCGTTAGTAATGGCATGCTAGCTAGTGGCAAAGAACTGGCAATTAATGATGACCACGAGGGTATCATGGAAGTTGACGTTGACTGTCTGCCGGGCAAAAGCCTGAGTGAGGTGTATCAACTCGATGACGTGATTATTGATATAGAAAACAAGATGTTCACGCACCGTCCAGACTGCTTTGGTATTTTGGGTGTGGCCCGAGAGATTGCTGGCATTCAAGACATTGAGTTCCGTTCGCCAGATTGGTACACACACGCTCTTAAGCTCGGTGCTCCTACTAAAAAGTTGCCGTTGACAGTCGTTAACAAGGCTACTGATTTAGCACCGCGATTTATGGCTCTGCCGATTGCTGACGTGCAAGTTGCGCCATCGTCCATTGCTGTGCAGAGCTTTCTAACGCGCGTTGGTCTGAAGCCGATCAACAACATCGTAGACGTCACCAACCTGATTATGGTTCTGACCGCACAACCACTCCATGCCTATGATTATGATAAGGTCAAAAAACTGAGTTCGGCAGGGCCTGTTATGGTAGTCAGAGAAGCCGAAAAGGGCGATGAGCTAGAATTGCTCAATGGCAAAACTGCTAAGTTTGAGGCGCCTGCTGTTATGATTGCAACTGATCAGTATCCTATTGCGGTTGGTGGCGTGATGGGTGGTGCAGAAACAGAAGTTGATGATTCTACTAAAAACATTATTCTGGAATGCGCCAATTTTGACATGTATAACATACGCCGCACCAGTATGCAGTACGGATTGTTCACCGATGCGGTCACACGATTCAACAAAGGTCAAAGTCCGCTGCAGACAGAGCGCGTGCTCAACTATGCTGCAAAGATGATCCAAGACGTTGCCAAGGGAGTCCTAGCCGGCGAAACATATGATAAATCTGCCAAGCTGCCTAATCTTGCGACAGTTAAAGTCACACCCAAATTTATCTCAGATCGTCTAGGTGTTAGCGTTACTAAAAATCGTGTCGCTACTCTGCTTGCCAACGTTGAGTTTGAACTATCTGCAAAAGACGAATTCCTCCATATCACTGCACCGTTTTGGCGCACCGATATTGCTATTCCAGAAGACATTGTAGAAGAGGTTGGACGCTTGCTCGGCTACGACAGTTTGCCGCAGGTTTTGCCAAAGCGCGACCTGTCACCAGCCCCAAATAATCCGCGACTCACTATGAAACAACGCTTGCGCAGCATCTTGATGCGGGCCGGCGCCAATGAACTCCTGACCTATAACTTTGTACATGGCAAGGTCATGGAAAAAGCCGGACAGAACCCCAAAGAGGCGTTTCGTTTGAGCAATGCGCTCAGTCCAGACCTGCAGTATTTCCGTCTTAGTCTGACACCAAGTTTGCTCGACAAAGTGCATGGCAATCACAAATCTGGGGTGGACAGCATGGCAATCTACGAAATGAACAAAGCGCACCAAAAAGCCTATGCAACAGACGGTAAAGAAAAAGTGCCTCGTGAGTTCGATATTATCGCGCTTGTACTGTCAGTCAGCGACAAAGCCGCCAAGCAAATCAACGGTGCTGCCTTTTACCAGGCCCGCCAATACCTCGACTTTATTGGTCAACAGCTTGGCGTGACGTTTACTTACACACCAATCAAAAAAGAGCTTGGCTTTGCGGTGGCATGTCCATTTGATTGGCAACGATCTGCACTCGTCGGCGTGGCCGGCAGCACAGAAACTATTGGTATGATTGGTGAGTATCGATCTGAAGTACGCCGTAACTTTAAGCTGCCATCTCACGCCGCTGGCTTTGAACTCGACATGGATGAACTTGAAGGTGCAACACCGGCAGTACGGCCGTACATACAACTTTCACGTTTTCCTTCAACTGAACAGGACATTACACTAGCAACTGACTTGCCGTATGGTGAGCTAGCTACTACTTTACAACGGGCTATCGAGCCAGTCGCAGTCGAACATGGCTATGAATGGGAGATCCAACCGCGTAATATATATCTACAGAAAACAAATTCCGATGCACACACGACCTTCCGAATACGTCTGACTCATTTTGATCGAACGCTGACCACCAAAGAAGTAAATAATGCTCTCGACACCGTTACAGAGACACTTAAGAGTAGTAAGATAACACGACACTAAATAAAGCCAGGAAGATATGACTAAAAAGACATCACTACTACAAACCAAGCAGCTGTCAAAAACTTACGGCAAGGGTGAAGCTGCATTCAAAGCACTCACGAGTATCGACCTGACAGTGCAAGAGGGCGAGACAATTGCAGTGATTGGCAAAAGTGGTTCTGGAAAGTCCACATTGATGCACTTGCTAGCCCTGCTCGACTCGCCAACTGAAGGCTCAGTGCACATTAACGGCGTTGATGCGAGCAGTCTCAAGCGTAAAGAAGTTGATGCGCTGCGAAACAGTCAGTTTGGTTTTGTATTTCAACAGTTCTTTTTGAACGGTGACGAGTCGGTGCTCAATAACGTTATGTTACCGCTCAAAATCGCTGGTCTGTCGCCACGCAAACGAAAAGCTATGGCTACCGAAGTGTTAGAGTCGGTTGAGCTTGGCGATAAGATCAAGAATAAAGCATCAGAACTAAGTGGTGGTCAGAAACAGCGCGTAGTGATTGCACGAGCACTCGTTAATCAGCCAAAAGTTATTTTTGCCGATGAGCCAACTGGCAACCTTGATAGCTCGACTGGGTCAAAGATCGAGAATTTACTGTTTAAGCTCAACAAACAAAAAGGCATTACTCTCATTTTTGTGACACATGATGAAGACCTAGCAAAACGCTGCGATAGACAAGTTAACATCAAAGACGGTCAAATTACCAACGTCACTGTCAACAGAAAGGCAGTCAAGTAATGAAATACCGAGATATTATCCGCACAGCCAATGCTAATCTTCGTAAAAGCAAAATTAGGACATTTCTGACAATTGGCGCCGTGTTTATGGGTGCATTTACACTTATGTTAACGACTGGAGTGGGCGAAGGCTTAAAGACGTATGTCGACGAACAAGTGGGAGCCGTTGGCGCTAAAGATGCCCTTATTATAACTGTTAAGACAGATGGTGGCGGTCCAGTTAGCAACGATGAGCCAAAGGAATTTGATGAAAACAAACGACAAGCGACAGCAGATTTCACTAATCCGCCAACCCTGAACAGTCAGGATGTCGAGAAGATTAGTAAGACCAAAGGCATTCGTGACGTACAGATAATGTATCCGATCGTGCCAGAGTACGTGACGCGCGACGATCAAAAGAAGTTCCAGATAACGGTGAGTCAATCTGTCGAAGGCCTAAATCAGCCAATGAAAGCGGGCCGCTCAGTTGATGTATCAGCTGATGTCTATGAACTAACTATTCCGCCATCGTTTGTGAGTACTCTTGGTTTTACAGATGATCAAGCCGCTGTTGGCAAGATCGCAGAAATGGGCTTCAAGAATGCCGCCGGTCAAGTCTTTACGCTGCCAGTAACTATTGTTGGAGTGCAAGAAAAAACACTTATTCAGGGTAACGCAGCAAACATCAACGATGCCTATGCGCGTGCAGCTTTTGAGCAAGCAACTGTTGGCGTGCCAGATTTTCAGCGCAATCAGTACTCGGTGGTGGTAGGGAAATTTGATCCAAACTTAGAGCAGGGACAGATCGATGAGCTGAAAAAACGTCTTGCTGATCAGGGCTACGACGCCTTCACTCTAGATGACCAACTCGGCGTCATTACAAATGTCATTAATGCCGTGACAACGTTCTTAAATATCTTTGCTGGAATTGCCCTAGCGGCTGCCTCATTCGGTATCGTAAACACTCTCCTGATGGCCGTCCAAGAGCGGACTAGAGAAATTGGTCTGATGAAAGCTCTTGGTATGGGTCGCGGAAAAATCTTCATTCTATTTAGTTTGGAAGCAATACTGATTGGATTCTGGGGCGCAATTATTGCGCTTGGTGTTTCCAATGTTGTTGGCCGAATCGGCAGCAATGTGGCTGCAAACACTTTGTTCAAAGACTTTGAAGGGCTCGAGCTATTCTCGTTCCCGTTTATGTCGATGCTGCCAATCATTCTGCTCATAATGTTCATAGCATTCATCGCAGCAACATTGCCAGCTCGCCGTGCTGCGAGACTTGACCCAATCGACGCGCTTCGCTACGAATAGCCGTCAGTAACTGCTTATACTTGCTTGTCGGTTATTCGAGGGGTACGATGAGAGTATAAAGAGGAGTAAGTATGCAAAAGAAAATTGTCGTTCCAATTGCCTTGGTTGTGAGCTTGGTTGTCGTTGGTGGCGCTGTTTGGTTTACTCAGCGTGATTCTACCAGTGATTCACAGCAAACATCTAGTCAAACCACCGCCAGCCAATCACAGTCCAGCACGGGTGCTACTGAGTTTAGTCCTGTCGCTACAACTGACGTCAGCTACGAAGCAAAACTAACCAGTTCTAAAGATGGTAAAACCTTCACTGCCACGATGAAGTCTGACGGTAAGGGTAACAGTGAGTTCGAGGCAGAACAAAGTGGTCAAGAATTCAAAGTGATTCTAACCAAAGACGCTTACTATTCATGCACAGGTGACACCTGTTATAGGCTTAATAATCGTGATGGCGCTGCATTTAACCCAGATAGTTACCAGTATTCGACAGAAGATATCAATAGTTTGCGAGACAAAGCTACATATAAAGGTACGGCCGCTTGTGGTTCGGCGACTTGTGATGTCTGGCTCGTCAAAGATGGAGCATCTGAAGGGACTGTCTACATCGATCAGTCGACCAAGCGGATTATGAAGGCCGATGGTGTTTTTGATGGCAATACCGGTTCGCTAACTTTTGAGTATAAGCCGGTTACGATTACTGTTCCAGCCAACGCTCAAACCGTGCCTCAGTAGCGCAGTAGTTGACCAGGTCATCGCGCTTATGCTTGAATAGAGCTAAGCATGAAAAAAACCAACACACTACAGCAATCCTTATTGTCTGTGACCCGCATCTTGTTTCTGTTTGTAGGCTTATTTGCACTGACAATAGTAATTTCTGATGCCTGGAATCTGATCCCGCCAACAGTTGTCCTGCAGCGCTGGACGTTGGCTGCCTTGGTATTAGTAGTGAACGGCGGTGTTTGGTATGCGGCGCGCCAAACAACCAGTAACACTTTGATGAGAGCATACGCATGGATACTCTCGCTAACAATGATAGCGGTTGCTACTGTTTTGGTATTTGCGCAGCGTGGTATGGCCAGTAAAGCTGTGGCGTTGTATTTGCTGCCACTGATCATAATCAGTGTTTTACGCTCACGAGTTGCATTGGTGACGACTGCAATCCTAGCACTGGCCAGCTATTCATTGGCTGTCATGCGCTACTTTGTAACGTCACCTGGGGAAGGTTATAAAGTTGAACTTTACGCCGAGTTACTGTTTTACGGCGGTTTTTTCTTTGTGGTCGCTGGGCTGCTGTATGCCCTAGCGGTGCATAGAAAATAGCTTGTCGCACTGCTTGAGCAAATAAGGTAAGCTATACATAATGAAGTATATTCTGAAGATACTAGCTTCGGCTCGTGATCTGCGTGGCTATTACGCTCTGATCGGGCTGCTTACGGTTTTTGCCAGTCTTGCTTCGTTGTTAGTACCGATTCTAAGCGGACGGGCTATTGATGAGATTGGCAAAGGCACAGCTGCACAGTTTTCGTTTGTTCTCGGCATTGCCGTCATTTTGTTTTTACTGGATGTAGCCGCAAATGTTTTGAACAATATCAATGGATATCTTGGTGATCAGCTTTCCACAAAACTGCATAAAAATCTTTCAGAAAAATACTACGCACACCTGCTTTCGTTGCCGCAGTCTTACTTTGATTCTGAACTGACAGGGAAGATAATAAATCGTCTTAACCGGTCGGTCTTGCAGATAACGAATTTTGTAAACATGTTTAGCAATAACTTTCTGCAGTTTATTGTTTCAACATTATTTGCACTCACAGCTGTATTTTTGTACAGCTGGCAGGTTGGCGTGTTGTTGTCGATGTTGTACCCGATTTATATTTGGATGACTGTCCGCACCAGTACGACATGGCAAGATTACCAAAAAGACATTAACCACCATAACGACATTGCCAGCGGACGGTTTGCCGAAGGGATTGCTCAGATACGGGTTATTAAGAGTTTTGTACAAGAAAAGCGTGAGCTGAAGTTTTTCAGTAAGCACATGGGCAAGATTATCGGCATTAACAAAAAGCAATCGCTCTACTGGCACAAGAATGATTTTAGCCGTCGTTTTGTGCTAAACGTGGTCTTCTTTGGTGTATATGTTTTTGCATTCTATCAGGCAGTCAATGGTCAGATATCAGCTGGTGACGCTGTAGCGTTGATTCTGCTCGCTATGCAAATCCGCATCCCGATATTCACTATTAGCTTTTTGGTTGAGAACGTCCAACGCGCCGTTGCCGATAGCAAAGATTATTTTGAGGTTATGGAAGTTAAGCCTGAAATTACCGATGTTCCACACGCACCAGATCTTCAAGTAGCAAATGGGGCTATTAGCTTTCATGATGTGACTTTTGGGTATGACGATCAGCATGCAGTAATAACCAACGTAACTCTGGATATACAGCCAGATACCAAAATTGCGTTAGTTGGTGAGAGCGGTGAAGGCAAGACGACGCTGACAAATTTGCTGCTGCGGCTGTATGATCCTCAATCGGGTGAGATACGTATCGACAACCAGTCGATAAGTAAAGTAAAACAGTCTAGCCTGCGTGAGGCTATTGCAGTGGTGTTTCAGGATCCAGCGCTATTTAGCGGCTCAATACGTGAAAACATAAGCTATGCCCGTCCTGGCGCAACTGATGAACAGTTGGTTGCTGCCGCCAAAGCAGCTAACGCCGATGAATTTATTAGCAAGCTGGACAAAGGTTATGACACACAGATAGGCGAGCGCGGTCTCAAGTTGAGTGGCGGCCAAAAGCAGCGTATTGCGATTGCTAGGGCGCTGCTCAAAGATGCGCCAATTCTCGTTCTAGACGAAGCTACCAGTAGTCTTGATAGTAAGAGTGAGCAAATGGTCCAAGAAGCCTTAGAGCGGCTCATGAAGGGTCGTACGACGCTTATCATCGCCCACCGTCTGAGCACTATTCAGAATGTTGACACAATTGTGACGCTACGGGGTGGAACCATCGATGAAGTCGGTTCACCTGCCAAATTGGCTAAGACTGAGGGTATTTACGCCCAGCTACTGAGCCTGCAGCATGGCAAGAAAACTGAACAGACCAAGAAGCGACTCAAGGCATACGACATTGCCGATTAAGTAATTAGATTAGGCTTCGTGAACGCTCTGCGCGATCTGTACTTGCCCAAAAGCAGTCAAACCTAGGGCGATACAAAAGTCGGCGAGTGGCCGAGCCAATTTGGCGGACACCTCTAGACTTGTTTGGTGTTCCGGTTGTGATGCAATTACAGGTGCTAGGTTCGTGAAGTCGACGCCTGTTTTGGCTAGAAAACCAAACCCAACAAGAGCACTTACCGCACCTACTGTGGCGCGATTAAGGTCAACCCGTTCATTTCCGATCCGTTTCATGGCACCACTATACAATAAACCAACAAAATATCAATATAGAGCGACTGCCGACGGTAGGTTATACTGGAACAACTAACGGAGGAACAACATGGCAGGGAGAGCTCAACGAGCCTTTACGCTCGTCATTGCAATCGTCTTTTTGGTTACCTCAATCGCAGGAAGTGGATTGATAATCTATCAGATAATTACCGATGACAATCAGCAAGCAGTTACAGATACGAACATACAAGAAACACAAGCCACACCAAAGGAGGGCGCCTTGAAGGGTACAAATCTAGCAAACTACACACCAGTTGATAGCGTGACAGAACTTAAGGTAGAAGACATTACTGTTGGTACCGGTAAAGAAGTAAAAGCCAGCGATACAGTGACTGCACACTACACAGGCGCAGTTGCCTCAACAGGTGTTATCTTTGAGAGCTCACTTGACGCAGGTCAGCCGGCTACCTTTCCGCTTTCTGGCGTAATTGTCGGTTGGCAAGAAGGTGTACCGGGCATGAAAGAAGGTGGCAAACGCCGACTGATCATCCCTGCAGAAAAGGCTTATGGGGCGCAATCACCGTCACCAGACATCCCAGCTAATTCAGCGCTCGTGTTTGATATTGAACTAGTAGCTGTCACTCCAGCCCAAAATTGATAAAAACACAACATATGGGGTCTTGAATTTAACGTAAGCGCTATATATACTGAATTCAGCACACAACAAAAGCTAAACAAACAAGCAAATAAGAGGGGAATACAATGCCAAAAAACGTTACAATTTACACTACCAACACCTGCGCATACTGCGGCATGGTCAAAAAATGGCTGTCCAGCAAAGGACACGCCTACGAAGAAGTAAACCTTGACCAAAACCCTGAGCGTCAAGCAGAGGCCATGCAATTGAGCGGCGCTATGACCGTACCTGTCACTGTTGTAACCAAGCAGGATGATAGCCAAGAAGTTGTAGTTGGCTTTAATTTGTCACGACTTGCTCCAGCCGTCGCGTAAACCTTTAGAAACAAGCACCCTGTGCGATAATGATGCAATAAACGGAGAGACTGATGAGTGATGACAAAAAAATCCACCAAGTAGTAATGGTTGGAGCTGGACCGGCAGCGCTAGCGGCAGCCGTGTATACAACTCGTGAGGATCTCGATACGTTGCTGTATGAAAAAGGTGTAGTCGGTGGACTAGCCGCAATCACTGATTGGGTGGATAACTACCCAGGCTTTCCAAAAGGCATAGCTGGGCTTGATCTAGCAGAAGGTTTGCGAAAACAAGCCGAACGCTTTGGCGCTGTCATTGAACTTGGTGAAGTCAGTAAAATCACTGACAAAGGCGATCACAAAGTCCTTGATACAACTGACGGTGAAATTTTAGCTGAGTCAGTTCTTATCGCCACAGGCAGTGATTACAAAAAACTGGGTATACCTGGTGAGCAAGAGTTCTACGGCCGTGGCGTGCACTTTTGCGCTACGTGTGATGGAGCATTTTACCGAGAAAAGCACCTGGTGGTAGTCGGCGGTGGTAACTCAGCCGTTCAAGAGGCGATGTTCCTGACAAAGTTTGCTAGCAAGATAGATTT
>CAZEBF010000013.1:22645-25624 GCA_964510235.1 uncultured Candidatus Saccharibacteria bacterium | reverse complement strand
ACGAGAGGACCGGGTTGAACGCACCGCTGGTGTACCAATTGTGATACCAATTGCATTGTTGGGTAGCTACGTGCGGAAAGGATAAGCGCTGAAAGCATATTAAGCGCGAAGCCTCACTCAAGATTAGATTTCCCTATGATCTCCCTGATAGACGATCAGGTTGATAGGCGCAAGGTGTAAGCATGGCAACATGTTCAGCCGAAGCGTACTAATAGAGACATTGACTTTTTACGACTTCTTGCAAAAGCACTTTTGTGCCGTTGCAAGAAGAAGCAATTGACTAGTTATTGGTGTTTGTTGACCCCTAAAAAGGCAGCCAAGCACAGCAGTTTGTTTTTACAATTCATCTTCAATCCGTGAGTAACATTACACATGGACACCGTGACTATCGCTTTTCCTGAGTTCGGGAAGAGCAGCCCGCGCAAAAAATCACATTTTTTTGCCCGGCGCGACGAGAAACCCTGAAGGGGTGTCTCGTATAGAAGTCGGTGCCCATGGCGCGGGGGAAACACCTGTTCCCATGCCGAACACAGCAGTTAAGCCCCGTAGCGGTTACAATACTTGGCCAATCAAAGCCTGGGAAAATAGCACGGTGCCGAATTATAAAGAAGACCTCCTTAACGGGGGTCTTTTTTTGTTTGTGTTGCTTACTTCAATATCTAGTCAACCGAAATTGACTAGATATGATAATTATTTCAAAGTATAATCACGATTATGACAAAGCTCCAAAACGAATTACACCCTGTGCAGGTAGAAATCCTACGCTCTCTGTTGTTTAGCGTGGGCCTAAGCTTCAGTGAACTCAATAAGCGCTGTGGCGTCGAGAGCAATAAGTTAACCTTCCACCTCAAGCAACTTGAAGTAGCGAGGCTGGTCGCAAAAGATGGCGTAAAGTATTCTTTGACGACCTCTGGCAAAGAGTACGCTAACCAGTTGGACACGCAGAAGAACAAGCTCGAAAAGCAGCCAAAAACCAGCGTTATCTTGGTAATAGAGCGGACCAACGCACGAGGCGAGAAAGAATATCTCCACCAAAAGAGACTAAAGCACCCCTGGTTTGGATATTATGTATATGTAACAGGTAAGGTTAGCTGGGGCGAGTCCGTCTTCAATACGGCTGCTAGAGAGCTTAATGAAGAAACGGGGCTGAGCGGTGAGTTTGACTTAGTTGCAGTATCTCATGAACGGGATATTGTCGAAGACTCGGGCAAGATCCTAGAAGATAAAGTCTTTTTTGTGATGTTTTGTAAGAACCCCACTGGAGAACTCATCCAAACCGAAGAAGCCGAAAACGTATGGATCTCGAAAGATGATTTCTTGTCACGAAAGACTATAGACGGGGCTGCTCGGCTATATGACTATATTAATGCCGAGCGTGTCGTGTTTGAAGAAAACGAGTATTTCTTCGATGAAGCTGACTTCTAGAGATGTTTGCAGAAAATGGAGCAGGCAGCAGCATTCTACCTGCTCCTTAAGTGCACTTAGCTTTTAGCTAGGTCGAGGACTTCGGCGTTAGGCAGCGAAGCCAGCAGTTTGCCCGAGACGAGCAGCTTGGAGCCTCGCAGGCCGCTGCCGATGACGATATGCTCAAGTGCCGCTGCGCTACTGTCTACCAAGATACGCCAGTCAGCGGGTAGGCCAATAGGGTTGATAGCTCCAAACTCCATGCCACTGAGCGATACGGCCACTTCCTTAGGTGCAAATGATATCTTCTTGGCATCAAGCGATTTCCGGACCACACCGTTGATATCAGCTCGTTTTGTTGCCGGGATCATGCAGGCTGCGTACCACTTATCCTCGCCCCTCTTAGCTTCTACGATGACACAGTTAACCGCGATATCCGTTCCTGTCTGGTACGCCTCACAAAAGGCTGCCGTATCAGATAGGTTTGGGTCGATCTCTGCGACCAAAACTTCATTTAGGTTTTGCTGTTCAATTGCCTGCAGGGTAGGTGCACAAATGAGTCTCTTTTTATTTTCAATAGACAAGAACTCTAATGTCCCGATTTTCATAGTTACTCCTTAAAGTGGTCGCGCGTATGCTGCGACCGTTAATGTATAGCTTTACAGAGTAGATCAGAATCCCTTGAACATCTTCATATACCCCAGTATAACTTGTACAATACGACTATGAAAATAAAAGCAGTATCTGGAATTGTGATGATGGTCGAGGATCCGGCCAAGAGTGTGGAGTTTTACGAGCAACTTGGCTTTACAGTGGTCAAGCAAGAGGCGGATTATGCCACGGTACGTTCAAACTGGTTTTGGATTGAGTTTGTGGCCGCAGACAAGGCCGAGGAAACAGTCTTCAAGAAGGACCATGCCACTGATGGCAGTGTGGTTGGTGGGCCAGGCGCATACTTCCACATGAGCGTTGATAACGTCGACGAATGCTATGATGAGCTCACCAAACTGGGCGTAGAGGCCGTAAATGAGCCGCAAGACTTCCCATGGGGCAGGCGCGAGTTCATCGTCCGTGACCCTGATGGCTACAAACTAGTGTTTTTCACGAAGGGGAAATAATGATTGATCTAGATGAGCTCAAGGGGTTCTTGGCAAAAGCAAACATGCCGCACGCTGACGGTAGTGCGCCGATGATAAAAGAGACTGACGGCTCGCGAACCATCGTGTTTGAAGACGGACCATGGAGTATGCATGATAACTTCTTTGGCGGTGAGCCATACGGTGGACGGCAAATAGTTCTCTACGATGGTGAGCCTGTGTGGTTGTGTGTATATTATGGCTTTGTTGCAAAGGAGCGAGAATCGGCCGATGATGTTTATGACTTCTTGCGGGAGGCCTTACAGTATCCGCCAGAAGCAATGCCATTACGTGGCGCCTCCAGTTATAAGAAGGGCAATTTTGAATACAGACATGAAGTCCCAGAAGATATTACAAGTTTTGAGAGCCAAGAAGTAATCCTAGAGAACGGCAAGCAGATATATTGGGCTAAGCTGGTTGGTGGGTTAGTTGATCAACG
>CAZEBF010000013.1:1541-22545 GCA_964510235.1 uncultured Candidatus Saccharibacteria bacterium | reverse complement strand
GGGTAGAACGCATAATGGCCGTCGTAGGCCGCAAAATGCACCAAATTCTTGCCTTTGTACGTAATGGTCGGTATGCCATAGCTAATCTTTTCTCCTGGCTCCGGCACGACACTTTTGATAGCCGTTAGCATCTCATCTAAAACCTGCTGCTTATCTGTTGGAAAGTTAGCAATATACTCATTGATAGTCTGGTATTCGTCCATCTTCATGCGTTTATTGTACAACCACTGGCCAGTTGCTACGAATAGTGTGAGCGATTTGAACAGCCGTATCACGGGATGGTCGTCGAGCTGTCGCGGGACTAATCATTAGATAGCGACCAGGCATCGGGTCGGTGAATATTTCTCCATTCACCTCAGTTGGATTAGAATCGTAGCGCGGCAGAATGTGCTAGTGTATGTGAGCCGCTTCAGGGGGAGTGTTATCCGGGTCAGCCTTGAAGGCGTCGTTTTTGAGGCAGGCGATGTTGAAGTTAACTGGCGAGAAGCTGGCTCTGATAGCAGCAACTAATCCGTTCCTCAGGTCTCGAAATTCATACTCTTCGACCTCCGTTAGTTCATCAAGTTCAGCCGCATGGCGTTTAAGGCCGATGTACGACCGGCCAAGCACGGTTTGATCTCTGTCCGCTAAATTTACTTGCCAGTGTTCAGTCTGAGCAAAAATGAACGCCTCATCTACCGCGGGTAGAATAGTGCAGATCTCGCAGCTGGCCAGTTGAGTCATTTTCTCTTGCGATTGCTTTGGGTTTGCTTCAGCTTGTTGTTGTGATTGATTGTGACGATGAGCATCACGATCCAAGCAGGTAGCCCGAACATGCCAATTACGGCCAATACACCAACGACCAGAGAGATAATGTTGACAACAGTAGGGATAGTAGTGCTGGAGTACTCGCCACTATCAGATAAGGTAAAGCTAACAATTACCTGCATTAGAGCGGTCAAGATCAAGGCAATAATAGGAGCGGCTATTAGAATTATCCATGGCTTGGTACTTTTACGTTGCATATTCATAGTATAAACAACAAAGGTTCCATACTGCAATTGGTTGCTTATTATAAGCAATAGTGATATAATATTGGTAAACAAGGAGTTAATATGCCGCACAGTAATGACGATAATACATTTGTAGGTGAGCGAGACGCTATTTTGATGGCTGCTCGTGATTTATATCTTGTTGATCAGGGTCAAATGATTGGTGATGAAATGACAGGTAGAGTTACATTGCTGACCCCTGAGCTAACCGACATTTCTGAAGCTGGCCTACGTCATGCTGAACTACACCAAGCGCGCGTCGATGTAGCTGCACGCAACATCGCACGATTAGCCTCACTAGAAGACCGTAAAGCCAAGGGTGGTGCGATGGGATTAGTTGCCAATCTTGAGATTCGATTAACACGATTCTCTGAACGGGCTTATTTCCGCGACCTCGGTGCAGTTAGTCTGCTCGTCGAAGATGTTCGAAACAGTGGTGCTTCACTCCCAACCGTCGAATAAAACAGCAATAAACGTTGACATACGCTTACGCTTGTGTTAACATAAGCATAGTTTCGAAAGAAACAAACATAAAAGAGAGGGTAACTGAGCAATCAGGCCCTCTTTTTTTGTTTGTGTTTCGAGGATCAGGTGGGACATATCAATCAATGTGGAGGTCACATACCATGGCTGGAACAAAACAAGGCGGCAAAGCTGCTGCAGCAACTAACAAAGCAAAATACGGCTCTGATTTTTACGCAAAAATCGGTGCTAAAGGTGGCCGTTTGGGTCGGACTGGCGGCTTCGCTGCTAACCGAGAACTAGCACGCAGTGCTGGTGCCAAGGGCGGACGTATTTCACGTCGTACCAAGAAGACAGCCTAACACCTCAGGTCACAGGCAAGAAAAGCTCTGGCAAAAGCCAGGGCTTTTTCTTTGCCTGCTCTTGGCGTATTGCGGTGTTGTCTCGCTGCGGCACGGCTTCACCGTACGTGATGTACGGCTCCAGGCGTTCCTCGCAGACGCCACCACACTACGCTCAAGCCTGAGGTGTTAGGTTCCGCGGACTAGGTTCAAGCCTTTTGCGGTAGGGGCGGCAGTGGCGGTTTTGGGCAACGTGCCAAACCTCGTCGCAGTTAGTACATCGGTAAGTGCGGCTGTCTTGCTGCAGACTGGTGGCTTCACAGGTTGGGCAGTTGCTGCGCTGGTGTAGCCAGTCGCGGTAGGTGTCCAAGCAGTCCTGTATGTGGTCTTCGTCAATGTCATGGCCATAGGTTCCTGCTAGCTCGCGTGCCTTATTCCAGGCAGCTACTTCCATCTGTAGCAGTCCAAAGTCGCTGGTAAAATCGCGGTGATCAAGCAAACCATGGCCAACCTCATGTAATAGTGACCAAATACCTGTCGCCTCTGATGCGTCACGCACAAAGTGGACAGTTTGTTGTGAAGGTGACCACAAAAAGGTAGTTCCAGGCTTAAATTTGAGCTCTGGGTAGTCAGTTTGTAGCTGTATAAGGATCTGTTCCATAGCTACTGCATGAGACTCAAACAGCCATAAATAACCGCTTCTTCTGGTCGCTTGGCTTCTACAATTACTGGCAGAGGCACCATGTCATTGCCGTACTTCTTGAGTTCGGTTGCAAGCTGCTTCTTGAACATTGGGTAATGTGTACCGGCGCCACCGCCCAAGACCACAATATCGGGCTGAATAATCGCACAACAATTAAAGACACCAACACTCAAGTTTTCGGCGATCTCTTGCCACAGCGGTGAATCATGAGGAATATCGCTGACCAGGGTGTGAAAATGTTCCTTGACGGCTTTGCCAGAGGCGAACGTTTCCCACGCCTGTAGTGTGCCATCTTCGATCAGTAACATTTTTCCGACTTCAGCATCGGCAAGCGCAGGGTCAATTATACCGTTTATGATTACTCCTGCGCCGATTCCAGTACTTATGGTTATATAAAGCACCTTCTTGAACTCGCTCTTGACGTTATGGGCTTCATGCAGTGCTGCTAAGTTAGCATCGTTTTCGATCACGACGGCACAGCCGATGATTCGTGAGAGATCAGCGCGGATTGGTTCATTTTTCCAGGGTAGATTACCGCAAGCCATCACTGTGCCAGAAGCTCGGTTAAGTCGGCCAGGCACGGCTACTACAGACTGAGAAAAACCTGACCGCTTAACCTGATTGATGTTAGTGGCTAGCTCAGCCAAAAAATCTTCGTACTGCTGTGGGGTGGGGAATTTATGCTGCGTCACCAGATGGCCCGTGTCGTCAAACACCGCTAGTAACGTCTTGCTCCCTCCAATATCAACCGCCAGCTTCATGACATCCAGTATACAAACTGCCGCGCCAATCGCCTATAGCTGCAAGGGCTCAACCATAAGTTTTGACTTTCAGGGGTACAACAGATATAATCGTTCCTAACTAACAAACGCTGTACATTGACTGTATTCGAGTTTGTCAGAATATATTTTTAAGGAGGACTTGGCCCTAATGCCAAAAACAACATTAACGATGGATGATCTGCTGGCTCAGCATGACATTCCACAATTAAAAGCAGGTGAAGTAGTCGAAGGAGTCGTTTCTTCGGTACGAAAACACGAAGTTTGGATAGATCTGGGCGCTAACGGAATGGGCGTAGTTATGCGCCGCGAAGTTGGTCACGGACAAAAACTCGAAGAAGGCCAAGCGGTTACCACGAGCGTAATCGATCCAGAAATGGACGAAGGCTATGCACTTTTGAGTATGCGCCGTGCTGCTAAAGACCGAGGTTGGGACGAACTACAAAAGGTATTCGAAAAGGGTGAAATCATTGAGGTTGAACCGTATGATGCCAACCGTGGTGGTTTGCTCATCGAACTCGAAGGTATCCGCGGATTCCTGCCGGTATCACAGCTGTCAGCTGGGCACTACCCACGTGTCTCAGGTGCTGACAAGGACGAAATCTTGCAGAAGCTCAATGCTCTGACCAAGAAAACCCTGCGCGTCCGTATCCTCGACGTGAGCCGTAAAGACAACAAGCTGATCTTCTCTGAGAAGGAAGCTATGAAAGACGATATGCAAGAGCGCTTTTCTGAGCTCAAGGTTGGCGATACAGTTAAAGGTGTTGTCACTGGTGTAATCGACTTTGGTGCATTCATCAACGTCGATGGCATCGAAGGCTTGATCCACATCTCTGAAATCTCGTGGGAACGCGTCGAAGATCCTCGCAAGTACCTGAAAGTCGGCGAAGAAGTTGAAGCAAAAATCATTGCTATCGATAAAGACCGCTTGAGCTTGAGCCTAAAGCAAATGCAAGAAGACCCATGGCTGCAAGAAGTTAAAGCCTTCAAAAAGGGTGACAATGTCGAAGGCAAAGTGACACGAATCACACCGTTTGGTGCGTTTGTGCAGCTGAGCGCCGCTGTTGAAGCCTTGGTCCACGTCTCTGAAATGGGCGATGGTGACGACACTAACCCAGAAGAAGTCTTCCGCTTGAACGAGAAGAAGACCTTCAAGGTGCTCGACATCGATACCGAGAACCGCAAGATTGCTCTTAGTCTTAAGACCTAAGCAACAACTAATCTAACACCGTACGAAAGGAGTGCGCACCTATGTCTGAACGAACTATTGAAATTGAAGACATGACTACTGTTGGCGCACTCGCCGAACGGTTACAGATTCCAGCCACCAAACTGATTGGTGAGCTAATGAAGAACGGCGTGATGGCGACAATCAATGAGCGGATCGATATCGATACCGCTCAGATTATCGTTGATGAGTTAGGCCTCGAAGTTACACTTGCCAAGAAAGCCGCCGACGAAGACAAGCCAGCTCGCGTCAAGCGAACAGCTAGCGCCGATGGAAAAGATCGACCACCAGTAGTAGCAGTAATGGGTCATGTTGATCACGGCAAAACCTCACTACTGGATGCTATTCGTAGCGCCAATGTTGCTAAGGGCGAAGCCGGTGGTATTACCCAGCACATCTCGTCTTACCAGGTCGAGCACGGTGATCGTAAGATTACTTTCCTGGATACACCTGGCCATGAGGCATTTGCGGCTCTTAGAGAGCACGGTGCGCAGCTAACTGATGTGGTTATCATTGTGGTGGCGGCAGACGACGGTATCAAGCCTCAGACGCTTGAGGCGATTCGTTTTGCTCGTAAAGCTGGTGTCAAGATGATCGTTGCCATCAATAAGATGGACAAAGAAGGCGCTGACCCCAATCGTGTTAAACAACAGCTGGCCGAGAACGAACTGATGGTAGAAGAGTGGGGCGGCGAGACAATCACTGTTGAAGTCTCTGCTACCACCGGTCTGAACGTGGACAAATTACTTGATATGGTGCTACTGGTGGCGGACGTCGAAGAGCTTAAGGCCGATTATGACGTGCCATCAAAAGGTTTGATCATCGAAGCACACATGGAACAAGGTCGCGGCTCTGTGGCTGTGGCATTGGTAGAAGAAGGCATCCTCAAGCCAGGCGCTTTTGTGGTAGCGGGTTCTGCTTACGGCAAAATCCGAAACCTCGAAGCAACCGATGGCAAAACTCTTAAAGAAGCTGGTCCATCAACTCCAGTTATTATCACTGGCTTCAAGGTGTTACCAGAGTTTGGTGATGAGTTTGCAGTGGTCAACTCAGAAAAAGAAGCCAAGTTAGTGGCAGAGAAAGCCAAGCAAAACCGCGCTACTAGTGGTGGATTGCAGATGAACAGTAACGAACTGCTCAGGATCATCAACCGAAGCAATGAGCTCCAAGAGCTTAACATTATTATCAAAGCCGATGTGCAGGGTTCATTAACCTCTGTAATCGATAGCCTAAAGACGCTCGATACTGATGAAGTCGCAGTGCGTGTCGTTGGCTCTGGTGTGGGCACTATTAACGACAACGACGTTCACATGGCACATACCTCAAACGCTATCATTTATGGTTTCAGCGTTGATATCCCAGCCAACATCAAGCAAACCGCCAGCCGCGACCGTGTATCAATCCGTCTGTACAAAGTTATTTACGAGCTTATCGACGACGTCAAAGAAGAGCTTAGCCACTTGCTCAGTCCAGAAATCATCGAAAACGAACTTGGTCGTTTGGTAGTGAAGGGTATCTTTAAAACCAGCAAGACCGAGGTTATCTGCGGTGGTGAAGTCACCAAGGGCAAGCTAGTCTCACCAGCGTTAGCCAAAGTATATCGAGATAAGGAACTACTCGCCGAAGTAGAAATTACCAACCTCAAGCGTGGCCCGCAAGACGCCAAAGAAGTGTTCGAAGGTGATATGTGTGGTCTGAGTATCAAGACGACGGGTCGGCTTAACCTCGAAGAAGGTGACCGAATCGAAGTATTTACTCGCGAGGCCGTAGCACGATCACTCTAGTCACTTTCTGATTGTTGTAAAAAGTGATATATTTACCTCTGTAATGGAACGAACACCTTTCACCAGCGAAGTAGTTGACGATGACGACGATAGCCAAGAGAGTCTGCCGGTAAAGCCGCGTAGTCCGTTAGAGGTCATGCGCGACTGGTGGGAAGACCGCCAACGTATGGTAGCCGAGCGTGAGCATGATCACGAGGAAGATGAAGAAGACGATGATTCGCCTGAAGGTCGCAAGAAGCGTCGTATCGGTAAAGTCTTGCGTGGCTTCTTCGGCAGTAACGTCGAGAAGCACGAGGTTACTCACGATTCAGCACCTGCTGTTACTCCTGAACGGAGCTTTATTGGAGCTGTCGTTGAGGTAGAAGAGACCACTTCTCCTGACATAGAACCAGATGTGGCTACCGAAGCAGAGCCTGAAGAAGTTGAACTGGATGATGACAGCGAAGAAGAACTCGATGAGTCCGAACCTGACGCACCCGAAGCGACCCCGGAAGATGATGATGAAGACGAAGATACAACGGTAACGACCCGAACGCTCTATGCTGGTGCGACTCCGGTCATTCCAGCAGCTGGAGCAGGTGCTGGCGGCGGTGGCGTAGCAGGTGGTGCTATTCCGACACCGCCATCACCTCCTGCTGGAGGTGTAGTACCTGTGCCAAGTCCACCTGTCGGTGGAGGCGCCCCTGGTGGGCCGCCAACGGGCGGCGGCAACGTTATACATACGCAGACAATTATTGAGCGCCAGCCGGTCATCGAGCAGCACGATCATCACCACCGACGTGCTGCCCTAGCAGCATTGATTTTGGCTGAGCGCATTGACCATCACCGCAACGAAAAGCGTAAAGACCAGATCGCCAAGGTAGAGAAATCACAGGAGAAGGTAAATGAGCAGTCTGAAGTACGCATGAGTCATCTGGAAGAAGCCGCTCGTAAGCGCAAACTCGAAGAGGCTCGTACACCAGTAGAAAGCACCACTGCAGTACGTCGACCCGAGCAAAAACCAGTGCCACGACAAGAGACTGTTCGACCAAATCCCGAGTTCCGCACGATTGACCGACCACAATCTGTCAAAGAGGTACTTGAGACCAAGCAAATCCAGCGTGAACAGATGCCTAACTTGGCTGATCTACAACATAAACCTCAGAAAGCTGAGCTTTCATCGTTTGAAAGTGACGATATCATCGCGGCCGCAGAGAAGTTAGCCAACCAAGCTGAGCTCAAGGATATTGCTCATGAAGTCTACGACGAGCGTTGGCATGAAGTAAAAGACCCTAAAGCTGCCGGCACGCGCACAAATGTGCAGCGTGATGATCAGTTACCGACACCTATGGCGACAGCTTCTGTGGCGCAGTCGCAGTACTCCGTTAACGGTGGTCAACAACAGCCTCGCCAGGCAACAGCTACCACCCAAGATGACACTAACCGCCCAAGCCTCAACGGACTCTGGGCGGCGCTGATAGTCGGCGTTATCGCCGGCATCGTTCTGATAGCAATGGCAGCACTCTAGCTATACAACAATAGACTTGCAAAAAATCCTACAAAAGTTTATAATCATCCTGATATTTAAGTTTTGGAGAGAAACTATACTATGGCAGCCCCTGTAGCACCCCCAGCCCCTGCGCCAGCACCACCTGCTGGTAGCCCAGGCCGATTCGAACGCGCAATGAACTACATTGCCGATAAACGATATGGTGAAGAAGAAATCATTGGTAGCGAAGAAGAAGTGTATCATGCTTCACGTGATCGATATGTCGAACTGAGCGCACGCTTCCGTCGTCACACAGTAACACCGGCCATGAAACGTGCACTTGATAATGCCCGTGATGGATACATTCAATCTCGTGATGACCTGATTACTGGATGGGGCGCAACTGATGAGCAGCAACAAGAAGCAAATGTTACTGAGTACATCCAGCTAGAACATGACATCAGTGACCGTATGGTTAACCAAGTTGAGAATAAGCGATTGGCTGGCTTCTATGATACTATCTGGACTAAACGAGGTATTCTCGGTAAAGCCCTTGTTTCTGCTGGTGTAGGAATCGCTGCAACCGCTGTTATCCCTATGGCTGGCTTAGGTTTGGGCGGTGCAACTGCCGTAGCCGGTGCTGCCTTTGGCAGCCGACTCGTGCGACGTGCAGTCACAGGTAAGCTCAAAAAGGAAGCCGGCATAACTCAGCTCGCTAACGAGCGACTTGACCATAATGTTGAACGTTTTGATGGTGCCAGTCGTCCCGACAAGATTAGTAACAATAAATTGGCTGAATCACTTCGTACAGCAGAGATTAAAGAACGTCGAAAGAACATTCGTAGTGTCGCTGGCACGATGGCTGCGGTCGTTCTAATGCCTCGTGTTGTAGAAGTTGCATTCAATGCTGCCGATGGATTACTTAGCGGTGCCTGGGACGCAACTGAAACTCCTCGAGAATTTGTATTCCGTGGTGTGCCAGATTGGATGCCACTTCACGATAACCCTGTCCCAGCAGAGATTGAGGCCAAAGTCAGTGCTCCTGATATAGAGCCAGATGTAGAAGAAACAACTTCTACGTCAGCGCCTGAGACTGAAGACACAACGCCAAGCACTACTGTCCCCGAAGAAGGTCACAATATACGTCCAGAAACTGACACACCTGATAGCGACGCTAGCACAGACCAGCCAGACTTCAACCCATTTGACGGTGAAGAAGCAGACGCACCTGTCGAAGAGACTGAAAATATACCAGGAATTGACACAGACATCGATGAAGCTCCAGATGCTATCGATGGCACCGTAAGTGGTGGAGCAGACGTTTCAGTCGCTGAAATGACACAAGAGCAGCAATTAGCTGAGTTTAATCGTATCGTTGAAGCTAACGGCTGGACACATCAACAGGGAATCGATGTTCTGAACCTCTCAAGCGAGCGTGCAAGGCAGATCTCTGAGCTAATGGAACGGGGCATGAGCGCCGAAGAAGCTGCTGAGATTGCTGACCGCAACTTCGCCAACCTTTCATAAGGTTTCAAACCAGGCAAAAACTGTTACAATACCTCATATAAAAAGGAAGTAACATGTTCAAACTAGACGACAATTTACTACGAGAACTGGGCCTAGGTGCTTTGCCGCCAGCCGAAAAGAACCGAATGCTAGCGCACATCTACGAAACACTCGAGATGCGTGTTGGTATGCGACTGGCTGAACAGATGACCAATGAGCAACTAGATGAGTTTGAGCGTTTCATTGATGCTAACGACGAAGCTGGTGCACTCAAGTGGCTAGAAACGAATTTCCCTAACTACAAAGACGTTGTGGCCGAAGAGCTCAACAAACTCAAGGCAGAAATTAGCGCTGCAGCTCCACAGATTATGGCAACTGCTCAGCAAGCGCCACAACCTGTCGCACCAGTGCAGCCGGGTATGCAACAGCAGCCTGCAGCAATGCCGGGTCATGCACAACCACTCAGTGATCCACAGATGCCACCGGCACCTCAGCCAGGCGTTGCACCACAAGCTGGCCCACAAGATTGGCAGCAACCACCAACACCACCAGCTGCACCAATGCAGTAGGCTACAGTAATCTTCGATGACCGGCCAGGAACGCCTCGCCGGTCATTTCTTTTTTGCCGGCCGGGGTCAGTCGATCAATCCAAAGTGTTCCGTCGCTAGTAGCAATACCAAATTCCTTAATCTCGGGTACGATGGTAATTTCACCTGGTTTTTGTCCAGCTCCAGTGCTGGGTGTGACGTGGGCTTTGGTTATGACAACATCTTTGCCGGCAATGGAAGTACGGCTCTTCGGCCACTCCAAGAATGCTCGTATCTCGCGCTCTAACTGCTCGGCAGGTTTTTGCCAATCCACATTGCCATCTTCTTTAGTAAGCTTGCGCGAGTAGGTCGCTCGGTCAGGATGAGGTTGTGCGCGTGGTGTGACTTCACCAGAGAGGTAGCGCGGCAAATAGTCACGAAGCAGCTTATCACTGAGATCAATGAGTTTATCAGTTAGAGTAGCGGTCGTCTCATCTGGTGCAATTGACATGGTTTTCTGGGTAATCAGCTTACCAGTATCAAGGGTCGGTTCAATCACCATTAGACTAACACCAGTTTTAGTCTGGCCAGACAAAATAGAAAAAGTGATTGGATCAGCCCCGCGCCACTCAGGTAGGAGCGAAAAATGACTGTTCACTATGCCTTTAGGGAAGCTCTCTATTACATCGTTGTTAATAATAATGCCATAGTCGATGACAATGCCAACAGACGAACTAAAACTTTTCGTTGTAAATAAGTCACTAAGCTCTTGCTTATTTGCCGGCAGAAAGTGCGGCAGTGACATTTGCTCACACAATTCGAGAACAGGTACGCTGCCGCGGTGGTGAGCTGCTCGCGGTTTAGTAATAACTGCTTCAATATCGCAGTGTTCAGTCAGTAGCTGTAAGCTTTTAGAAGCAACAGGGCCGCTACCAAAGAAAACCACAGATGGTTTAGCCCCAGAGTTCGGCATTGTCTTTAACGTCCTTGTCGTAATCAAGCTGCTCCAGTTTGCCTTGGTCGGATAGACGATAGAACGCCTTGGGATTGTCTTTGATGTGATCAATGTAGACGATGCCGTTGGTGTGGTCAATTTCGTGCTGGAAGATGCGGGCTAGAAAGCCTTCAACCGTGACACGGAACTCTTTGCCGTGCTCATTGAGCGCCTTAAGCTTGACCTTTTGATGACGCGGAACCTTGCCGTACAAATCCTTAATACTAAGACAGCCCTCGTAGTCTTCTGTGACTTTACCTTCTTTTTTGACAATCTCTGGGTTTATAAAGACATGAAAGGAGTGGTCCTCGCGTTTATCAAAGTTGTTACGGACTACTACTACACGATACAGGACATCAATCTGAACCGCCGCCAGAGCGACACCAACCTCATGTTCACGGCTCGCTTCCCAATCAAGTGTGGCTGACTTCATATCCTCAATCAGCTTAAGAATCTCATCAGTAACGACACCAACACGCTTGGAGCGTTTACGCAGGTGAGGATTGGGCAGGGCAATAATGTCTTCTTTGGTCGCACTCATTTACGGCTATTATAACAGATGGAAAGCTATGCTGTAAGCGCTACAGCAGCGTCAGAGGATCAAGGTCAGCAGTCCAGCCGTTTGGCAACTCTTGGCAGATAGAGACAAGCTCCTGACGGTCCTTAGCTTTTACGAGCAATTGCCAGTGGTACTTGCCAGCAAATTTCTCTTTGAATGAGGGGCTTGGACCGACAATTTCAACGCGTCTGCCAGCTTGTCTAATGGTATTAGCTAGCTGGTCAGCTGCTGATTGGGCACTGACGCTGGTTGTACGGTTAACGACGAGCTTTAAGAAGTGATAGAAGGGAGGAAAGCCGAATGCTTCTCGTTCTCGTATCTGATCAGAATAAAAAGCGGGCCAGTCGCCAGAGACTGCCGCTTGTATACTGGCGCTGTCAGGTTGGTAGGACTGAAGGATGACACTGCCCTGGTTATGGCCGCGACCAACCCGTCCAATGACTTGGGTGAGGATTTGATATGTTTGCTCTTCGGCACTGAAGTCTGGCAGGTACAGGCTGGTGTCAGCTAAAACAATGCCGACCACAGATAGATGTGGCAGATCCAGTCCTTTGGTGATCATCTGGGTACCGACAATGATATCAACCTCACCGGTCACTACAGCATCAAAGTTAGCTTCCATCCGTTCATCCTTACTGTTGTCAGTATCATAACGTTTGATACGTGCCTTCGGGAAAAGCCTCTCTAGTTCGGTGACTAACGACTTGGTGCCGATTGATCGGAAAACGATGTCATGACTACTACACTCTGCACATGATGACGGCGGTGCGGCATGATAACCGCATGTATGACAACGCATTTCATGAGCGTCGCCATGGTAGGTCATTGGCAAATCACAGGTCGGGCAAAGCGCTTGCCAGCCACAGTTCTGACAGTGCACCAGTCGGGCCGTCCCGCGCCGATTCAAGAAGACGAGTGATTGTTGTTTATTCTGCAAAGCTTGCTCGATTGCCTCTAGTAACTGGTTTGATAGATTCTTGCTTTTGGCAAAGTGATCTTTCTCTTTTAGGTTAACTGTTTGTATGGTGCGTTCAATTGTTCGACCGATCGGTAGCTCATCGATGCGAATGATTGGTGTGCCTGTCTGCTGGGCTAACCAATACTCTGAGACATGTGGCGTGGCCGAACCGGCGATAAACAGCGCCTTATGGAGTGACGACAACTTGGCAGCTACGCGCAGGGCATGGTAACGCGGCGCTTTGTCCTGTTTGAGAGCTTGGTCATGAGCTTCATCGACAATAATTAACCCAAGCTGGGTAATTGGCGCAAACAAGGCTGAGCGCGGCCCAATAATGATCTGAGGCTTGTTAGCGTAGAGTATGCGTAACCATTGGTTGCGACGTTCCGCAGCAGTCTGTTGTGAATGCAGTAAAATCACTTCCTCAGCAAAGTATGTCTGAAAGCCTTTGACCAGTTGAGGGGTTAGGCCAATCTCAGGAGTAATCACCAGGACTGACTGTTGTTTTTTTAATGCTTGCTGTGCCAGCTCCATGTATAGACGTGTCTTTCCGGTACCTGTGTCGCCATGGACCAGAAAGCTTCGCTTAGGGCTACTGGCAATAGTGTCGATGGCAGCTTGCTGCTGTCGGCTCAGTGCCGGCATGGTGGCGCCAGCCGTGTCTGTTGGGGTGACTGGAGTTGGAGTCTTTGGCGCTTTGCTGAGTAGTAAACCGCTCGGCAAAGCTTGTTGTGCGATAAGGCCTAAGGGACTGGGGTAAAACCGATGCAGCCATAACAGAGCTTCTAACGTCTGGTCGGGTATTGGCTGTGTCGTCAGAACAGTAGTGATTGGCTTAGTTTTGTAGCTTGGCTTCTTAGCAGATTGCATGACGATACCAAGATAGCGCTTTTGTCTCATCGGTACACATACGACTACACCACGCTGCAGTTTGTCAGCCGACTCATACGTCAACGCCTCGTGGCCGTGAAACTGGGGTGAACTCAACAAAACCTCATAATAGAACATACCCGTAGTATAGAGGTATTTTAAAGAATTTGTAGCTAGGGTGTTGAAATCGTCCGCATGACGGTCTATACTTTGATTACGTTGTTTGAATAACAATAGAGCTTACGCTCGAAACAACTCTTGAGGTAAGAGGGTTAAAGGGAAATAACAGGATAAAATAACATGCTAGATGTATTTATAACTTCACGTGTGCGTCGCAAGATTATTGTGGTGTACGCAAAATATCCAGATTTTAAAACACACGTTCGTGGGCTGGCTAAGCTGATCAAAGAAGATGCTGGCAACATTCAACGTGAGCTCAAGCGACTCGAAAAAATCGGTTTTCTCATTTCTGAGAAGCAAGGTAACACCAAGATTTACCACACCAACAAGCATTTCCCGATCTTTAAAGAGCTACAGAGCATTGTTCTGAAATCCCAGCGCCACACCCAAAAACGGCCAGGAATGTAACCAGAGAACGGTTGCAATAGCACCTCTGTTGCTATATAATCTCCCGAGTATGATACAAGTTACACGTAAAGACCAGAAAGAATCGACCGAGAACTTACTCCGACGCTTTAACCGTAAGGTGCAGCAATCGGGTGTAATCAGCGCTGCCAAGCAGAATCAATTCTTCGAGAAGCCACTCAGCAAGCGTGATCGCCGCGAAAAGGCCATCATCCGCAAAGCTCGTAAGGCTGACAAGATGAAGAAGATTAAACTCGGTATTCGTTAGATACTCGTCATTCTCTAGTAACCACTCTTCAATCTACGAAGGGTGGTTTTCTTTTGGCCGTTGCCTGGCCGTAGGCCAGTTTGTTACACTGTAGGTGATGATAAAACAACAAATCGATGCCGATATAAAAACCGCAATGCTAGCGGGCGAGAAGCAACTTGTTCAGACCTTACGTAGCCTTAAGAGTGCGATCCTGAACGTCGAAGTTGCCAATGGTAGCCGCGAGCAGGGTTTATCTGATGCAGAGGCCATAGAAGTGTTAACCAAAGAAGCTAAGAAGCGCCTCGAAAGCGCTGATATGTACAAACAGGGTGGTGATGAAGCCCGACATCAAGCAGAAATGGTAGAAAAGGCTATAATCGAAAAGTATCTTCCTGCTCAGCTGACTGATGAAGAACTGCAAGCGATTGTTGACGAAGAGGTTGCCCAGCTACCAGAACGAACACCCCAATCGATGGGCAAAGTCATTGGTGCGGTTAAGTCAAAAACTGCCGGTAAGGCCGACGGTGGTAGAATTGCTGCGCTGGTCAAGGAAGCCTTAATCTCATGATCATCTTTATGGGTGTTGCCGGCTCTGGTAAAAGTATGCAAGGCAAGATGCTGGCCGATGAGCTGGCGTTACCATGGCTTTCGACGGGTGAGTTCTTGCGCATGTTGATATCTGGTGACAAGCGTAAAGACATGTTGCGAGGGCACTTACTTGAAGATCAGGAAATCATTGCACTCGTCCAAAAGATGTTTACGGTGATTGACCCAAGTGAAGAGTTCGTTCTTGATGGCTTTCCCCGGACTGCAGAACAGGCTGATTGGCTACTCAACCAGGTCAAGCATGGCCAGCTGTCGATGACGGCAGTTATTCATCTTACTGCCAGTGAAGCAGCCGTACGAGAGCGACTGATGGGTCGTGGTCGCCAAGACGATACCGACGAAGCTATAACCGAACGTTTTAGAGAGTATGAAGAGGCTGCCAAGCCGATTCTAGAGCATTTCCGTGAAGCCAAAGTCCTTGTCTGTGACATCGACGGTGAAGCATCGGTGCAAACTGTTCATGCCAAAGTGATTGAGGCAGTTAAGTCAGCACACCAGTCATGACTCGAGTAAAGACGGCCGACGAAATTGCAGCTATGCGCGAAAGTGGTCGCATGCTTGCGACAGTATTGCAGCTAATGAAGCAGAAGACAGCTGTGGGTTTAACCCCGGCTGATATGTCGGCGCTGGCGGCAGAAGAACTGCAGAAACTCGGTGGCGAACCAGCCTTTAAGGGCTTTCACGGCTATCCAGATATCATATGCATCTCAGTCAACGACCAAGTGCAACACAGTATTCCTAACAACAGGCCATTTGCACCGGGAGACGTTGTAAATTATGACTTTGGTGTGCGCTATCGAGGAATGATCACTGATAGCGGTATAACGGTAGGGGTTGGCCAACTAGGCCAGGCGGAACGAAGATTGTTGCAGGGAACACAACAAGCTCTTGAATCTGGTATTGCTTCGGTACGTGATGGTTGTAAAGTAGGTGATATTTCAGCGGCGATCGAAGCTGTTTTGACGCAGCATCGTCTCGGTATTGTTCGTGAGCTGGTTGGGCACGGTGTGGGGCATGAATTGCACGAGGCGCCCAACATTCCAAACTACGGTCGAGCAGGTACTGGGCCAGTATTAAAAGCTGGCATGACGATTGCCCTCGAGCCAATCACCACGCTAGGCTCAGAAGATATTGTTGGTGACCCAGATGGATGGACACTATGGACCAGAGACGGCTCAAAGTCAGCACAATTTGAACACACAATTTTGGTCACCGAAACAGGGGCGGAAATCTTAACAGCCCTGTAAAGCGTAAGCAATAACTTGCTGCAGAGTGAGTATAAGCGGTATACTTTTTTTATGCGTGAATCAACTCCTAGTCATTTTATAGGGCTGGACATCGGCTCGAGCGCTGTTCGCTGTGTCGTCGGTATGCTTGATGGTACCGATAACAAGCTAGCAATAATCGGTCACGGCGTGGCGCCTAACATCGGTATGCGTAAAGGCGCGATCGTCCATGTCGATGAAGTGGTCGAAGCCATCGTCCAAGCTGTTACAGAAGCCGAGCGAGTTTCTGGTGTTCAGATCCAGTCCGCCACTGTTAATATCAACGGAACCCATGTGAGCGGCATGAACTCACGAGGCGTTATCGCCATTAGTGCCGCCAACAGAGAGATTACTCCGGAAGACCGACTGCGCGTCGAAGAGGCTGCCACGATTGTTAAGTTACCGCCAAACCGTGAGATAATTCAGGTGTTTGCCAAGAATTACCGCTTGGACGGCCAAGATAACATCAAAGATCCACTTGGCATGCATGGCGTTCGCCTAGAGGTGGACACACACATTGTGACCGCTTCAACACCAAACATGCGTAGCATCGACATGGCGCTCGAAAAAGCCAGAATCCGACCGACTCACTACACCGTGTCAAGTCTGGCAGCTGCCGAAGCTGTCTTGCAACGCCAGCAGAAAGAATCTGGCACAGCTTTGCTCGATATCGGTGCAGGCACTACAAACCTGGTTATTATCGAAGATGGCGAAGTCCAGCATGTGGCGGTATTGCCAATAGGTGGTATCCATATCACTAATGACCTGGCGATTGGCCTCAAGACAGATCTTGATATTGCCGAACAGGTTAAAATCCAGCATGCTAACCTAGAGAAACCCAAGAAGGGTCGCCTCAGCGTGCGAGCTAACAAACGCGAGCATTACTTTGATGGTGAAGACGTCCACATGATTGTTGAGGCACGGCTTGAAGAACTGTTCGAATTTGTTGATAAAGAGTTAAAGAAGGTTCATCGTTCTCAGAAGTTACCTGGCGGAGTTGTCTTGGTAGGAGGCACCGCCAAGATCCCTGGAATTGCTGACCTCTCCAAAGAGAAGCTACAACTTGCATCTCGAGTTGGAACGCTGCAAGGCTTAGCGGGTTTGGCTGACACTGTTCAGGACCCGGTCTATGCATCTTCGGTTGGTCTGATGATGCTCGACATGTTACTGATGCCGGGCGCAGGTAACGATCAGCAATTTGCTGGACAGCCCAACGGCAGTGTCTTTGGTTTTATTGACGGCATTGTTAAGCGCTTCAAAAAGTAAGAGTACAAAACTAGGTATGCTACGAAGCTCGGCAATACTGCATGGGTACAAAAAACCAAACTTTCCACAAAATGCACAATGCAGCAAAGTCGGTTTGAACTCTTTTTTTGCATAGCGTATACTCGTTACTGTAATCGGAGAGGGAAAATCCTAGATGCCACAAGTTAATCCAGCAGTCGAAACGTTCGCTCGTATTAAAGTAGTCGGGGTAGGTGGTGCCGGTGGCGCTGCCGTTAACCGTATGATAGAATCTGGCGTCAATGGCGTCGAATTCATTGTCGTTAACACTGACGCACAAGCTCTCCACCACTCGAAAGCTCAAACAAAAATTCATATTGGAAAAGATGCTACGCGCGGTCTTGGTGCCGGTGCTGACCCTGATGTTGGTCAAAAAGCTGCAGAAGAGTCCAGAGACGAGATTAAGAAAGCTCTCGAGAATGCTGACATGGTGTTCGTAACAATTGGTGCCGGTGGTGGTACTGGAAGTGGCGCGGGCCACGTCGTTGCCCGAGTGGCACATGAGCTCGATGCTTTGGTCGTCGGATTTGCTACTCGGCCGTTCGCGTTTGAAGGCGAGAAGCGCCGTCGTAACGCTGACACTGCTATCGCTAACCTAAGGCACTCAGTCGACACTCTTATTACGATTCCTAATGATCGCTTACTCCAGACTATTGATCGCAACACACCACTTCTAGAAGCGTTTAAAGTAGCAGATGATGTCTTGCGTCAAGGTGTGCAGGGAATCTCTGACCTTATTACGGTTCATGGTTTGATCAACCTCGACTTTGCTGACGTGAAGACAGTTATGAGCAGCGCTGGCTCGGCTCTAATGGGGATTGGCCGTGCTAGTGGTGATGACCGAGCAGTTGTGGCGGCGCAGCAAGCAATTGAATCACCTCTGTTAGAGGTCTCTATCGATGGTGCGCGCGGGATTCTCTTTAACGTCATTGGTGGCACTGACATGTCTATGCATGAGATTAACTCCGCTGCAGAGACAATTACAGCAGCAGCTGATCCAGACGCCAACATTATCTTTGGTGCAACTATCAACCCCGATCTAGAAGGCGAGATTATCATTACTGTAGTGGCGACTGGTTTTGATGCGGCTTATTATGCGCAGCAGCCATCGACTGGCGCACTTGCTAGCAGCTCCTCATCTGACGATGACACGACTACTCTGGATGACCAAGCCGATGCAGCCCACGAAGAACGCCAGTTATCTGATCTAGATGTTAATATCGATTCAACAGGTCCAAACTTGAGTGGTGCCGATGACTTCACAGCTGATCATCCAGTACCAAACATTTGGACAATTGAACCAGACGCTAAGGCGAGTGAAGACAAAACCGACAATGTAGATGGCGACGACCACGCAAGTAGTGAAGATACTGAGCTCGAAAAGCCATCATTTTTACGCCGACTCAAGAAATTACGCGATAATCCTGATAAAACAGATAAGAACGACTAGTTTCGTACTAAATTCTACAGCACATTTTCTATTGCAAAGCGCTATACATGGAGGTATTCTTTTAAGTACAAGCGCTATATGTGGGGACATGACAAGCGCTCGCACGTTCAAACAAACACGTAGAACCAAAAGAGACTGACAAACAAGGTGACATCGTAGTCTTTCGGCATTGGTGCCGGCTTGTATGAAGGCCTCTTTAAAACCTACGGTAAGTAAATAGGAGGTGTCTAACGGCATGAAATGTAGTCAATGTCAGCATCTCGACACAAAAGTTATTGAATCGCGCGATGTAGCTGAAGGCGAAGCGATCCGCCGCCGCCGCGAGTGCAATAACTGTGATTATCGGTTTACGACCTACGAACGTTTAGAGCGTCCGCAGCTGATCGTCGTAAAGAACAACGGTAACCGCGAACTGTTTAGCAGAGAAAAGCTGCTGAGTGGCCTGTATCGAGCGTGCGAGAAAACACCAATCACCAATATCCAGCTGGAGGCTTTGGTCTCGGAGATCGAACAGGAACTGTATGCCTGTGGTGACCCAGAGGTGTCATCTGGAAAAGTTGGACAAATGGTGATGGAGCGACTAGCAGTCTTGGACGAGGTGGCGTATGTACGATTTGCGAGCGTATATCGTCGGTTCAAAGACATAGCTGGTTTTGAGAAAGAGCTTTCTCAGATTCGTAACATGAAGGCAGTAAAGCTCAAATAAAAAGTTGAGGGGCAAATATAAACTAAACGTCTGCAAGTAGCGGACACAAAAGTGAGGGTACAATGGGGCAAACAACATTAGGTGTGCAACGGTTTTTTACCGAGCAGAACACCAAAGCATATGATCAGTTAAAGTGGGTTAAGCGTGACTCACTGATTCAAAACCCAATGACTGGCAAGCCAGTTTTTGAGCAAAAAGGCGTTAATTTTCCTGAAGGTTGGTCGCTAAACGCCATCAACATCGTGGCACAAAAGTACTTTACCGGTACACCTGGCACGGCTGAGCGCGAAAGCAGCCTACAGCACCTTATTGATCGCGTTGTTGATACGGTGACGCGTCAAGGTCAGCAAGAAGGTTACTTTGATACAGAGGTAGAAGCCGAAGACTTTCGCGAAGAGCTGAAGTTTATTTTGGCAACACAACGAGCAGCCTTTAACTCTCCAGTCTGGTTTAACATCGGTGCGCCTGGTCGTGCGCAGCAAGCTAGCGCTTGTTTCATCCTTGGTATCGAAGACACTATGGGTTCAATCCTAAACTGGTACAAAGAAGAAGGCATGATCTTTAAGGGTGGTTCGGGCTCTGGCGTTAACCTCAGCCCGATTCGCTCATCTGTTGAGCCGCTTGGTAAGAGTGCCGGTACGGCCTCTGGCCCGTTGAGCTTTATGCGTGGCGCTGATTCATCAGCTGGCGCAATCAAAAGCGGCGGCAAGACTCGTCGTGCAGCCAAGATGGCTATTCTGAACGTTGACCACCCTGATGTCGAAGAATTCATCTGGTGCAAGGCAATCGAAGAGCGCAAAGCTCGTGTTCTAGAAGCGGCTGGATATGATATGACCCTGGACGGTAAAGACATCATCTCTGTGCAGTATCAGAATGCCAACAACTCTGTACGTGTCACCGATGACTTCATGCAAGCAGTTGTTGACGATGCGGACTGGGACCTACGAGAAGTTAAAACTGGCAAATCAGCTCGCAAAGTCAAAGCGCGTGATCTGTTCCGCCAGATTAACGAGGCAGCATGGGAATGCGCCGATCCAGGCATGCAGTTTGATACCACCATCAACCGTTGGCACACTGCACCAAACGCTGGTCGAATTAATGCCTCTAACCCTTGCTCAGAGTACATGCACCTCGATAACTCTGCCTGTAACCTGGCTTCGATCAACTTGTTGCGTTATCTAAACGAAGACGGCGGCTTTGATATTCGAGCTTTCATTCACACTGTTGAGCTGATCTTTACCGCCCAAGAGATTCTTGTCGGTTACTCAGAATACCCAACAGATTCAATCGGCAAAACAGCTCGAGCCTACCGTGAACTCGGTCTTGGCTACGCTAACCTTGGTGCAATGCTGATGGCACAAGGTTTGCCGTACGATTCCGAAGAAGGCCGCGCCCAAGCAGCTGCCGTAACAGCTCTGATGACCGGAACAGCCTACGCTACTAGTGCAAAACTAGCACGACGTGTTGGACCGTTTGCTGGCTACCACAAGGACAAAGAAGCGATGAACCGCGTACTACAAATGCACCGAGCAGAAGTCTCTAACATTGACGCAGGTCTTGTTTCAGAAGAGCTCCTGAGTGCAGCCGCAGCTTCATGGGATGAAGCAGTAGAGTTAGGCGCCCGCTTTGGTGTGCGTAACTCACAAGC
>CAZEBF010000013.1:0-1441 GCA_964510235.1 uncultured Candidatus Saccharibacteria bacterium | reverse complement strand
CACCTCAAAGAAGACCACAAGAACGTCTTTGCTTGCTCTATGGGTGATAACTCAATTCACTACATGGGTCATGTAAAAATGATGTCAGCAGTACAACCATTCTTGTCTGGTGCTATCAGCAAGACGGTTAACATGCCAGAGGAAGCGACTGTTGAAGATGTCGAGCAGCTACACATCGAAGCCTGGAAGATGGGCCTCAAGGCAGTGGCTATCTACCGCGACAACTGTAAAGTTGCCCAGCCACTGTCGATGGCTAAGAAAGCCGGTGCAGAAGAAAAGCCAAAAGCCGAACAGGCATCAACAGAGGTTGTTGAAACACTCAACGATAGAATTGTTGTAAAAGGTGCAATACGGCGTGCAATGCCAAAGACGCGTACTGCCAAAACCTTCTCGTTCCGTGTAGCTGATAGTCATGGGTATATGACGGTTGGTGAATACGAAGACGGTACCCCTGGTGAGATCTTTGTTAACGTCAGCAAACAGGGCTCCACACTGCGTGGTATCCTCGATGCTTTTGCAATCAGTGTTAGCCACGGGTTGCAGTTTGGCGTACCACTGAAAGACTACGTGAAATCATTAACCAGCATGAGTTTTGCGCCGTCGGGTATCACCGATGATCCAGAGATTCGCACCGCGACCTCTATCATTGACTACATCGCACGACGCCTGGCTCTGAGCTATCTGTCATTCGATGATCGACTAGAACTTGGTCTGGCCTCTATCGACGACATGCCAGAAGAGCAAACCAGCTTACTGGAAGATGGCGCTACAGAAGTAGTGTCAGAAGCAAAGGTTGACGATGTAGTCGTGCCGCTAACGCCCGCCACGTCGGCACCAGCTAGCGTAACAGTGGCTAAAAGCACCGCGACGAAGTCAGACGACACAGCACCGATGTGCTTCAACTGCGGCAATCAGACGCAGCGCGCTGGTAGCTGTTATGTCTGTACAGCGTGTGGCTCGACGACTGGCTGTAGCTAGGTCGTAGCCCAGTTAGATAAAAAGAGGCGACACAAAAATCGCCTCTTTTTTATTGCGCTTATGCTTGCTAGACTAATCATATGAGAATCGTTGCTTTGTACCACCCGTCTTCTGAATGGGCCAGAAATGTCGAGACGTTCGCTCGTGACATTGAACGGACCCAAGGGGTAAAGCTCGACCTGGTAAGCCTCGAGACTCGCGACGGTGCTGCCATGGCCAGTATGTACGACATCCTCAGTTACCCAGCACTAATGGTCATCAAAGAAGACGGCCAGATGCAGCAGCTCTGGCAAGGCGAGCAATTGCCACTAATGAACGAAGTAGCAGGATTTGCACGGGCATAAGTTGCGTTAGTCTGTATATTCAGCTAAAATTACAACGTGCAATTAGGGAAAGCCGTTTGAGCAGCTATCAACTGCGAGGCGCAGGAAGAACAGGGAAACCTTACTAGAACCTGACGTGT
>CAZEBF010000012.1:0-26455 GCA_964510235.1 uncultured Candidatus Saccharibacteria bacterium | reverse complement strand
GTCATTTTCTTTGGCTCTGAGTGGTTTCAAACCCCCGAAAGATCGGGGTGAGACATGCCCGATGGCATGTTGCAAGGAAACCTTCACCTGGCAACTTGTTGACACGGAAGAAGTTTCGGGCCTGCTGAAAGTAGGTCGAATCCCTCATCCCCAGCCATGAAAAGTCCACCTGAAAGGGTGTTTTTTTCATGGCTGCGAGTTGGGTCGTTGATATAATGATCAGGTGTTAACCCTTACGACGAGAAACAAAGTAGAAGATCGCAGCCAGAATTACCGGGATAATAAAGCCTGATAAGCCAAGAGAGCTCCAGTCAAACACCCGTAGACCATATCCAACAATAATCCATCCAAAGAAGAGTATGGCTATGAGCTTGCCAATAATGGCATGCGATAGGTAGAAATCTCGCACTTGTTTGTTTGAGGCATAGAGTGCTCCAAACAGTAAGATGCCGGCACTAAATAAACTTGCCCCAATGAGAGAGACGTTTATTATACTGTCCATAGCATTTTCAGTCGTCGTCTTCTCAGTATAGCCAGACATAAACAAACCGTTTGATGAGCAATCAGCATCAGGAGGTATGTAGATGCGCAAGCTGTCGCCAGCTTTAGGACGAGCCGCTTCATTGGAGTATGCCTTCAGCGGGGTTTGAACAACGATATTTTCGCATCTTATTCCTACTGGGGGCGCGGCATAAATGAGCAGACTTGATGATTCCCGGAAGCCAGTATCAACCCTTGCGCTTTTTACGGTCAGGTCATAGGCTGTCATTTTAGTAAGGTCAGCCGTATCTTTGGTTCCAGTGTAGAATAACACGCTTATTAGCAGCATGATTGGTATGCCAACGATCGCCATTGCGATGGCGCGACCCTTTTTTTCTGGCGGGAACAACGTGCCAAAGACAGAGACATCTAGGCCAGTATCTTTGTAGATCGCCCATGGATTTGTTTTGTCGGGAGTTAAATCTTCCGGCTTGATATTCTTAACTCCCGCAACTGATGCAGAAGGGTCATGATTAAAAGCCTCTACAAAAGTAAAGAAGGCCAAGCCGGCTTCGCATGCTGCAGAAAACTGGTATTCCGGGTGCTTTTCGGCAAGGATTTTCTTGGCTTCCTTTGCGCTTCGCATGAATGCATCACTCACAAAAACCCTTGGCTGGCCATTAACCGTTAGTTTATTACCAGCGACTCGTAGAAGTCCCTTGTTCTCAACCATTGCTACCGAGCTCGCCGTAAACTCTTCGGTGACTTCGCCGTGACCGTTAATCGCGATAATCTTACCTGACGCAAATAGGACAAGCGCAACCGGCTTGTCAGTGAGCTTATTAGCAAAAGCCCCTTTACTAAACAGCCCAAACCCAGACATTGCCAAAACGTATGTGTCATTACCGCTCGTATCGGCAGATGGAGTCAAGGGAGGATTGGTCTTGGGAGGATTACTTTGCGGGGGGGTAACTGTTGGTTCCATAGCTGTTAGTTGCAGTATAGCATGTAGGTTTTGGAGGAAACCATAATCAGTGCAATTTCTTCTTTTTTAGCTGCGACTGTTATTATAAGCATATGCATAAACTACATCAGGATCAACGCGGTATAGCCCTACTACTAGTAATTCTAATCTTGCTTCTACTAGTATTAATCGGTTTTACTGGTTGGCGAGTATGGACTACATCAAATAGCGACACAGACTCAGCCCCCGCAGTAAGCTCACCAGCAACTACTGATAAGATTGAAACTGGCGAAGAAGCGCCACCTGCATTAGAGAGAATATCAACCGCAAGCGATAGCTACAGTGTGGCATTACCAAGTGGGTGGGTTCACGCAACTTGTGAAGACACAGATATTTTGTTCTTGGCGCCGAGTGAAGAATTGCTTGGTAGATGTAATTCTGGCTCTTTTGGGGCGATATCAATTAGCCGTAGTTCTGGTGACACACGTGCCGAGGGTGACCCGACAAGTGATCCGACTGCAACCGACGTTTCTGTTACAGATGTGACTATTAATCGTCAGCCAGCAACCAAGACAAGCTACACTGTTGGAGGCGACGGGGCAATGGTTGCCGTTGGTACGCGCTTCATAAGCTACCGTGTTTTTTACGAGGGTAACACCTACACTCTTGGTGCACAGCAAGCACCTGGCGGCACCAGTTACGCAACTGAGTTAGACGCGTTTGTACGTAGCTTCCGATTTACTGAATAGTCTAAGACGACTCATCCCTAGATGATCTTTTCTTCCTTTGCCCGATTGTAGTCTATGTTCCAGACATAGTCGTTCTTGAGCTTTGTGTGCGCGGTATCAAAAATGCCTGTGGAGTGTGCATAGGTCTTTAGCTCTGGTTTTAGAGGCGCAGATGAATAGGCCGACTTGAAGTCTAAGTTAAGTTTCTGGAGTTCAGCAATAATCTCCTCGAGTAAGTTATCCTTTTGGTTGTCCGATAGCTTTTTATCGTGAGCTAGTTCAAAGGCTAGCAAGAGATGCTTATTTGAGTCCTTGTCTTCATAGCTAATCAGCCGAAAATTATTGACAGTATTGGCATACGTTTGGGACTGATTAACGATTTGCTTTATTTCTTCGGCGCCAACTACTGCACCATTGTAATCTACTGATAAATCGCTCCGGCCGTAATGAAACAAGACACCATAATCAAGCTCAGCATACTTAAGTAGATGACCATAGCCTGACTTCTTGAGTTTTCTCTTTAGGTCATAGAAATGCTCTGCATGACCAACGTCGTGAATATTGTAACGAATGCGTGGACTTACATTTTGAAGCCGGCCAATTGTCACAAGCAACTCATCTTTATCATTTGTTTCTATCAAGTACTCGTAGGGATTGTATTGAAAAATCGAAGGGATCATATTTGGGTTGTGAGTAAGTAGTTGCTGTCTAAGTTCTGCATCATCCACCAAAGCTTGTCGTAAAGCGATTGTAAATGGCGACTCGGAGGCAATGTTGATCTCCAAATCAGAAGCGCCATATGAACCCAGCACCTCTTTGTATTTTTTTAGAAGTTCTTTTCTCATCGGTTCACTAATCCCTTCGCCACCAAACACGGCAGAGATTTTGTACTTTGACCAGTCAATTTCATCAGAGTCTGCAATCTGTTTTAGGAACGGTGGATAGCCAGCGATGACATAATCAAAATCACTACCGAGTTCGTGTAAAGTGTTGATCACTTTTGTTATGTCAGGCCCAATTGATTTTAGCCGAGTAACTGGCAAAAGGCTGATTGTGGTATTAACTCCTGTTGCCCAGGCTCCCATAGAAAAGGTGTTGAGTACAATTGGGCTATTCTTGCCAAAGAAGTGGCTGAAAGCAACTTGCATGGTTCGTCGAGTAAAGCGGTGTTCCTTGTTGCCTCTGACCCAACTCGTTGGATGGCCACTGCTGCCAGAAGACTCGTCAAACATAACACCTCTTTTTGGCAGTTTTCCGTCCATCAAGGTATCAAGCAACGGGTACTTTTTAATGTAACTGGTCTTGTCCATCTCAGGGACGTCTCCAAGTGAAACAGATCTTAGTTTGACGATCGGGCCGTTTACGGAATGCTTAGCAATGTAGTCGCGGTAGGCTGGTACGTGTTTAACGCTGTATCGGTACAAGCGAACAGCTCGAACCTTACCCAGCATAAGCCTGAAGTTACCGACGTAAGGAGACAGGAAGAACTTATGAACTGATCTGTTGACGTCCAGGTTCCATATCAACCAATCTAATATCGTAATGAATCCAATGTAAATCGTGCGAATCATTTATGTCGTCTCCTTCATTAAGTGTTTGGCAGGTGGGATTCGTAGGCTTCTTGCTGGTTGTGGTGATTCTCCGGCACGGAAGATAAAGGTCAGATACGAATTATCAACCGACTCGTTGGTGATTCCAACAAGTTTCATGAAATCAGCGTGTGCTTGCGGATTACTCATAATGGTGCCAAACGGGTGAATATAGTAGCCAGCCTTAGAGAGGCCCATCCATAGCTGCATTATAGTCTCACCAACTTTATAAGCGTCATGCTCGTCGGCAAACGGCGACAGCATGTAAAAAACGCTGCTGGAATCTTTCATGGTGTGCATGTAGTACTGTTTCAGCAGCCATGAAAGAACCGGCATGTGTAGGATCTTATAATGCTTAACGGTGAACTCTAAAAGCTTGCCATTTAACTCCATACAATCGTAGGAAAGACCGTCTTGAGTTTCGTTTTTTTGATTCTCTGTATATCGCAGCCAGTGCGCAAGCTCTTGCCTAACCGATGTGTCAAACATGTCATCAAAGACAGCGCGTTGATTGAGCCACACTGTCTTTCTGGATGCTTCCGGCGATAGTGGCACTAGCTTCATATGATGATTTTTGGTCAGCTTTAGCATGTCATCGATAGTTGTATCATCGAGACCCTTGGTATATTTCTTGCGTGAAGTTTGCCGGAAATGTATAGCCTTCTGGAGTTCTGTGTCTGGCTGCTGTGAGTTCCAGCTGATACTACACTTCGCAAATATAACGCTCCCTGACCCCTTCAGGGCGGAGACGTCTGGGAGTTCTAAATCAACTGATATGGTGTGTCCAAGCGCCTGTGCACAGAGCCTCAGATGTTCGATAAAAATACCCATGCTGGTAAAACTAAAAGTGTAGGACACGTCGGCTGATTTCAAGCCACGTTCTCTTACAAAAAACACCTCTAGTTTGTTACCATCCATTGCTAACTCAATGGGCTGCCCGTTGTGTGGGGACGGATAGTAATTAGCGAGTTCGATAAGCTGCTGAGCAGCCGTGTTTGGATTGTCTGTTTTTTTACTCACACCAATAGTATACACACACCTAATCAATCAATAGCGTATACTTGTTAACATGTCACAAGCCAAACATAAAACATCGCCGTGGACTGCATTAATCTTAACTGCAACCATACTTTCTGCGTTTTTAGCGTTAGTCATGATTGGGTTAGCTATTTGGCTTTTCTCCCGAAATGATTCGTTGTCGGCTGATATGGACAAGATAAATAATCCCCTTGTGCTCAGTGGTACGGGCATGCAGCCATGTCTAGGTAACGAATTGGACGAGTGTTATAGTGCGCCTACACTGGACATATGGCCAGCTGGTGAGGGTGACTCAAATAGCAATCTGGTAGAAGCTGGATCGCAGCATGAGATCGGTGGACGCATCACTTCGTTTATCGGCAACACGATGATTATCCAGACAACTTCAGGTAGAATCGTTCGCGTAACGTTCCCATTTGATGTTCAAGATTACTTCAAAACAAATAGAAGCCAAAATTATGATGGCATTGAGCTTGAAAAAGGCGACACCGTACGGGTAGTTTATTATGCATCACCCTACGACTACGCAGATGTAATTGCACCAGATCAGATTCATTCAATCGTCTTGGCGCTTACAAATGACAGTACCAAGTCTGACGCGCGTCCAATCAAATATTGAGCCACTTCTAGATGCTTGTTACTGTATTAGCGTTTGTTGGTTTTTGCGGGCTTTGACTGTCGGTGGTTCTTAATAGCCGGTACTGCGACTTGGTAGATGTACATTGCACCAGCAATCAAAATTATGATGATTCCAAATACTATGATTAAGCGAGTTTGGGCATTGAAGGTGGCTATGAAACCGTCGTAAATGTTTCCAATCACGACACGACCCTGCGAAGTTTTTACATTGGCCAGTAATGGTGGACGGAAGAGTGGTCCGACTAAAAGACCAAGCAAGCCAAAAGCTGTAATCACTGCACCTTGAGTCAGCAGCATCGGTTTGATTTGTCGATTACGCTTGAGGTACGGATACAGGAGAGCTGCCGCTCCTCCAATGAACGCCAAAGGAGCTATCCACAAGAATGCTACACTCCATTTATAAAAGTTTGGCAAGTTAGCAGTATCAAGAATGACTATTTCATCGGGGATGTTGGCTGGATCAACTTGAGGTTCGCGGCCCAGTGAGGCAGACACATTTACGAGCTGGCTTACGATGCCTTTGATGCCTGTGAGGTCGAAAACTACCGGCTCTGGATTATTAGAAGTCAAAACAACATTGAGTCGACGAGTTACTTCGCTTATAGCGGTGTCAGCTTGGTTGGTCGCGAGTAAACCACTGACAATTTTTGTAGATACATCACCTGCTACCTTTTTGAGCACTGGACGATCTTGAAAGGCCGCATCAGTGACGCGTTCGGCAATAGCCTGTCGACTTGACTCTGAGGTGATGGCGGTGGTGACAACATTTGAGAAGTTATCTTCGTTAAACACGTAGTTGTTGAGCCAAATGGCAGAGTTGGCGATGAGCAATAAAAAGCCAGCCAGCACACTCAGCCAAAAGGTTTTTGCGAGGGGTGATACAGGTTTTGCTGAGTTGCTTGTGGATACTGCCATACTTGTTTCTCTAATGCAGACTGTACAAGTTATGTTATAAAAAGTCAAACAGCCTCCATCAGGTTAAGATTAGAGGCTGTCTAGGCAGAAGGCGGGTGGTCTATTCTATTTTAGAACTAGAGGGTCGGCGTAAGGCCTTCCATACTGCAATGATAAGCATAGCTCCAACCAGCGCAACCAGTATTTGACCTATTAGGCTATCTGCCTCATCGCCAGTTAATGTGCGCCACAGAAATCCACCAAGTACTGCACCGGAGATACCGATTAAAATGTTTGCTAAAGTGCCCTGGTCTGCATCAGTTTTCATGATGAGTGAGGCAATCCAGCCTACAAGTGCGCCAAGTACGATCCAGATTAAAAATTCCATACTATCTCCATTGTTGTATTAAGTCGTCGACTGGACGGTTGATTTCGGGATGCTCTTTTTGCTTTCGACTCATGAATGAGTCTATACGTTCTTGTAAGTGTTGTGTCATATCTCCTCCTTTTTATGTGAACACCAGTAGTGTATGTCTGATAGCAAAACATTGCTGTAACATATGCCACAGTAACGTGCTCATGATTGTTCTGGGGCGAAGGGGCCATTACACTAAGATGTATGAGTGTTGGTTTTGAGTTTGGGGAGTTGCAGCAAATAATACCAGGACATCCTCTGCGGCCGGGTGGTCATGAGTTTGCAGACGATGACCATGTATTGGTGACGGAATGGGGTGATGTTTTACCGTCAGTTGAATTCAGTGCCGAAAGTCTAGTGCTGCTAAAACGCATTGCGGATGATCCAAACTTGTTCGACGAGCCGTGTGTGACGACATTGGCGCAGTATTTGGCGCCCAAATTGTCGCTCGATGGACAGTATGGTTGCTGGCAGTTACCGCTCCATACTCGAACCAAAGGACATCGCCTGTACTACCCGCAAGTTAATATTGCCAGTCTTGGCTTTCGAGGCTATCAAGCGCACAGAGCGTCAATGAGTATTTTGATGGGTGTTGAGTTGCCAGCCGGGGCACGTCTGGAGCGACAGGTTGACCATCGATGTCGTAATCAAACGTGCTGTAATCCGTATCACCTAGAAGTAGTAGATCTGGTAGAGAACAATCGTCGTAAGAA
Organism: uncultured Candidatus Saccharibacteria bacterium; assembly: GCA_964510235.1. Lineage (GTDB taxonomy): Bacteria > Patescibacteriota > Saccharimonadia > Saccharimonadales > CAYUUR01 > CAYUUR01. Next base: position 18,995 of record CAZEBF010000012.1, on the reverse strand, counting down.
TTTAGCTCTCAACAGAGCCAAGCAAGGTGATCTATTTCAGCTGTCAGTACATGCACCAGGACGAGTAACATTCGGTGGGTTGTATGCACTAATCGAAGCGGTGAACGGCAGGCAAGCATGAGTGAAGTTGCTCTTTTTGAAGCAGAAGCCTACTATCAGGAGCCCATTGCACCGGTGAATCTACAGAAAGACCCATATCGCGACTGGGAATCGCCAATAAAACCTTGGCCGAGTGATGAGTTACCGATAGTTGTTAATCATGAACGCGTCGATAAGGTGCTCGACAAAATTATGGACGCATACTGGGCTAAAGAACCTCCCTATAATCTGACTGAAGCTCGACCACCACACATCCCAGAAAACATGCCAAAAACTCTTGAGCGTGGCAGTAAAGACCACGCGATGTTTCACTTTGTTTGTTGTTACTACATGCGTGGTGGAATAAAGTCCTACGATGCGTATACGCGCCTCGGTCAAGTGTACGATGCGCGGCCAGACTTGTTTGATTGTAAAAAAGTTGTGGCAAATCTGGGTGAAGAGGTAGCAGAGGAGCCAATTGACACTGAGAAATTAGCTGAAGAGTTTGAAGCAGACACTATGATTGATCATGACGTCACCGGCATAGATCCAATGTCTCGACGGTCTATGGTGGAACAGGACATAGCTGCTACGCTCAAGCATTTTGGGTTAGGGTTTCAACAAACGACAGCTCGACTCTGGGTAGAGAATGCTGTGCGCATGACGGAACGCTATGATGGTGACCCGCGCGAGATCTTCAAAGGAGTAGATACGTACGAAGCAGCCGTTCAACGCATCAAGAATGATAAACGAGGCGGTGGTTTTGGTGGTTTTCAAGAAAAAATGGTCAGTATGATCACGTATTTTTTGATGGATGAAGGAATGATCGATAGCTTTAAGTTCCCAATTCCTGTAGATATCCATGTACTCAGAGTAAGTATTCTAAATGGCCTGATTGAGTTTCCTGGCGTGCCGTACAACACAGACTTAATGCGACCACAGACAACCGCGACATTGCGTGATGTCTATCTGAATTATGCTGTACGCAAAGACGTTGATCCGCTTCGTTTGTGTGACGCTGTGTGGCTACTTTCTGGGTTGCTGTGCAGCAAAGCGCCAGGCAACTGGACTATTGAGCCAAAGCGTCGATTTGGGCGAGATGGACGGCGGACAGTACTTATCGTGCCAGAAGAAAATCCGAATAATCCGGCACAGATGGCGGCATATAACAACTCTTGTCGCATCTGCCCTGTCGAAGAAACATGTACTGGACGAATCGGCTCAGCGGACTACTATATAGCTGGTGCGTTGGCGGTTCGAGGCGAACGCTTACGATTTCCCGATAATTCGCAAGAAAAACTTTTCTCTAGTTAGAGCCCTTGCCTGGGTATGTGTTATTCAGTTGAAGACCAAAGATGCGCAAGACGTGACGCGGCGTGTTATCGTTGGTTCTCTCGTTAAAATGGCTATGTAAGATCGCTGCGCGTCTGTAGCGCAAACTCCCGTGAGCTGCCGTAGTACGACCTTGAATGGTTAAGTAATCGTCGACCGTAAAGGCGCGCGGTGTCTTTGGATCAAAAGCAACGCTAATGCCATCAACTTCTCTGGTTTCGAGATTCTTTCTGGTATCAAATATCTCGTATTGTTTCCAAGGAGCCTTGTCCTGGACCTGTACCATGACTTTATCCGTTACGCTAAAGTCACCACTGACGCGGAGTACTGGGGCAATAATGACACCAGGTGTTGGGAAGCCATCACACAAATCATTCAGGTCAGCGAGTTCCTGGTAGCGGGTCCTGCCAAGCCTGTTAGCAATGCCGTCAATTGCAATGAGGCGGCTGGCGTTAGCTGGGTCAATAGAGTGCGTGTCAATAATCCCGTGTAAAAAAGTGTCATAATCAATCTGCAGCGCGTCAGAGAATTCTCGTACAGGAAATGCTAGTTCATCGATGATCGGATTAGGTCCACCGGCTATACCGAGTTCTGGAGTAGTTCTTGTCATAGTTGTATTGTACAACAATTTAGCCAACAGGTCCTTAATATGCGCCTACCGTGCTTCGTTGTGTAATTGACGCGCTAAATGCCTTCAAAAACACTATATATAGCGCTACACTAGTACCAAAGGAAGGGCAAAATGGCAGTACCAGCAGAACGTTTGGAGATAGTTGAGCGCATGCCGCTTGCTGATGTCAGCAACATGACGGCTGATGAAGTAGCTGAAGCTGCCCAAGTGTACCGACAAGACGCTTTACTCGCTGATGAAACGCGTCTGAGTAGAGAAGTCGTGATGGAGCGCTGTCTTCGGCCAGCCAAAGAGTATCGAAATGGGTTTGTTCCAGAGAAAATTTCCCGTTTTGGTGACGCTACCTTAGCGTACATTCGTCCTGGATCGCCACTGATCTTGCCACAGATCAGAAAAGAGTACTCTATGCCATACATCACTATGTTAGGTAGGCACATTTCGCGTCCAAATGGGCAGCTTCAGAACAGTACTTTAGCCATGTTTGATGACACAACTGCAGCAGCGCGTTATCTCGAGGCCGCTAATGAATATTTTGATTCTGAGATTGGACTTGACGAGTTTACGGTTATCGAAAAGATTGGTCGCACAGGTTTGAGTGCTATATTCGCAACTGTAGCAGGCCACACTCGACAGCTCGCCATAGGCTATGGCAATAAGTTGCAAACAGGCCACCCTAATAAAGGTAAACGTGCTCTAATGGCTAGAATATTTATCAACCCAGAATTTGCTGACATGCTAGAAGTCCAGGCTGCAGAGAACTCAGGTTTGGCGCCGGCTATGTGGGAGCGTTCCCGATCAATTGTGACGTACGTGCGACTTAAGACGGAAACAGGTGAGCTGCCACGAACGTCTGATGTTGCAGAGATGTTTAACGTGGATGATGACCAGATTGCTCGCGCAATACGATTCGAATCTCTACCAGAAGAGGTCAAACAATTTGTGGCTAGGGATAAACTGCCTTATTCGGGAGTATTTGAAATGGACAGACTCCTCAAAATCTATACCGAGAAGGATGTAATTGTACTGGCAAGGAGGTTTGCTGAGCGAAAATTGTCATCAGACGGCATACTTGCCGAGATTCGCAAACATGAAGACCTGTCACATGTCCCAGAACATATTAGACTGGCAATTAATACAGAGAAATTTAAGCCGAGCCAGGTAAAACGAATTGCTCAAATGGCCGCGGAAGGCTTTAGTGAATCAGAAATTCTTGACCTAGCTAACTGGATTACTGTTACTGACCCTCTCATTGATGAAGTAGACAAGCGTATCCGTGAAAAGATTGCAATTCGTGAAAAAGGAATGTCCAGCCTGTACGATGACGCGGAAGCAAAGCCGCACTTAGAAGGTGACACACTGAGTCCAGGCGATGAGCACCGAGTACGGATTGAAGCCACACATTTGAGGGCAGCAACTAGCAGGCTTGCTTCGCAGCTAACAAGTATCCAGGAGGGTTTCACTCTCGGCCTGATTGGCGACACCGTGGAAGGCAATATTCTAAACAATGAGTTAGCGCCACTTGTAGATAAAATGGCTGAAAGACTGGCCGAACAGGGAGAAATTGATGAAGGTATTCTGAACAGGATAAGCATGATCCTGGAGAATTACAGTAAGCGGCAGAAAGACCCTGCGTTAATTGCAGCACTTAAGACTCTCGAAGAAGTTATGGCGCTTGAGGAAGGGGAGACAGCATCTGATCAAGCGGCCAGACTTGCTGAGAGGACGCGTACGTATCTTGCTAAAAAGGCTGAAGACGAACAGGCCTCTTTCACTTTCTAGCCCTCGGTATACACCCAGTGTGCGTTAAGTCAGCAGCAGTTGTAACGCTTTTGGTTTGCCGCTAATTGAGTGGCATAATGTTCGCTATGTCAACACTACCTCCACACCAAGAATTGCATCTGGCGCAACTCAGCCAGATAGCTGATGCGCAAGCACCGCGGCAGTTACTGCAAAGAGAAGCAGCCCGCCATGATACCGTTAAAACCTTCATTATGGCGCATCTTGATGTGCCAGGCGATGACGGGCTAGCAACGGCAGCAAGCAATGCTGTCGGGAGCTTGCTGGAAGGCAAGTACGTCCACCCGGCTAAACAAGATGAGATAAGTCGTGCATTTAGACGGGGAGCTGGCATGGTTGCGTTTGTACTCAAACACACTGCTCCAACCCGGTCGCTTGTTAATGAGCTGGCAGAGTTTGGTCGGAGTACAGTCCTAGCGACGGCTGACACAAATGGTAGGGGCATGGAACAGTTCACTTTTTTGGGTTATCAGCACGCTGTGGCATATGATCATGTGATGCGTGAATGGGGCGATGATCTGTTGCGTGCGCCAACAGACTGGGACCCGCTGACACGCGGTGTTGGCTTTATGCTGGGCGTGGTCAACGGTGTCCGTCAGCTTCGGATAGAGCAAATCAGCGCGACTGAACACGAAGAGACATACTGGCACCACCCAGGGATGGAGGGGTGACCATGCGATTTAAAAGACAAGATTTTACGCGTGAAGGTCTAAACGGTGAAGCTCCAGCCGCAGACTTGACCGTTAGAGACAGCATTTCACTGATCAAACGACCATTGCTAAAACACAGCAGGATACAATTTGAAGCTGTCCTTGAACGTGCTGGTCCACTTGCGAGCAGATTTGAACGTCGAGACTGGATGGAAGTATCAATTATTCAAGGTGGTGACTGGAAGCGCGACCGTCGCTTCGGCGGGCTGCTGGTCGGTGCTGTGCATCAACGTATGTATCGAGGGATCGGGACTTTTGCTAATCACCTTACGCTAGACGTAACGAATGTTGGTCTGATCCCGAAGAGAAATGAAGAAGGTGCAGCAGTCGTGCTTGATCTGTCAAGGCAAAGTCAGGACTACTTATTGTGGGAGCGGAGTAAGTGCTTCGATGCAGCTTATGATGAGCTGGGCACGCCTGATTGTGATAGGACCGATTTCTACACTGGAAGAAGCCCAGCTGTGCCAGTCGGCGAGATATCCGGTGATTCTACTGAAGATGAACGTGAAGAATTCTTTAAGGCATTTGCAGATGTGTACCCTGGCCAGATCGAGCTCGGTCGAGCTCGAGCTATGACCAAAGATCTGCGATCCGATGACCAGATCGCATAAGTCTTGCTTCCACCATCAAAATCACTACTGCTGGTGCGTCCGCCCTGCGCTGGCTACTATTCATCTTTGGGAGTGACAATTGGAACTAGTATCGCATCTTTGACGTGGGTGCTAAGTGGTGCAAGTTCGTACACTCGCCCTGCGTGCACTATAGTACTCCAATTCGTGACCGCATATTCGCTTTGCTTATCGGGGTTTGTCAGAATATTTGCACGAATACGTGCACGCGTGTCTTTAGGCGGATTGACTAAGCGTTTTTTTCTGTCGACTACGCTGAACGGTTTAGAAAAACCAAGCCAGCCAATTTTTTTATCTTCACGAAGTCTTTGGGCCGCACCATCTCCAATCATGTCCCACAGAAAATCACGCCGACAGCTAGCAACAGAATCGTAGTCTACTGCTTCACCCAAGATTTTATCTATGAATAACTTGCGTTGTACAGCTTCTACGACAGGTGCAACTGTAGTCGGGTCACTTTTTTGCATATGTACTACTTCAATAACTTCCTCAAGTACTTGCCTCATTTCTTGATCGAGTATGTCATGAGTATCATGTGCACTAATTAGCTGCATTGCAATTTCTTCAAGAACATCAGCAGGCTTCTGGTACTCATCCTGACCGTTATTGACAAGGATATGACAATTGTTTCCATATTGCCCGACACTTCTTGCTGCAAGCATAGGTCTAACAATTTTAGGAATATTGTGGTGCATGTCTGCAGCGACAAGACGGGTGGTCGCGTTAACTAAAACTAGACTCGCTCTGAGCGCCCATGGTGAGTTCAGGGCATCATTACATATCGACTCGTAGCGCGAGCAGCCAACATCTGGTGAAAGTCCATACCGCAGTAAGCCGCGCTGACCAATGGGATCATCTCCGAATAGCCTGTTACTAATTGCGAGACGGGGCGAGTGATAGTATTTTGTTGTGCCGTCTTCGCTATCAACGAGGAGGCCACCCGCTCCGGCTATCACTGCCTTTGAAATCTCTATAGAAACATGAGCGTCGACGACATCATTCCGTTTCCAGTAAGTGTCACAATCAGGAATGTAAGTGATTGCATGATTATGATGAATCCCTCTAGAGCTACCGCTGTGGTCAACAGATTTACGGTTGAGTTGCGAACTTATAATATGACCTTCCTCTCTTAGACTAGCCAATACGCCAAGCACAAGCCTGTCGCCATCGAATGTACGATGAACAACTTCTTCTGCGCTTGTGGTCTCTGGGGTGCAGTATTCAGCTCCACTGTGATCTATATAGAATCGTCCGCCATTGCTCAGCATCTCGTTTCGTTCACTTCTTGTTATGCCTTGTTCTTCGAGTGCAGTTACGTAGGCCCCATCATCAATATTTTCAAAAGAACTGTTACTAACCAATGGCACCTCACGTTGTTGTTTTGGGCCGTGACAGGCCCCCACGAGCTCACTGGTATCGTCATAACGGAAACCAATGGTGCCGGTGTACTCAGTTTCGATGCCGTAAATAATTGGAGGTAATGTAAACTCACTCATGCTTCACAACATTTTCTAAGTAAATGCACGACAATGCAAGCATATGCACAATTTGAGCGCAGGCGTATACTTGTTAATAGGAGGATATAACTATGGCAAATAAAACAAAAGTAATTCACGAGAACGGGCCAACTGGCTGGGTGCTCTTTACCGCCTGGGTCGGTGCACTGGTGTATTTTGTAAACCAAGCGCAAGGTTTTTGGGAGGTCATCTTGGCTTTTCTTAAGGCGTGCGTCTGGCCAGCCTACCTACTGTACGAGGTGCTTTCGAACCTAGGCGTGTAAAACAGTAAAAACAACAACAAATAATTAGTTAGCAGTCTTGCATTGAGACTGCTAATTGCTGTTATACTTACTCTTGCATGCGTACAAAAAAATCCGTTAAGGCGACTAAAGACTCACGTATCACTCGATTGAGCTTGTTTTTGTATAAGCACGTTTTTATTAGTGCAGCCTTTTGGATTTCGCTATTTGTCTTTGGACTATTGTCATACACCGTCTTTATGCAGCGACAGGGTTTCCCGGCTGTAAATGTGCCTGTCAGTGTAGTGAATGGCCTCTACCTCGTTAATGATAAGTCAGTTGTTGACCAACAGCTATCGCAGCCGATAGTTGCCGCCATTAAAGATGTTGATGGAGTCATTGGTACCACAACCACTGCTACCGACAATCAGCTCACTGTTGTGGTCGAATATGATGAAACACTTTCATCGGCTGAAGGATCAGCCCGGGTGGAAACTCGACTTAGTGAAGTAAAGAAAGAACTACCTGAACAAGCTCAATTAACGTTCCAAGCTATCGATGCTACGCGCTTTAATAACAAATACGACGTCCTCGTGGCCGTCAGCAGCCAAGACCAAACAGTTGGTGAACGCAACCAGAACGCACGCGCCATTGCAGATAAACTGCGAGACACAATACCGGAAGCCATTACGGTAGAAGCCGTTGAACAGATAAAAACTGGTACCAATCCTGTAACTGGTCAACCTGCAGAAGAACAAGTTTCATTTGACTGGTTTGGTGAACGTAAGGATAGCAGCATCGAAGTAATTGAAAGCACGGTTATTGGTATAACTGCTCGTGACGGTGAAGATGTAATTGCTTTTGAAGATAGCGTTAATGCAGCAGTTGCAGAGGTCAATAGTTCAGGTGAGTTTTCTGGCATTACTGTCGCAAACGCAGCTGGTTTTGCACCAACTATCAAGCAGCAAGTGGGCTCGTTGCAGACCAACTTGTTTGAAGGTTTGCTCATAGTTATCCTTGTAAGTCTGGTGTTTATTGGTGTCAGAGCCGGTGCTCTAGCCGCTCTAGGAATGCTCGTGACGCTGACCGCGACAATCGGCATTTTATTTGCATCTGGTATTACGCTCAACACGATTAGTTTATTCGGCCTGGTGTTGTGTCTGGGTCTGATTGTTGATGACACCATTATTATGATTGAAGCAATCGACCGTCAGCGGCGGGCAAAAAAGCCGTTGCCTGAAGCAATCAAGGTTGCAACTAAGAAAGTAGCATTAGCAAGTGCTGCAGGTACGTTCACGACAATGCTTGGTTTTGCGCCGCTACTATTTATTGGTGGCATCCTGGGTGAGTTCATTCGTGTCTTGCCAATTACTATCATTATTAGCTTGGCTATGTCGCTGGTAGTCTCGTTGTTCTTTATTCCGTTTGTCTCGCGTTGGTTCCTGGGTTCAGCCCCCAAAACTACCCACAAATCGAACCCGTTTGGCCTTATCCGTCGTGGCGCAGACAAGCTTGCCTATGGCATCTCCCATCTGATCATGCGTGCAAATACGCGGCGTAGAAAGATCGGTTATGGATTAACTGCAGTTGCGATAAGTCTGGCATTCATCATGGCAACTGGACCAGTGTTCGGGCAGCTAAAGTTTGATATTTTCCCGAACGCTAAAGACTCTGATACGCTGTCGGTTGAATACAGCTTTGCGCCAGGACTATCGCTAGCTCAAGCAGAAGCTATCACGGCAGATGCCAACAAAATCATTGTAGAGCAAGCTAGTAGTGACTTAGAAAAGATTACCTACCTCGGTCTATCAAACAACCGCTCGGCTCGGGCTAACTTATCACTGACTTCATATAAAGAACGCGAACGCACTGCTGATCAAATTGCTCAAGATATCGAAAACGCGATTACTATTGAAGGCGCTCGAATTGTCGTTAACCAACAAAGTGCTGGCCCACCAAAAGAAGAATTCCCGTTCAAAGTCCAGATAGATGCCACCAATCCTCAGCAAGCTGAAGTTGTCGCTCAGAAGCTAGCTGCCTTCCTGAATGGTCGAGTAATAACGCGAGATAACGGCACAACTGCAAAAGTCAGTGAGGTGATTTATAACGGTGAGCAAGCCACCATCACGCGTCTTAACGGTGAGCGAACAGTGCAGGTAAGTGCGGCGTTTGATGCGAGCGATACATCTGCACTGGTTCAAGCGGCACAACAACTGGTCCAAGATGAGTTTATGAGCGATTCAGCAAATTTCAACGGCTTAGAAGCTTCCGCCATTGCCTTTGACTTTGGTAGTGAGTCAGATAATCAAGAATCTTTCGAGTCGGTGCTGATTGCATTACCAATCCTGGTCATCATGATGTTTGTGTTATTAGCTCTGCAGTTCAAATCGTTTTTCCAGCCAATACTTATTCTTATCGCGGTACCATTTAGCTTCTTCGGAGTAGCAGTGGCGTTACTACTTACTAATAATCCATTGAGCTTCTTTGTGATGGTGGCGTTCTTTGCCCTGATTGGTATTTCGGTCAACAACTCAATACTGTTAACTGATTATGCCAACCAAGCCCGTCGCCGTGGTTTATCACCGCGACAAGCTATGGCCGAAGCAGTTACCGAGCGTACGCGTCCACTTTTGACCACTAGCTTAACAAGTATTCTTGCACTTGTACCGTTGGCGTTGAGTGATCCGTTCTGGGAGAGTCTAGCTATTACTCTGATTGGTGGTCTGACCGCTAGCGCAGTCTTGGTCCTCATTTCATTCCCGTATTACTACCTAGCGCTCGAAGCTGTTCGCAGTCGCGCCTCTCAGCGCTGGGCGCGTCGTAAACAAACTAAAGAGTAGAGTACAGTTATTGACATAAGATTAATAAAGTGCTATTATTCTGCTATGATTCAGACACGAATTATCTCTGTTAATCAGTTAGGCGCCATTGAAGGTGCTGTTCGTGCTGCTGACTTTTTCTTTGCTGACTTTATGCCGGCGGCCACTCCTCGAACGTACTAAACGACCTAAAACAATAACAAGAGCGACCGCCAGAACAGCGGTCGTTTTTTAATTGAAAACTTTACGGAGAAAATCTAATGAAAATGTATATAAAACCCATTACACAGAAACAGCTGGATCACTATTTAGCGATTCCAGATTTAACTCAAGCTGCGGAGCCGCATGCGGTTAAATTGTTGTACCAAAAAATCGAAGCGTACATTCGTGCAACACATCCAAACAGTGAGATAGTGGTGTATCGTGGTAGCCCAATTGTGACAATAGAAGATAACTACGACAACTTGCTAATAGACAAAGATAACATAAGTCGTTCATCCACCTATACGCACTATGTGGACCAAACGCACATACTGCGGACGCACGACACGGCTCATATCCCTGGCATTCTGCGAGATCTGGCCAAGCGTAACGACTGGGATGATGTAGTAATCCTGACGCCGGCTGTTGTCTATCGCCGCGATGTGACCGACAAAAAACACCTGGCAGCTATCCAAATGCTGGGTATTTGGCGTATCTGTAAAAACACGCAACTGGTCAGGCAGGATCTGCGTACTGTGGTCGAAGGTGTAGCAGAAGTAGCTGCACCCGGCTGGAGGCTGCGTATTGTCGACATGCCACATCCCTACACCAAAGAAGGCATGGAAGTGAATGCCGTGAAGGACGAGCGTGATATCGAGATACTAGAGTGCGGGCTGATTAATGATCAGATCTTGGCAAACGCTGGACTTGACCCAACAGTCTATTCTGGCTGGGCCTCAGGCATTGGCCTAGATCGTTTAGTTATGACGCTAAAATCTATTCCTGATATTCGCTACCTACGCTCAACTAATCCAAAGATTGCTGCGCAAATGAAAGACCTCGAACCATATGTTGAGGTGTCAATGCAACCAGCTATTCGGCGCGATTTGTCGTATTCAGTACCGAATACATACGTAGAAGAAGACATTAGTTCAGACATCCGTGATGCACTGGGGACGCACGTTGATGCGCTTGAGGAAGTAGAGATTCTTAGTGAAACCAGCTACCAGTCTCTGCCAGAAATAGTACGCGTCCGACTGGGCATCAACCCAGACCAAAAGAATGCATTGGTGCGCATTACATTACGGCACCTAGAACGTTCACTCACAAACGCAGAAGCCAACAGAATCTATGCCCAAATATACCCAAAAATCAACCACGGCACTGCCGGCTACCTCTAGAAGAATGCATATGCTATACTAAGCGGGTTAACAATTTAAACTATCAAGAGTGTGGCGAGGGACTGACCCGTTGACCCACCTGCAACCTATCGCGCTTACCGCGCGTCAAGGTGCAAAATTCAGCCCGTTTACGGGGAAGATAGCTGAGCAACCCGCTCCTTTCTGACCTGTTTCGGGGTCGATAGAAAGGAGTTTTTTCATGTCGACTAAAGCCAATCAAACCAATTACCGCTCTGCGGAAAGTGTCTCTCCTAAGCATCCAGACAAGCTGTGCGACCAAATATCTGATGCAATACTGGATGCGTATCTTGCAATAGATCCAAATGCTCGTGTTGCGGTAGAAACCGTCGGTGGTCATGGGAAAATCTTTGTGGTTGGGGAAGTTACCAGTAATGCAAAGGTAGTAATCGAGCCAATCGTGCAACGCCTGGCGCCCGGGAATGAGATCGAAGTACGCATAGTCGCGCAAAGTCCCGAGATTGCTAGTGGCGTCGATACGGGCGGTGCAGGTGATCAAGGTATCATGGTAGGTTATGCTTGCAGTGAAACGCCAGAACATCTACCGCTAGAAGTAGTCCTGAGCCGTCAACTCAACCAACTCTTGTATGAGAAATGGCCACACGATGGCAAGACGCAAGTGACGTTAAGTGATGGCAGAATCGTCTCACTAGTTGCAAGCTTCCAACACGCCAAACAATCCGAACTAAAACAAGCCGTACTTGACTGGGCTGCAACTCTCCAGTCCTCTATCTTCAATCCCAAGTCAGTCTCCCTGCACATCAACCCAGCTGGTGACTGGCATCAAGGTGGCTTTGATGCTGATACGGGGTTAACCGGCCGAAAGTTAGTGGTCGATAACTACGGACCGCGTATCCCAATTGGTGGAGGCTGTTTTAGTGGCAAAGACCCGAGTAAAGTCGACCGCTCTGCGGCCTATGCAGCACGGCGCATCGCAGTAGAATATTTGCAGAAGCGCCAGGCCAAAGAGGTGTTTTGTCGGTTAGCATACGCTATTGGCTATGATCAGCCACTTGAAGCGATTGTCATCATCGATGGCGTCCAAGAAGTTGTCGCTGGCTACGACCTGTCGCCAAATGGCATCATCAAATGGCTCAAACTCCGCCAGCCACAGTACGAGCAAACTGCTCGCTATGGTCACTTCGGCCACGACTTCGCGTGGGAGTAGTACATAGCAAAAACAGACCGCTGGTGGGCGGTCTGTTTGGTGGACAGTGTTATGTTGCTATTGTGGCATTACGACTGTGTCGATGACGTGGATTACGCCGTTGCTGGCTTTGATGTCAGTTTTTGTAACAGTGCTTCTTGCGCCAGTGGCGTCCTCGAGCTGAACGGTACCGCCACTAATGCGTACAGTTAGCTCGTTGCCTTGCACTGTCTTTACTTTTTGGCCGTCAGACAAATCGCTGCTCATGACACTACCTGGTACTACGTGGTAGGTAAGTATACCGGCTAACTGATCCTTATTGGCTGGCTCGAGCAGACTCTCTACTGTGCCTGCTGGCAGCTTTTCAAACGCTGCGTTGGTCGGCGCAAAGACAGTAAATGGTCCTTCACCCTGCAGGGTTTCTACCAAGCCCGCTGCGCTGACAGCCGTAACTAGTGTAGAAAACTGTTCGTCTGAGCTCGCAATCTCGACGATATCTTGCGTTGGTTGCGCGGCTTCGGTCATCTGAGTGCTTTCTGTTGTGTTGTTGTTGGCTGTTTCGTTGTCGTTGTTGCTTGTCATAAACCAGATTATTCCACCTCCAATTACTACAAGCGCAACTACGCCGGCAGCAATTCCTGCTGTTTTGTTTGATTCTTGCATGGACCCTCCTTGTTAGTTTTTTACTCTTTCATTGTGCGGGAGAGGGTGTATAGAATGCGTAAAGCTATTTTTTGGTGTCTACAATTACAATTGTGCCATGATTAACGCGACTGCTTATGTGTACTTTTGCGCCGTATAGTTTGGCAAACTTGTGGACGATAGCTAGACCAAGACCAGTGCCATTAACGCGCGTAGCATTACTGGCACGAAAGAATCGATTGCATACATCAGCCTGTTCTGCGGCAGGAATGCCGATGCCTTTGTCTTTGACTTCTAAACGCCAGCGGTTGTTACTGCCTGAAAGTGCTACGTTGACCATGTCACCAGTTTTGCTAAACTTAATAGCATTTTCTATAAGGTTATGAGCAATCTGTACAAAGTGTTGTGGTGTGATTCGGGCTTGTAGTTGTTCTGGGCTTTGTAGCTTGACGATCACTTTCTTCTGCTTCGCCAAGTAATGTAGCTCTTCGATTACATCCTGCAAAAGCGTGGCGATGTCAGTAACTTCGTTGCCGGCGTGCTCCTGGTGTTCAAGTAATAGTAACTCGCTGGTAATACTGGACAGATGTTTTGTCTGGGCTTCGAGTGAAGTTAGAAGCTTGGGCGATGGGGAAGCTTTAGCAGATGATTGTCGTGCGTTTTGCAGCATCGATTGCATCGCCGCCAAAGGATTGCGTAGCTCGTGAGCGGCATCTTGCAAAAAGCGACGCTGAGCCAAGTAAGCCTCTCGTACAGGGGCTAGTAATCTTTGAGCTAGGAACCAGCCAATCAATGCACTAATGGTTGCAACCCAACCTATGATCCAGGGCAAGACTTGTTTGATTTGGCGCTGCTCTTCTTCTTGAATGATCGTAGCTATCGATTCAAAGTGTGCGTGGTACGGTTTTTGACTTGCTAGGTATTCGCTTACTTCAGCATTATTGTGCGACAGCTCACTTAATCGTTCGGCTGTTATTGGATTATCAAGTCGGTCTTGCGCAGCAATATATACCGCACCGCCGCTCGTTATTGCGCAGAGCATAGCCACTGCAATGGTTGCGATGGTGAAGTCTCGTCTGGTTTTGTTGAATAGTCGTTCCATTTTTAGTCCTGTAGCATGTAGCCGATGCCTGGCACCGTGTGAATAACAGTCAGTGTGTCATCGCCAATCTTATTGCGCAAGTTTGATATATGAATACGAAGCGGTGGGGTAGTTAGGGCGGCATCCTCACCCCAGGCGGCTTCAATTAGATCTTGGCCAGAGACAGTGACATGGTTGTGTTGCATGAGTAGCAGCATCAGTCTAAACTCCACGGCCGTTAGCTTAATCTCTTGGCCGTTTTGATAAAATCTATGACGCTTTGGCTCGATCTTGAAACTGATAGTTTTAAAAGTAGCGAGGTCGCTTTGCGTGCCATGGATGCGCAGCAATGCTTGTATACGTGCGGTTAGTTCGCGCAGGTCAAATGGCTTGACGACATAGTCCGTCATGCCATTGCTGAGGCCTTCTATTTTGTCGTCGATAGTGTCACGCGCTGTTAATCCTAAGATTGGTTTATCAAACCCCAGAGCCTTAAGTTGTTGCGTTAGCTCAATGCCGCTCTTACCAGGCAGTGCAATATCAAGTACTGCCAAGTCACTTTCTTCCCAGTCTCCACTAGCGATAGCGGACTCCGCACTGTCATGCTCAATCGCCACAAAGCCTTCGTTACGCAAATAACTGGCCACCGCATGGCGCATGTCGGCGTTATCCTCCACTAGCAAAATCGTAGTCTTGTTCACGCAGCCATTGTACCACCAGGAGTGTTAAGGAGTTGTAAACCAAAGTACAGCGCTGGCAGATCGCATCATCTATGCGTTGTGATGTATACAGGTACAATGGTGACATGGCAAATTATAAAGGGCATGTTGTGGGCGGAGTGTTGGCAGGAACGGCGGTTTCGGCGGGTACTTCCCCTTTATAGTTTTATAGGTTAGTAAAAGTTCACGAACAGTTTAAGTACAGCACGTCTTGTATATTACGAGAGATTATATGATAATAACGGCATATGACACATCAAGATAATGGTCCTGAATACGCAAAAAATCCTGCAGCGTTTGTGGTTGAGTTTGTTGAGAACCCAGATTTTGAGCAGCTTCCAGAAAAGATTACCGCAGCCTTCGCTTTTGTTATGAATGATGATAAATCGTTGCTGGTAATGCAGAACGAGCGTGGATGGGATATCCCCGGGGGACATATGGAGGGTGATGAAAGCGTAGTACAAGCCGCTCATCGAGAAGTGCTCGAAGAGGCATGTGTAGAAATTGACGATGTAGCACCTTTTGCCGTTATCAAGAACGACAGTACGGCAATGGCAATTTTTACTGCTCGACCTCAGAAAATTAATACATTCATCCCCGATCCAACCGATCCAACATCCAACCGCCGATTCATGAACGCGATAGAATTCACCAAAGCCTATTCTGGTGGCGATAAAAAGACAATGGGTATTCTTATTGATGAATTAGTAGCCCGAGGAATGCTTGCCCCTTAAAGGTTAGCTAGAGTAGGTGTCGCCGTTAGAGTAAACTGTCTTACGTGTATTTGTTACGAAGTCGCCTTCCTTAGGTGATGCATGAAACGCAGCTTGTACGTAGGGGTCTTCGAGGACCGCGTACTGTAAGTGATCGCGTGTTCTATCGTCATTATGCACGATGAGTAACTGCACGGCATCTTGAGAAGCACTCAAGGAAGTAAGTGTGGTAAACGTGTCTTCGTGTTGAATCGTTGTAATCTCTTTGTTATCAGGTAAGAGGCCAACACTGTTAATGATCGCTCTTCGAGGAGCAGAAGTGTCAATATCGTGGTGTGACTGGCGGTAATAATTTGACCAGTTGTCTCGATGTTTTTTGGACATTTTTCGTATTTGAACGACATTAATGCTACCTTCAGAATCAACCAAGAACTCTACATCAACTGGCATTGAGAAGTGATTCTCGAGTGTTGTCAACAGCTTCGTTACCCGTACGTCGAAATCAATATCATTGCAAAAACCATTTGGATCTTCATTTGAGCGGCCAAATTTATCATTAGTCAAATGGTTAACATTACGCTGTATGGCGTACTGTTCTTGATCAAGACTTGGGTCGAAAACATACTCCGCTCTGACGTTAGATTGGAACGCATAGCCGGTACCATGAATCGCTGGGTTTTGTACTAGCCTCATTAAAAGCACGCCTAACCCTCTATCTTCCATTGGAATCATATGCCTATTTTGGTAGTACTGAGCGTAATCCGTATGTTGTCCTGCGAGCACTGCACCGACTCCCCGACAGACTGCATCAATCGTTTGAGGAAAAGGTTTTGGTATAAATGACGGATATGTGCCTGCGAATGACACATCCCCATGACGAGCTTCAGCCAAAGGCGAACATCTCGTCATTACAGAGTATTGTTCGAGCATTGGTTCCACAGCGGCTTTTACTGCCGATGATACGCCAGAAGATGTAATAACTTCTTGGTAGTAATGCTCAATGGCGGCTGTGCCTGGCCGGTCGTACTGTACATCTTCTTTAGTGTTTTCATCCTGAGGGAATAGTGCCAATGACGAAAAGGTCGATGGAGGAAGATCAGTAAAGTCTGGAATCTCACAGCCAGGAATTCCTGTGATTAATGGCGCTGCTAGTAACAGATTTTCGACCCGGCCGCTTGACATAACAAACCTTTCATTAACAATGAGGGTATTATGGTACAATTGAATATATTAGTCAACGAGGTCGTAAATGACGTTTCATAGTTCCGAAATTGATAAGCTACATCAAGATACATTCATAGAAGCGTTACATGAAACTGATCCTGATTCTGCTCATGCTGTTCAATTTCTAGAAGGAACGGTTGTTGCTGAGAGGCTGATTGCTGCAATTGGCGATGATCACGATTTTCTCGAGTTACAACAGCAACTGATATATCGTGGTGATAATGATTCGCTTTTAAGGCCAGTTTTGTATAACAAAGAGGTGCTTATGGGCTATCTTTTAGATACTGGACTACTCATACAAGGCTTCGATCATGACTCCAGCACAGGGAGCACGGTGGTTGAATTCATTAATCCGGGTAATCGTAGGCTGTCTCAAAGGATAGCTGACGATTTTGGTGAGCAAAGCCTCCCAGAGTATACGACCGACTTCTATCAGCCGACTGCTACTGTTACGGAAAACGATGACAGAATGCTACCTCTTCCGAGAGTGCTTAATATTGGTTCTGGTCACGATCCGAGGAAGAAAATTCGTGAAGCAATCAATATCGATCTGTCACCAGAGGGTTCTCCAGAAGTAGTTGCATCAGCGACTGCATTGCCGTTCCCTGATGGTTGGTTCAGTGTCGTCATGGGTTCGCATGTACTAGAGCACTTTGAAGCAAGCCAAGTTCCGCGTGTCTTAGCAGAGTGGAAACGCGTCCTGCATCCTCGTGGACTCCTCAGAATTGCCGTGCCTGACGCCTTAATAACGCTTAACGAACTAAAAGATGGGTACTCGTCAAAAGGGCAGAAGAGCTACGCGATCCCAGGAGGCAGTGCCGCTCTTACTCAGCTCGTAGGGCTTGGCGCAGAGCATTCGAAAACAGACCCTCGATGGCTTCACCGAGTATTATTCTCTGATTCGTTGCTTCGAAGATTCCTAAAGGATGCAGGGTTTGGACTGATTGCTCCATATCAGAATCACGAAGCTTTATCGGAAATTAGTGGTATAAAGATTGATGAAACGAATCGGTATTCACTAAAAGTTGAAGCCTTGCAGCAAAGAAATCGACATATAGTGACGCCAGAGATAAATCAATCAGAATACGAAGCCGTGCGTAATACGGTAGAATGGAATGCTGTAACAGGAGTCTCTGTGATTGTGCCAGTAAGAAATGAGAAGCATGAGCTTCCTACATTTCTCCAGCAGCTAGACAGGACACTTACTGAATTAGACCTGCTCCACATACCGCATGAGGTGATATTCGTCATAAATGGCAGCACTGACGAATCTCAGGTAATTCTGAACGAGTATGCCGAACTTGATTCGGAGAAACGTAGGGTTATTGATTCGGATGATGGTATTCTGAAAGCTTTCTATGCGGGGGTGCAAGTTAGAGATATTGATGCTTATATTGCAAAACTCGATGTCGATACTGCCTTTAACCACTGGACGCTCCCACTTCTTGTTCGAGAAATGCTTGAAAATAAGTTAAGGCTTGTTACCTACGCCGAATCATTGCCTAAAGAAAGCAGCCCAAACCGTTTTAACATGGCGGAGTTTCATCAAGATTTTAGGACAGAGAGGAATTACTATCACGGTCGGTTCTCGCTCTATCGTCGTAGCCCTTTCGACTTATTTCCAGCCGATAAAATTCTGTCATCTGAGGTGCAGGTTGAAGATATTGTTCTTTCATGCCTGTTCACGTACTACTGCGGGCTTGATTCAATAGGTAGAACACCTGGTGCAGTAGTTCGCTCACGACAACCATCGTCGATCGATATGTTGATAAGAAAGTTTGACAGATCAAGGCAGGAAATCGAAAGGATTGAAAAGGTGTTTCCCCAACTACGGGTGCTATCGAACGTCCTGAAGCGTGTTGAAACAGAACCGGACGATGCGTGTAGAATAGAAGACCCACGGAAGTTTCAAATGTGGAGTGCATACCAGAATTTACATAAAGCAATGACTGCCATCAGTCGCTTCGATGACGATGTTAGTAGTGACTCGCAAGAGTGGGAGCGTCTTCGTTAAGCTCGTCAGACTAGCTAGTGCTGACTGAAACTAGTCCTGGTTATTCGTGTACAATAAGCTCATGGCTAACTATAAAGGGCATGTGGTGGGTGGTTTGCTGGCTGGCACGGCG
This sequence comes from uncultured Candidatus Saccharibacteria bacterium, assembly GCA_964510235.1. Lineage (GTDB taxonomy): Bacteria > Patescibacteriota > Saccharimonadia > Saccharimonadales > CAYUUR01 > CAYUUR01. The sequence continues at coordinate 209 of CAZEBF010000012.1, read as the reverse complement.
GTGTCGGCCAGCTATTACCTTTTGCCGGGGCGGGGTATGCCGGATAGTGCGGTTTTGGCGGGGGATTGGCAGTTGTTGGTGGCCGTCTATGTGGTGGCGGTGCTTTTTGCGCTGTGGCCGGATGTAGATACAAATTCGAAGGCCCAGGATCTATTCTTTGGTATCGCCTTTATCGCAGACATATTACTAATAGCTTTTGGCTACTTTGC
>CAZEBF010000011.1:2350-28757 GCA_964510235.1 uncultured Candidatus Saccharibacteria bacterium | reverse complement strand
TCCTCGTTTAACGTAGTAGACCGAGTACAGCTCCCATAACCCCGAGGGCCACCACATCTCCAGCTGAGGTGACTAGTATATAACTGTTTGGTTTCATTTCAAAGAGTGTGTGCATCAGTTTGTTGCTGACCACAAAGCCAATTGCCACCAGCACTCCTAACAACAGTCCATCTACAACGCCATCAAGTGCTAGTACATCGTAGACGATAGCTAATGCAACTGCCGAGATCAACACAGACACAAAACCGCCCCCCATAGACTTGGCCATATCTGGGTTTTCGACATCTTTTTTACTGAGGCCAGCGCCTTTCATCCATGGCTCCAAGAACAACGCCTTGGAATACCACAGCGCGCCCGTAGCAAAAGCGGCTATAGCTGCCGCAAGCACTGCCAGCCAGTTAAGTTGATTGAGATAATCTATGAGCACATCCATGGCTCATCCTCCTTATTAGTTATGCTTCCGATTATACGCTTACTCTAACAAATTTAGGCAGTACTGATGGTGCTAATTTGTGCCCATTACATTTTCTCTGGTGCAGGAATGTTGAGAAGTTCGAGGCCTTGCTTGAGCGTCTGGGCATATGTTTTGACGAGCAGCAGACGAACCGCCTCTCGCTCATCGCCGATAACATGGTTTTGCTCATAAAACCGATTGAACACTTGGGATAATTCGTATAGATACGTACAAATATGATGTGGCATAAGGTCGCTGACCGCCAGATCAACTGCCTCATGATACATGCCAAGCTTACGGACAAGGCTGCGTTCTCCGGGCTGTAAGTCATCTGGCTCACCCTTCGTGGCCGATTTCTTAGCTAGAATCGAACAGGCGCGGGCATGCGCATATTGAAGGTATGGACCGGAGTTACCTTCCAGCGCAATCGATTCTTCGGGATCATAAATCACATCACCGCCGATACGGTTTTTGATAAACGCGTAGCGGACTGCTGCCAGTACAGTATCTGTTGTGACATCACGGCCAGATTTTTGGGCGGCTTGCATGGCGGAGTCGAGAATATCGGTGGCACGCAGGATGTTGCCTTTGCGTGAGCTCATTTTGACACCACCGGCCAGCTTCACCATGCCGTGCGTGAGGTGCTGCGTACGCTCAACAACCTCTGGGTGGAAATTGCTGAGTGCCAGTAATACGACTTTCATATATTCGACGATGTCATTCCCTGTAATCATGACACTCATATCAAAGTGATAGTCTTGCCATTTACGCTGGGCTAGCCCAAGGTCCTTTGCCTCATAGGTCGGCAGGCCTTGTGAGTTCAAAAATACCCGCGTGTGGAGCCCATACGATTCACCATCAAATATCACCGCACCATCAGATTTTTTAAACACACCGCGTTCAAGCCCGGCTTCTACGGTCGCAATACCGGGTGGAGTTGTTTCGCTCTCGGGGTAGTACTTGTCGAATGGCACCATACCGAGTTGGGCATACAGCCGGTCAAACCCGTCGTAACTCCACTGTCGACAAGTCCAGTAGATTTGTGCAAACGGCGATTCGTGATCGTCAGTCGCGTGAATTGCATAAATTTGTGCGTTGTAGTCAGTGATTTGTTGTTTGGCCGTGTCATCGTCCTCGAAGGCTGCATTACCCTCAACATATCGCGTGCTCACCCAATCCAAACGCTCATCCTCTGGAATTATTGCTAGCTTTTCTGGATACTCACCACCTAGCTTTTGTATAATTGCCCACATAGTCATTGCCACGTGCCGACCAACGTCACCACCGAAGTTAACACGCTTAACATCCGCACCGGCCGCTTCTAGTATCTTGGCAATCGAGTCCCCCACCAGGCTTGTGTACAGATGCCCCGCATGGAGCACTTTGAATGGATTCGGATCAGAATACTCTGCCACCACTGTCTTACCCTTAAGTGATTGCTGGGATATCTCACTGGTCAGCTGCCACAGAGCTTGGTCGCTGAGTGTTATATTCAAAAACCCAGGACCAGCTACGGCAACAGTGGCGATTGAGCCATCATTGTTTTCTTCGGTGTATTCCTTGAGCTGTTCAGCGACCTCGCGTGGTGATTTCTCAAGTTTGCCGGCCAGTTGCAGCGCAATGTTGGTGGCGTAATCACCAAACTGCTCATCCGGGCGCGTCAAAACCGGTTCAACTGTCACGTTAAACAGTTCTTCACAGGCGGTCGTTAGTAGCTCACTCAAATACGTCATAACTGGGGTAAGTATAGCAGATTACCGGCGCTCGTCACGGATTGCCAGCACAATTTGATACAAGGACCAGTACATACTAGATAGCAACACAAAGAATACTAGTGTAGTCGTAAAGGCCTGCGGATGATCGGACGGATTAATAAAGCGATCGGACACGTCAAACACCAAACTGAACGGATTTAAGAGAATATCCCAAGTGTTCCAGCGCAGGTACCGACCGAGGTAAATAGCGAATGAACACAGCAGCAGCACAATCGCTACAAGTCCGTTGGCGTTGCGCCGGGAGAACTTAGCCAGTGCAACTTTGTGCATCATATACAAACTCAAAAAGCCTGCCAGCAGGCCACTCCACACAAACGACAACATCATCACGACATCAAACAACAAACTAACATCACCGGTGACGCGTAAGTGAATGATATCGGTAATCAGATAAAAACTATTCGGCAGGAAGCCCAGCCACAAGAAGGCCAAGACTAGGTTTTGCCACTCCATCAGCCGAGTTTTCTGAGTACGTTTTGCAAATAACCAGGCAAACAAAATAGGTAGGTAGCCTAGGAACAAGTTCCATGGTAAAAACCAAAAGTCGAGATTACCAGCGGCGATCACTCGAATACACAGCAACACCATGGCTAGTCCTGCACTGACACCAAGGGCTGCCGCTAAACGACTGGTGCGAGCATTGAGTGCTTTTGTCATGGCTATAGTATAGCAAACAGAGGTAATTGTCGCACCTGGCGGCAAGTGCGGTATACTGTGCTGAAGATGAAAAGCAGCTCTCCAATTGACCAAATTCGTAGTAGTGTGCGCAAAATGCTCGGCGCGTTAGCCCGTGGTCTCGACAAAGTTTCTGGAGGCCGGATTACGCCCAATAGCATCACCTACACCAGCCTGCTTGGTCATGTACCGATTGCCTATCTAATAGCTACTGGCGAGTTTTTCTGGGCCGGCGGTCTGCTGATTATCTTTGGGCTGATGGACACTTTGGATGGTGAAGTCGCACGTTTGCAAAATCGGGCTAGCAGCCGTGGCATGTTCCTGGACTCAGTAACTGACCGTGTCAAAGAAGTAATGCTGTATATTGGCGTTGGTTTTTACTTTGTCAGTGAGCTCGACCCGTATTACGCCGTCTGGGCCATCGCCGCCTGTGGTATTGCCGTCATTGTAAGTTATCTCAACGCCTGGGGCGAAGTAGTCACAGCAGATTTGCCCAAAGAAACCCATGCCAAAAACAAAGCTTTTCGTACCGGTTTTATGACCTACGATGTTCGCATATTCTTTATCGTGCTCGGTCTGTTTACCGGCTGGTTGGATGTCGCAGTAATTACCGTAGCTGTACTATCAGCAATTACTGCTTTGCAACGCTTTAATAACGTCTATAAGAGGCTAAGCTAACTGTGTACAAGCTCGACTTGCATACGCACTCCGTCGCCTCAAATGACGGCAGCATCCGGCCTGAACAGTATCAGGCTATATTAGAAAGTGGCGCGCTCGATTACGTGGCGATAACAGATCATAATCGGATTGATATGGCAGTCCAGCTCCAGGCTGAACTGGGTGACAAGATTATCATTGGCGAAGAGATTTCCACTACTGAGGGCGACATTATTGGCTTGTACCTCAAAGAGCCAATTGAGCCGCATCTTACTCCGATTGAAGCTATCGAAGCCATTAAGCGCCAGGGTGGCCTGGTCTATATCCCACACCCATTCGAGACAGTACGAAAAGGTATGTCAGAGAAAACACTCGACCAACTGGCCACACAAATTGATATCATCGAAGTGCACAACGGCCGGGCTTTTGCTCAAAATCGCAGTCAAAAGGCCATAGTCTGGGCCGCCGTCCACCACACCATCCGCGCCGCTAGTAGCGATGCTCATGGCGCCCAGGGCCTCACTAAAACCTATACAATCGTTGCTGAGCCGCCGACGCGACAGAACTTGCTGGATCTATTATCGAGAGGTCAGGCAATCGTCGGTCGTCCACCACTCAAGACCTTACTGTATCCAAAACTTAATCGAGCACGTGGTCACGTCAGAAAGTATCGCGGCCGTGCTTGACGATCTGTTCTTCGCGATCTGGTTCTTCCTGCCCGCTGGCATCGCCAATGCTACCCCTGTAATTGCCAACCGTATTCCTGTACTAAAGCAGTGGAAGACACCGATGGACTTCGGTCGCAGCTACCGTGGTAAGCGGATCTTTGGCGCTAACAAAACCTGGCGGGGTTTAGTGTTTAGTAGCTTTATTGCCGGCATCGTCGGGCTCATCACCTATCTCGTGTATGACAATTATTTTACTAACTTAGGATTATTCCCCAGCCAGCCGGCCACAGCCGCATTTTTGATTGGTAGCTTACTAGGATTTGGCGCGCTTTTAGGAGACGCAATCGAGAGCTTCTTCAAGCGACAACTCGGCAAAAATCCCGGTCAACTGTGGTTCCCGTTTGACCAGATAGACTTTATTATCGGCGCGTTAATCATCATCTCTCCAGTCGTACTGCTCAGTATTCAACAAATCATAATGGTCTTTGTGGTGTGGTTTGTGTCACACCTGATGTGGGCCTACATCGGCTACCGGCTCAAGCTAAAAGATAGCCCAATCTAGGGTTTTTGAGCACGTGCCACCAAACGTCGTTGTAATCGACGTGACATCACACGGCTCAGCTGAATAACAACCTTATTCCCAAAGCCATGAATGGCGACAGGTTTACCTCGCTGCATGGCCTTGAAGCCATAATCAGCGACTGCGTCGGGTGTCGGCAGTTTGCCACGAAAGAGACTCGACTGGGTAGCATGTGAAGCAGTTGCAAAACCAGTTTTAGTAGGTCCTGGACAAAGGGCGGTCACGGTTACGCCAGTGCCTTTCCATTCTTGTGAGAGGGCTTGGCTAAAGCTAAGCACGTAAGCTTTGGTAGCGTAATACACCGCCATGTATGGTCCCGGCAGAAAGGCAGCCGTACTGGCGACATTCATAATGCGCCCGTGTTTTTGCTTGAGCATGTCTGGACCAAACAGTCTGGTCAGTGTGGTCAGGGCCGCAATATTCACCTCAATCATAGATTCGGTAACTTCTGGATTAGTCGATTCAAACCGTCCATAATCGCCGAAACCAGCGTTGTTGATTAGTATTTCCACCTGGCACTTGCGTTGCTTGACGGTTGCGTACAATTTGCGCGCGGTTGCCGCTGAACTCAGATCACCAGTAACTACGAGTGTTTTAACGGAGTATTGGCTATTAAGCTGTCTCGCCACAGCACGGAGCGCTTTGTCTTCTCTACCCGCTAACACGACGGAATAGCCATGTTTAGCACACTGATGGGCCAGGGCTTGGCCAATACCACCGTTGGCTCCAGTAATGACGGCCCACGAATTGGTTGGCGCTTCAGATTTAGTCTTCACGCATAGCCTGTTTGAATTTTTCGAGCAGGTCAACTGGAGTTGGGTTCACTTTGTTGAGCATTGCTAGGTACAAACTGACAAAATCACCTAGCATGATCGACCAAAGCAACTGCGCCAGAAGCGTATCGCCTTGTACTTCAATAGCGTGGACGGCTGGCCGCTTTCCACTCAATACCTGCTCAGTGATGGCTTGCCGCTTCTGTACACGCGGATTTTCCAGTGCACTGCGCAGCTCAATCACCGCATACGGCTTATCAACTGGCTGACTGGTCCAACCCATGATTTCGTTATGGTTAAACTCAGGTAGTGTTCCCCACCAGGCAATGTTTTTAGCATTCTCATTACAATCTATCTTCCACTTATAAGCAGCTGGTGCTAGCTTCGGACCAGAGTAGATAACGACAGATTTACCAACAATATCGAGCGCTAGTTGCTTGGCGGGATTACGTTCGGTTGGTACAGTCGGAATAAAGCGAGTGATCTCATCTTTTAACCAGGTTGCAGCTGTTTCAAGTTGCCCCAAAGACTCGGCCAACAATGGAGTTTGTTCAAAAACTTCAATGATCGCTCGTAGCTGATAGCCAAGAGTACAGCGCGGTTGAAAGCCATCAGGAATCGTTATCAGAGGTAAGTTAAGTTCGCTTGCCTGTTTAGCCAGCTCACCACCAGATGCAATCACCACTACCATTGGTCTTTGCTCCGCATCAAGCGTCTGGTGTGTAGCGGCCTTGAGCACGCTAACAGTCTCTTCGGTATTACCAGAGTAACTCGAGCAAATCACTAGCGTATTGGCGCTGACGTGGCTTGGTAAATCATAATCTTGCACAATCGTTATGGGCACGTCGAGGCCGGGCCAGCTTGCAAACACCTTGCCTGCCAAGGCCGAGCCACCCATGCCAGCTATTACCACATTGAAGATCTCTTGAGGTGGCTGCCAGCTAAACTCAAAATTATGGCTGTATTGCTGCCACTGCTTCTCGGCCACCCCTAGTGCATCCTGCGCGTCTCGTTCGTGAATAACTTTCAGATCATCCAGCATAGTTCCTCCGTTTCATCTGCCATCCAGTATATGGTATTATACCTGCGAACACATAATGCATAAGCTTTGAAGTAGGGGGTGGTATGTTCGGCCAAGACAATCAGAACAATGACGATCAAGATACGACAACAATTCAGCCAGTAACCGATGAGGTTGTGGCTGCAGATGATACATTAGCAACAGACAGCGGTACTACCGCTGACGTCAGTGAACCTGTGTCAGATGACACAACTGCTGACACTGAAGAAGCTGAAGACACTCCAACTGAAGTTGAGATTACTACTGAAGAATCAGCCGAAGCAACTCCTGTAGAAGAGACACCTGCGCCAGAAAAATCAGCAGACACACCAGCTGCACCGGTAGCAGATGACGCACTCCTCGATATCAAAAAGGAAGCTCTCAGCGACCTGGCGCCACTTGTTGATCACCTAGATCAAACACCAGAAGAACACTTCCGTACTATTATGATGCTGATTCAGGCCACCGATGATTCAAGTTACGTCAAGGCTGCGTACGAAAGCGCCAAGAAGATAAGCGATGATGATGAACGCGCCCAAGCATTGCTGGATATCGTCAACGAAATCAACTACTTCACTCAAGCATCAAGCGCGAGCGAAGACTCGTAATCGGCCTAGGTACTTCCCTGTTGGATTGCCCGTTGCAGTATTGCAATCGAGTCGTTGCCAGTTGAGCTGATACGGCGTGTGTGTCCGGCAATCTCATTCTGCTGGCTAAGCAGTATTGATAGATTCTGATTGAGCGTCGTCAGCTCGTTCTCGAGAGAGCGCATTCGGTTCTCTAGAGAAGTGAGTTTGCGCCATTGCTGTTCGTGTCGCACGGCGGCGGCCCGCAGCTGTTGTTGTTCTAGGTCATAGAAATACGAGTAGAGCCGGTCGCGCGCGTTATCAACGGCGCCTCTGACCTCGTACTTGGTGACCATGCGTTCCATGATACGATTTCGTGCCTGATCGATCATGCTTTGCACTTCGTGTTTTGTAACGGTTACTGACATATCGTCCCCCTTAGTTAATTAGGTTCGTTATGTTTTGGCTCACGGTAACCTGTTTGTTTTATCGTCCTCCTTTCCGCTTCATTTTGTCCCTCCTTAAAAGTGTTGTGGCACAGTTAGTTCTGATTTTAGTATGCGCTTCGTTGCATACAAAAACAATACCGCTCGTGTTTAGTGAGCGGTATTATTGTTCGGCGATAACCTGCGCTTACAGATCAAGATCTGGGCCAGTGCGCGGGATTTCTTCGGCGTCACTTGAACCAGTCTGAGGTGTTGAATCAGTTGATTCTTCTGGTGCCGGCGTGGCTTCATCGCTGCTGCCTGGCAACTGATCAGGGTTTGTGTCGCTATTATCACTTGTAGACGGTGCAGGTACTTCTTGATCACCTTGTTTTTGTTCTGATGAACTTCCCTGCTCGTTGGTCGACTGGTCTGTGGACTGTTCAGTGGTCTGAGCAGGCTGGTCGTCGCTGGTAATTGCACGGTAAAGCGCTCGGCCACCGTAGAAAAGGCCGAGTACGAGAGCTACAGTCACCACAAAGACAAATACACCAGTCAGCCAGCTCGCACTGCGCTGGTCACGTGCTTCTTCGGTATAGTACTGCTTGATCTCTGTTGGCACCGTATCGGACGCGTTCTGCTTACGACGAAATGGATTCTTCATAGATTCTCCCTTGAATACCAATACTGTACTACAAATGTGTACTTTTAGCAACAATGTTAGTGCTTATGCGTACTGTCATAGCCTACGGCTTGGCTTGTTGCCAAAGATTCTCAAACACCGTTCGCATGGTATTAGCCAGAACTGCATTGGTGATAGTTGTCACAATAATGGTTGGTACATAAACCGTAAACGCACACTTATCGCCATAAATCGCCACTTCACCTTCATAGGGCGTCTCGCCGATAAATCGAGTGTGCATGTTCCGCTTTGGGACATACTCACTGATGTTCGTGTACTGTCTGCCAGCTTCGTGGAGCAGCGCACGGCTCTGAATGTTGGCCTTTTTACGTGCATCGAGCGAGTTTAAAATAACGCCCAACGCCTCTGGATTTTCCGGCGATAAATCACTGATGAATATCAATACTTCTTTGCCTGTACGCGTCATATCTGCAAATGACTCTTTAAGACCATCAATCCCCTCTCGGTATACAACACCTGGTTTATGGTGAGATAGCCGAAACTTGGAATTCAATGCCGGCAAGGCGCTGCGAAGCTCAGCGTGAGCTGCCTTTAATTCAGCCTGCTTGTCATAGATTATCCTTTGTAAGCCGGTGGGCTCCATCGCATCAAAACGCTTCACCGCCTCACCACCAACAGTAACAACACCAGTATCTACCAATCGATCGAGGATCATGTACGTGTTCGTTCGTGATTCTTCACTTAACCGTGCAATTTCTGCGGCGGTTAGATGAGGATTATCAATGAGAAGCAAGTAGACTCTAGCCTCTTTCTCGTTCAATCCAAGTCGTTGCAGGAGTGGCATCATGCACGAATTCTACCACGGTAAAAGATAAATGTCAATTGTTTATTGACATTTATTTGCCTCTGTTGTGACATGTTTTTTCAAAGTCTCATTGACGTACTAACGAAATGATTGTATTGTATTGACCTTGCCCATTTGGCAAATCAATTACATGAATGAAGGAGATAACACTATGAACCATGAAATTAACTGGGACGATCCAACGGCTGTTGAAGCGGCACTGAATGCTGAAGGCCTTGGTGATATTGATAATGAAATCAATGCATCAAATGATGTGCACGTAGGCGTAGGTCGTGTCGGCATGACCGGAGCTGCAGGCAGCGAACAGGATCAGGCTGACCTACAGGAAGACCTGGACGATGATGCGTTTAATTTAGAAGACTTTTTGTCGTAGGGAGCTATCGTGAACGAAATTGAACGAACACAATCTGACATAGGAGCCATTGAGATGCACGAACGTATTGCGCACGAGCTCATGGCCTACACTGCTGAGCGTAGTGACGTTGTATTGAGCCAAGCAACCATAGAGGCAACCCTTGAACGATATGAGAATGATAGTCTGGGTGCAGCTGTTGCACTCGACATCACCCATACAATGGCAGCAGAGCTTGCCTTAGATGGCACACTCGACGACGAGGAGACAGATCCTATCGATGAACTCGTCAGTATACTGAAGACAAGTGGACTAGCGGGCACGCCGATCGACCAGATCACTAGCTATTTGCAGATTGATCTCTCGCTCGGTGCCTTGCATGGCATTGCTACGCTTTGTGACATGCTCAGCGACGCGAGTCTTGGCTATCTTGATGAGCTTCTAACGGTGTTTAACAAAGAAGATGTATCTCGACAAGAAGATCGAGACAATGCTATTGAAGCCGATCTTGCATTCTATGAAGCAGACGATACTGACGAAGTCATCTTGGCCGAACCAAACAAACCTCACCAGCCACCGACCAAACGACTAGAGATTACATCACCTGATGGTGACATATTCGACATCGGTTAGAACATATGAGCGATTACGAGCAACTCCACCAACCCCAAACGCAAGCTGTTGCTAGCGCAGTAGAGCAACTTGGTATCAGTACTGAGTTGCTCGCTGAGCTCACACCAGACGAAGCTCGTCTGGTGTTGGGTGGCGTTGCAAAATCGCTGGCTACCCTACTCCACCCCGATCAAGCACGACACACTGATATACGTGGTCTGGAGGCAGCAGATGTCAACCAGCTTGCCGCCACAATCAGTCATGCTGATGATAAAACAATCACCGACGCTATTCGCCATAGCGCAAACATGAGCCTGACCCTGCAGTATCGACAGAGAGAGGCGGCACTTCAGGATGAAATCGACAGAGAGAAAAACATTTCCAAACAGCTCGTTGAAGTCATAGTGCAACATCCCGAAACTATTGCAGAGCATGTCAACGCTCACGTTCTATTTACAGTTAACGCTGACGAGGCGTCTGCTGATCCAACATTTATATCTATGACGATTGCTGACGGTACAGTCACGCAGGCTCGTGAAACAACTGAACGCGGGATGCTACTCGACGCCTTTCCTCAGTACATACAAAAGCACCTGATGGGACTCCGACCGGATCTGCATGGCCCTGTGCACTATGTCCATATGGGCGATACGTTTCCTGGACAGTCTAAGTGGACTGACTGGGCTATCCTGACGACCGCGACAGCACGTCATGACACCTCAATCAAAAAACCCGCCGTGAAACTGCTACGTCCCCAGAAAGGAAAGGCCCCTCAATATCAAGACTATATAGGCGGAAGACCGATCGGTACCCTAACTTACGACCATATAGACAATCTCATGTCCCAACTGCATGCTGATCGGGCTTTGAACAAAGCTGTCAATCAAAGCGCGGGGGGCGGCTCGCCACTGAGACTGAAGGAACTGGCGCATATGATTCAGAACGGCTACGTATCGCTGCTCACTGATGCGCAAGTACCAGAAGAAAGTAGTTTGGTGCTCGTAAAACCAGCAACGCGAAGCGGCGAAGGCACTGTTCATATAACTGGCGAAACTCTAGCCGTCAGTCATTAAATTCGCTCGTTGTCCCGAGCATGCTACATGCCCATCATGCCGGAGTTCATGCCACCGGCGGCTGCGGCTTCTTCTTTGGGGATTTCAGCAACGAGCGCACCCATAGTCATGCCGGTTCCAGCGATGGAGACGGAGTTCTGAATGGCTTCTCGGGTGACGCGGACAGGGTCCACCACACCATTGGCCTTCATATCTACCAAGGCTTTTGGATTGTTGACGTCAACACCTTGGCCCGGCTTGCCGTTCTTGACTTGTGGTAACCACTCATCAGCATTGAGGCCGGCGTTTTCCATGAGGATTCTGAATGGTTTCTCGAGCGCATTGACGAGCAGCTGCTTACCGGCGGCGATTGAGTCATTGCCATCCACCTTGACCTTAGCAGCCACGTTCACAAGTGTGACACCACCACCAGGCACGATACCTTCTTCCAGCGCAGCTTTGACGGCCGCGACGGCGTCATCGACGCGGAATTTCTTTTCCTCAATCTCGGTTTCAGTAGCACCACCGACTTTGATGACAGCGACTTTGCCTTGCAGGGCGGCGCTGCGCTCTTTATAGCCGTCACGATCGTAATCGCTCGAGGCAGATTGCATCTGTGCTTGGATCTGGGCGATGCGGGCTTTCAGCTCGGCGGCCGTACCAGCACCTTCGATGATGGTAGTCTCGTCTTTACCGACAATCACCTTGCGAGCGCTTCCAACCACGTCCATGCCGACGTTTTCAAACGTCATGCCACGGTCTTCGGTAATCACCTGCGCGCCGGTCAGTACGGCAATGTCTTCGAGCACTTCTTTACGCTTGTCACCGAAGGCCGGAGCCTTGACGGCAATCGTGTTAAAGACGCCTTTCAGCTTGTTTAGCACCAGTGTGCCGAGCGCTTCGCCTTCTACGTCATCAGCGATGAGGACAAGGTCTTTGCGGCCAGCTTGCGCGAGCTGCTCGAGTAGTGGCAAGAATTCCTGGATAGAGGTGATTTTCTTATCGGTCACGATGACAGCCGGCTTGTCAGCGACCGCTTCCATGCGGTTGGTATCAGTTACCATGTATGGGCTCACAAAGCCGCGGTCAAAGGTGAAACCTTCGACGACTTCTTTTTCGAGCGCCAATCCCTGGCCTTCCTCGACAGTCACCACACCGTCTTTGCCGACTTGATCAATCACATCAGCGATAAGATTACCGATCTCGGCGTCACCCGCTGAGATGGTGGCTACTTCCGCCACGCGCGACTTCTTGCTCTTGATGTCCTCGCTCAGCTTCGACAGCTGGGAAATAACATCATGTGAGGCCTGTTCAAGCCCCTTACGGAGCAGCATTGGGTTGTGGCCGGCTGCAATCAGCTTATTAGCTTCGTTTAAGATGTGGTAGGTCAGGACGGTTACAGTAGTCGTACCATCACCAGCCACGTCGTTCATCTTGTTGGCAGCTTGCTTAATCAGCTCTGCACCAACTTTGTAGCCCAGCGTCTCATCATCCTTGTCTTCGATCTCGACGCCTTTGGCAACTGTCACGCCATCGTGCGTAACCGTTGGGCTGCCATAACTTTTATCAATCACCACGTTGCGGCCTTTGGGCCCCATGGTTGTCTTGACTGCGTTATAGAGAATCTCCGCCCCTGCCAGTACGCGACGGCGGGCATCATCATCATAAAATACTCGGTTTGCCATGCTTATCCTCCTACTTTACCGTCGCCAGGACGTCTTCTTCTTTGACTAAAATGTAGTTCTGGCCACCATGCGACACATCGGTGGTGCTGTAGCTTTTGTAGATGATTTTGTCACCGACTTTGAGTTGCATCGGAATGCGCTCGTTATCATCGCCGACTTTACCCGGGCCAACTGCCACTACTTTGGCGGTCATTGGTTTTTCCTGGGCGCTTTCTGGAATATAGAGGCCACTGGCGGTCTTGGTCTCAGCCTTTTCTGGTTGGGCTACGACGTAGTCGCCGAGCGGCTGCAAAGGTACACTCATCACATCCTCCTCTTTTAGTTATCGTTAGCACTTACAACATGAGAGTGCTAAATCGCCTCTTAAATATAGCGAACCCTAAAAGGAGCGTCAAGCGTCGGGCAACGGACCAAGCACATCTTCATATTCCCTACGAAGTACCAATTGGTATAGGATGCTATACTTGACGCTAATGGTTAGTATCAACAAAAAGGTGCTGATGAGTGGCACGCAATACTTTTCGGATGCATTTGCGATTAATCCTTTGATGGATAGCTCACTCGCTATTGATGTTGAGAAAGCGGCGAACGAACATGCGGCTATTAAAAAGTCGTTCGAAAGTGCCGGTATTGAAGTGATTCAGGTTGACCCACCCGTTGATTGCCAAGACGGTGTCTACACTGCCAACTGGGGGCTCTGTCGTAACGGAAAGGTGATTCCATCGGTGCTACCTAAAAAGCGTGACAAAGAAATGCCGTATGCACGTAAAGTATTCCAAGATTTAGGACTTGAGGTAATCGAGCCACCGAGGCTTGCGTTCAGCGGCCAGGGCGATGCGTTGCCGTGCGGAAACTGGCTTTTTGCGGGCAGCGGGTACCGGACTGACTGGCGACAGCATGCGTTTATCGACGAACAGCTTGGTTTTGAAGTCATTTCGCTCCAAACCATTCCACTACTCAAAGACAATACCCCCGTGATTAACCCGATAACGGGCTGGGCCGACAGCTTCTTTTATGATATCGATCTCGCACTTGCGGTAATCTCACCAGAGCTAATCGCCTGGTGTCCTGACGCATTTCTGCCACACAGCCAAAAAGTAATACGGGCATTGCCGATTGAGAAAATTGAGGTCAGCTACGAGGAGGCAGTTCACGGTTTCGCATGCAACTTAGTGTCGACTGGCGAAACGGTCATTATGAGCAATCATGCGCCACAGCTCAAAACTGCATTAGAAGCCAAAGGCATAAAAATAATCACCCCAGAAGTGACTGAACTTCTTAAGGGCGGCGGCTACATTCGCTGTGTCAGCCTGGCGCTTGTTGTGTAACTAGTGATTCTTCTTTAAAAACAAAGTGTTCAGCACATGATCTTGGGCTTCATGATCATACAGAGCTGCGAGCGCGAATACGGGAGCCCCTTCAACCTCGCCTAATTTGAGAACAATGGCACGGTTGTTGGTGCCAAGCACATCAAGTTTGAAGGCAGGAAATGTAGTGTTTAGGCTACGTGACGCAGGGACATCCTTCACTTCACGGTTGCCAATAGAAATTGACCGCTGCTCACTGCTACCCTGGAGTACTTTCTGCCACATAATAGGAATTTTTTCTTCTTTAAGCAGTGTGGTCAGCTTTTCATCTTCACCCTGACGACGTAAATCTTCACGTGCCGACTTTGTAACTCGGTGCATATCGGTCATGTCAGCGAAGTAGTACTTCAGGCTGGGAGATTCTACTGTTTGAACAGACACCTCTTCCTGATTTTCGCTCTCAAGCCAGCCGATCTTCTTCATATCAACAGCGAATTTGCGAGCAGATGATTCATGCGACTTGCCATTACCCCGCTTGCCATATGACCTCGCTTCAGCAATGTGACGACTCGCTTCTGCTTGAATAGCTTCGCTGACAGCCATCTCTGCTAATAGTTCACGGATCACGCTTTCATGTTCAACTCGTTCATCTCCTGATAGACCGTCGAGCTCAGCACGCCACTCTTCAGGGATACGCATATCTTCATGGGTGAGTTCTTGCATTTCTGGTTGTGGGGATTGAAAGTGTATTTTTGTTTCTGTCACAGTACAAACATTCTAGCACTGATTTGTGCTTTTGTCAATTGTACTACAGGGTATCTTAGTCTGTGTCGGAGGATCCAAGCAAAGAGCGAAGATGTTTGACCTGATCAAGAAAATCAGATGCAGCTTGTTGCCTGCCATTCAAGACTGCTACCGCTGATAAATGGTTCAACTGCTCACTCACGGGACTAAGATGCGATGGCGGTGTCGCCTCTCGCTGGTCGAGCTCTTCACTTATCGCTTCTCGGTAACTTTCGAGCCACGCCCCTAACACTTCAGAAATGTGTTCTATCTGGGCTGGATGGGGGGTGTTATTACCTGCTTCTCCGGTAGACTCATAGGACATTAGACAGATTATACAACATTGGACGTCTTAACGCAATGCCTCTCGAGAAGACATACATCGCAATCAGCTAAGCACCTAGATCGGCGGCAACGGGATAAGTGGCTGGACTCGCTCTTGAACCTGAGAGTTTACGCCATTTGTGCGACGCCAATCACGCATTGCAATAAGCCGTGGCATGAATGCGCCTGCAAGCGCCTCGAAGTCAATTGGCGGCACATCAAGCGCTGTGAGGTATTCGTTTGCCCCTCGCTGCCAATCCATCGATACCAAACCCAGACTTGCTCCGTACGCAGTAGTCGTAACCTCATAGTCGTCGGTAGTCATCAGCAGCGGCTCCTCAGCATGTGAACGAGTGAAATAGTCCACCACATTCTCGTCCTCGGGTGATACATCCATGAAGTTGTAATTGTATATCCGAGCTCCTTCGTCAGTTTTCATAAATGCACTCTGTACGGTTGACCCCTCGGTTACATTTTCACCAAAACTTAGCGCGAGTATGTCGTATTGGTCAATTCCTCTTGGAGCAACTAAGGTGACGTGCTGGATGTCCTTTATTTTACCTTCTGTGTTTGCGCCTTTCACATGGAATCCAGTAGTTGAAATTTCACGTGCGTGCAGTCGCTCACTCCATACTAAGGACGCGTCTGAATCGTACGCCAATGCAAGCGCCACTGCAGCAATAACTGCGCTCGTAAAGCAATTGCCTTGTTGCTTCTCAAGTGCTGCAAATGGATTTAGCTCGCTTCGGTAGTAGCCAGGCACCAGCTCAGCAACATCATGACGTACCTGATCTAACTCCGCATAAGTAACTGTGTTCACGCGGTATATTATACAATCTTATATCTGTCAGGACAATGATTTGATGGCCGCGCGGGTGGTGGCGATTTCGTCCCACGGGTTTTCGCCGTTGGCGCGTTCGATGGTTTTTTCGTGACCTTTGCCGAGCAGGATAACCGTGTCGCCTTTTTTGGCTCGTTTTACCGTAAAGTTAATCGCCTCGGTCCGGTCATGGACGAGGAAGAGATCTTTGTCACGCTGTTTGCCGGCTTCTTCGGCACCTTCGGCAATCTGATTCATGATTTCAACGCCATCGATATCACGATCGTCTTCTTCGGTAATAACTACTTCGTCGCAATACTTCCCGGCCAGCTCGCCTTGGATAGCCCGCTTGGCTTCATCGCGGCGACCGGCTGAGCCAAACATACAGATAAGTTTGCCTTTCACGACTGGTTTGAGGTCCTTAAAGAGTTTTTCGAAGCTGTCTGGGGTGTGCGCAAAGTCAACGATAACGTCAAAATCTTGGCCTTCGTCTACGGGATCCATACGGCCTTCGACACCTTTGAGCGCCGCGATACCTTGTTCGATCTGCGCTTTGGTCAGACCAAGCGCACGGCCCACACCGAGTGCGGCCAGCGAGTTCGAAACATTGAAGCTACCTGGCAAATGACAGGTAATTTTGTAGACTTCACCTTCGGCAAACACCTCATAGGTGCTGCCTTTTGGCGTTAGTTTGACGTTGCGTGCTTTGAGATCACCCTTCTCTACCCCGTACAAGACAGGATGTTCGATGGCACTGGCAAATGCATCGGCGTTCGGATCGTCAGCGTTCACAATTCCGGTACGTAATCCTTCGCGATTATGATTCGTTATCTCAAACAGCGAGCGTTTGGCGGCCAGGTATCGTTCAAAGGTTTTGTGATAATCCAGATGCTCGTGTGTGATGTTGGTAAATACCGCCAAGGTGTACGGGATCCCCCAGACGCGGTGTTGCGCCAGTGCGTGACTGGTTGTTTCGAGCACCAGCCACTCGACCCCTTCTGACCGGAGGTACTTCAGGCGCTTCATGAGCTCGGGCACGCTGACGTTGGTCATGTGATGAATCTGCGGCTTGATGTCCATACCCGCACCATACGCTACGGTCGTCATAAGCCCGACGTTATAGCCAGCCTCATGTAACATGCAGTGCACCAAAAAGCTCGTCGTCGTCTTGCCATTAGTCCCTGTGATGCCAATTACCTTGAACTTTCGGCCAGGAAAGCCGTTAATGACGTTAAAAAACACCGCCTCAGTCAGATGACCTATCGGCTCAACCGCCTGAAACAAAGAAGTTGGAATGACTCTTTTGACTGTGTCTCGAATTCCCATTACCGACTAGTATAGTGCTTGTTTACAAAATTGGATACGGTTTGGTGACGTCTTAGAACACAGAAGAGTCAGAACCTAGACTGGTGTTTTGTCGTTTCGCGTAGGTGAGCATACCTGTCCGAACTATCGTCTGTCGAACTTGTCGCGAACAGCCTTGAAGCGCTGACCACAGCATCGAACTATCAAATTTTGTCCAGTCAAACTCAGTGTATGCTTCGCCGTCAGGTGCTTGATTGGTTTTGTTGGCGTCTGAAATCGCACTTCCTATAAGAAACTCCAAGTTACCCTCAGGGTTATAAACATGAAGGCCTGTGGGTGCGCCAATTTTTTTCGCAACCTCATAAACGCGCTCGTCGAAGCCGCTTGTTTCGATATATGCACTCATCCCATCGCTTTGGACCACATCGCCATTACGCTGAAGTATTTCTAGTTCAACAACTGTTTTTCGAATTGCCTCCCCCAGGAATGACTGCAAGCCCTTATGACCAGTCAGGTCAGCTTCACCAGATAGAAATAACTCGAGAGCGTTTGAAATCATCTCCCTACCCTCTTCTTTGGCTATTGGAGCCTTTTCAATACCCGTAACAGTCATAATAGTTTGTAATGCCTCAGCTACTTTGGTCCTGTACTGTTTGACCTGCTCGAAATGGGCAGGATCACTGGAACTAATGTTTTCATCCAAATCGAGAAAATCGATATTAAGCTCTGTGTTTTTGGCGATTTTTTCAGCCAACAATTTTACCTTGAGCTCATTACTTATTTCGTAGTCATCACCTGCCCCTATATCGTAAAGTTCTGGGTAGTTACCTTCAACAAAACTGGCTAGGTCTTCCAGGCCCCTGACGTCTAGCTGTACTTCGTTAATTCGAACAAAGCGACCCTGTTTCTCGATTAGGCTAGCTTGGTCGGTTGCATGCATTTCAACGACGCTGGTGTTTTCAGGCAAGAACACGCCTTCCCCAGGTCTGGACACAAAGTAGGTATCTACTCCGTTGAGCGCAGCTGGAACTCCGTTGTACGCGACCAAGTCTTCAAGTGGAGATACTAATGTAAATGCACGGTCTGAGAAATCTCCTTGTATGTGAGACTCAACGGTGTGGTTCAACGAAAAGTGTATGCTAGCCCTTGGGTAATATCCGATTTCACTCGGCGAACCAAAGCCTGCAGTCGGTCGCATTATGAGTGGACCTTCTGAATCTTCCTGATCAATCGAATACGGCTTCACTCCTGTTGTGTGCACTGCCACAAAATGTTGATCCTTAATCGTGACTAGTTGTTCCTTGGCGAGCATCGTCCCGGGCTCTACCAATGATTCAGTTTCTGGATCTCTGTTTAGCTCTAAGGTCTTCTGTCCGCGACTAGAACTATCTAGTAGTTCCAATGTCTTTTCTTTGGCCGCAACCACTTTTTTTGCGTCTACATCACCGGTCAAGGCAAATGCAACCTCTAATAACCCCAGCTCGCTAGGCCGCTCCCTAGTACCTGTCGAATCAACAACACTACAGGCATAAATTTGATCGAGAAAACCTTGTACTTGATCATCAACCATTTCCTGATCTAGCTTTTGTTCCAGCTCTGCAAGTTTGCCCGATGCATCTTCATTGCCTACTCCCATCTGGGTAGACAGAAACTTGGCAAGCCGCGCCACCCCGAGTGGTGTGCTGTTGGCAATGAGTCGAATTCTTTGCCCAGACTCGCTGGCTCTTTCAAATGGGTCAGCAAAAGGCTGCCCATCCGTCGCCCGGTCCAACCACTCACCAAAATCATCACCACTAGTTCTAATCGGCCGCTGTTTATAATCAACCACAAACTCGGTGATTTGCTCTTGATCAGGAAAAGTCGGCAACTCTTCTAAGCCCTTAAAAACAACCGAGACGTCATCATAAATATCAAACTGTGTCCGTTCGAAGCTCTGCTCATCCAAAACTATCTCTTGGTGAATCTTCCGCTCATTGACAGCTAGACTTTCGCCTTGGCCTGAATCAGCCAAAACGGTACTATCTGGCACAGACGATTCTTGATTTATTCTGGCAAATGTTTCGGTCATGTTTTTGTTGGTTACTTTCATAATTAACATTAGCATAATATTGCGCTTTTGGCAATAGAGGTGTTTGCTAATCTGTTATGCTGTAGGGGTGAAAATTCTTGGAATTGAATCGAGTTGTGACGAGACAAGTGCAGCGGTTGTCGAAGATGGCAAGCATTTACTCTCTGTTGTGACAGCTTCGAGTATGGATCTGCACGCCAAGTTCGGTGGTGTGGTGCCAGAAATCGCTGCACGCAGTCATATTGAGGCCATCATGCCCGTGATTGAAGATGCTCTCGAGCAAGCAAAGTGCGGCTGGGATGATATTGATGCAATTGCTGTCACCTACGGGGCTGGTTTAGGCGGCTCTCTGTTAGTAGGAGTCATGACGGCGCGTACGCTGGCTATCACCTATGACAAGCCGCTTTATGCAATAAATCACGTTGAAGCACACGTCTACGCCAACTTCTTAACTGAGACTCCTCTGCCCGACTTCAAACTACCCAGCAGACAGCCACGCTTTCCGTTGTTGGCTCTGATTGTCAGTGGTGGCCACAGCCAACTGGTACTGTTCCGCGACCATTTTAATTACACCTTGCTTGGGCAAACCCATGACGACGCCATTGGTGAAGCCTTTGATAAAGTCGCTAAGATCCTCGGTCTCCCCTACCCTGGCGGACCAAGTGTTGGCAAAAAAGCCGTGGAAGGCGACCCTAAGGCATTCAGCTTTCCCAAAGCCAAAGTTCCCGGCAAGTATGACTTCAGTTTCTCTGGGCCTAAGACAGCCGTTCTGAGGGCAGCTCAGGCAGCGGTTGGTGAGGATCATAGTTTTCCGTCCACAAAGCTGGCTGAACGGCTGTCTGAAGCTCAGAAAGCTGACATTGCCGCGAGCTTTCAACACATCGCCATCGAAACAGTCGTCGATAAGACGATGTTGGCTTTTGACGAGTTTTCGCCAAAGAGTGTCGTTATCGCAGGAGGCGTTGCCGCAAGTCCCGAACTACGACGCCAGCTGCTAGAACGACTCCCCTTGCCTGTCCAATATACTGATCCAAAACTCTGCACCGATAACGGCGCTATGGTTGCCACCCTCGGCTGCTTTCATATGATGCATGATCGACCCACCGCCGACCCCTACTCTCTGGCAATCAAACCCAACTTATCAATGTAAACTTTGTCTTCTCAAATCTGAGTTGCAGCCTCTGTTAATTCTTGTTATGCTTTGGGGGCAAAAACAAACAAGTGTCTTACACAAAGCTTGATTAGCAAGCTTGTACTTTCCGGCAAAACAAAAGCTGGTTTTGGGTGTTTATTATCGGCGCAACGGGTGTAGCCTTTGAGATTATTTGTGCAAAATTTTTCACGTGAAACTGCTTATGACCACTCCATAAAAACAGGGGTGATTTTTTAAAGCCAAAATGATACGCTGTAGGGTATGAAACTAAACAAGGTGTACGAGCCGGGCCAGTACGAATCTGACATCTACGCGCTCTGGGAAAAAACTGAAAGCTTTGTGCCAAAGCACAGAGATAACGACCAAACCTACAGCATCGTGATTCCTCCGCCAAATGCCAATGCAAACCTGCATATTGGTACCGCTATGACGATTGCTTTAGAGGATATAGCTACTCGGTATCACCGCATGACAGGGAAGGCGACACTTCTACTACCAGGGGCCGACCACGCTGGCTTTGAGACCCAGGTCGTCTACGAAAAGCATCTTGCCAAAGAAGGTAAAAGCCGTTTTGATTTCACTAGAGAAGAACTCTACACCCAGATATGGGACTTTGTGGCGCAGAATAAGTCGAATTTTGAGACGCAATTTCGCAAAGTTGGCGTTAGCTGTGACTGGAACCGGTACACCTACACCCTGGATGAAAAGATCGTGAAGCGTGCCTATAAAACCTTCAAGCAAATGTGGGATGACGGCCTTATCTACAGAGGTGAACGCTTGGTTAACTTTTGTACTTTCCATGGTACGGCTTTTGCTGATATCGAGGTCGAGTATACGACCGAGATGGGCAAGATGTACTACATGCATTTTCCGTTGCTACCTTTAGAAGGGGTGGTTGATGAAAAAGACTACATTTTGATTGCCACAACACGGCCAGAAACCATGCTCGGTGATGTAGCTGTTGCCGTTCATCCAGATGACAAGCGTTTTAAACATTTGGTTGGCCGAACCGTGAAGATACCTCTGGCGGATAGGGAAGTGCCGGTCATCGCCGACCCGATGGTAGACCCAGAATTTGGTACAGGCGCAGTTAAAATTACAGCCGCCCATGACCCTAATGACTTTGATGTCGCCAAGAAGCACAATCTACCGCTGTTGAGCGTGATTACCGAAGAAGGGAAGATCGGTCACGACGCGCCTCGTACCTATCACAACCTCACTGTTGAAGACGCTCGCGCCAAAGTGATTGAGAACGTAAAAGAACTCGGCTTGCTTGAAAAAATTGAAGACCACGAACACCGCGTTGGCCACTGTTACAAGTGTAAAACGATTATCCAACCGCTAGTACGTGATCAGTGGTTCGTGGACATGCAGCCACTGGCGAAGCGGGCTATCAAAGTGCTCGAAAAGAACGAGATCACCTTTCATCCAGAAGCCAAACGTACACAGTTGATTGCCTACCTTAAAGGCTTGCGCGATTGGAACATCAGCCGGCAAATTGTTTGGGGTATTCCTATTCCTGCTTTCCAGAACGTTAACGAGCCAGATGACTGGATCTTTGACGAACGCGTTGATCAGCAGACAATTGAAGTGGCAGGGAAGACGTATCATCGTGATCCAGATGTTTTTGATACCTGGTTCTCTAGTTCGAGCTGGCCGTTTGCCACACTCGGCTACCCTGATAATGATGACTTCAAGCAGTTCTACCCCTTGAGTTTGATGGAAACCGGTGGCGAAATCCTAAATCCATGGGTGTCTCGCATGATTATGCTCGGCCTCTATGTCACCGACAAAATTCCTTTTGAATCTGTTTATATCCATGGCTACGTTATGGCAGAGGATGGCTCGAAGATGAGTAAGTCGGTTGGTAATGTGGTTGATCCGCTGCCAGTGATTGAGGAATACGGTTCGGATGCACTGCGTATGGGGATTATTGCTAACCGCGCACCAGCAGTGAATCGTGGCTATGATCGTACTAAGGTTGAAGGAGCGCGTAACTTCTGTAACAAGCTTTGGAATGTGGCTCGCTTTATCGAAGCCGCTACCCCCGATGATTACAAGCTGGGCAAGCCTGACCCTAAAACACCAGCCGATCACTGGGTGTTGAGTAGATTACAACATTCTACAGGGGTCGCTACTGGACATATAGAACAATGCCGTTTCGCCGAGGCATACGATGAAGTGAATCAACTCATCTGGGACGATCTGGCTGACTGGTACCTAGAAGCCTCCAAGGATAGCCAAAACCTATCGGTGCTGACGTATGCGCTCGATACTGTCTTGCGCCTTGTTCATCCGTTTGCGCCATTTGTAAGCGAGACCATCTGGCAGACCTTGAGTTGGACGGGTGAAACAATCCTTGCCACCAGCGCATGGCCAAAACCGACTGGCGCCAATAGCAAGAAAGCTGACGAGTTTACAGAAATTCAAACTGTTGTGGCAGAGATCCGTGCCATCACTACCGCACTCAAAGTTCGCGATGTCACCCTCTATCACAGTGGTGACGCCTTTGTACGTGAGCACAGTGAGCTTATAAAGAGGCTTTGCAGACTAGCTAACATTACTGAGGTAGAGGACGGACAGGGAATTAGACTGACACAGTCCAAGCACAACTGTTGGTTAGGGATAGACCGTGAAACCGCCACCAAATACACTCAAGAGCTTACCGACAAGCAAGCTGCTCAAGAACAGCGCATCAAACAGTTAGAAGGCCGTTTGGGGAACAAATCCTACGTAGACAACGCGCCCAAAAAACTAGTCGACGAGACCAAACAACTACTCAAGGACGCTCAAGAGCAACTCATCCAGATCAAACAAGAAATTGATCGCTACAGCTAAGACTTAAAAAGCTAAGGCTTCTTTGACGCGCTCAGCGCTCTCTGACGGCCTAAAATCGTCAAACCACATAACGTGCCAGCCCATACGCTCAACGGCCATTACGTTGGTCCTGCTGTCGTCTACCAGCAAGATTGAGGATGCCGGCACGCCTGCAGCTGTCTCGGCATGCTCGAAGATAGCCGGTTCAGGCTTGATTGATTTTACCTCTGAAGAGTCGACAATTGCATCGTAGGCGATATCTGGTAGCAGCTTGCTAGCTTTCATGGCTTTGATAAATCCTGGCATGATGTTGCTCAGCAGCCCAACCTGGTAATGCTGCGAGGCCCATTGCACCAGCTGATGCATTTCTTTGATTGGCTCGACCGAAGTCATATAGTACCGTTGCCAATCAAATTTCTCTATACCTAGTGCGGTCGCCATAACTGTGTTGAACTCATGAAGCGTCATGTCACCACGGCAGACTGCATCGTTGTAATGCCAGAAAGTCATCTCTATGCGGTCGGCTGGGGTGCCGGTTTCTTCGGCGATGCTGGTGAAAGCACGGTGAAAAAATCGCACCAAGCAGCCGTTAATATCAAAGTAGACAAAGCGCACGCCACTGCGAGAGATTTTTTTGGTCTGAACATCGGTCGTATCATTGCCAATCAGGGCATCTAGCGACAAATTGAGCGTCTGAGCAATCCGTTGGATAGTAAAAATCGACGGTGAGGCAATCGCACCGCGTTCTATCTTGGCGAGAGTTGAATAGGCCAGCTTGGCCTTCTGGCAGAGCTGTTGCTGTGTTAGGCCCGCAGACTGCCGGGCTCGCTGTAAACGCAAACCTAAACTAACTGACTCGTCCACAGACCCACCTTTATGCATAGCCGTATAGTACCAGTTTTGGCGAAACAGGACTAGGGTAATTAGTACTAAAGGGTTAGCTTAACCTGGGATAAAACTGAGTACCATCAGCATGACGACAGCTGCAGCAATACCAGCCACTATCGCGACAACAATAGCGCTTTGAGAGTTACCGCCGGTGCGACTGTACATCTTGTTGTACACCCACGTTGCCACGCTGATCCCGAGAATAAATGCGATAAGTCCGTTTGACATGCGCTTATCTTACGCTAAAGTTAAGCGTTTTGCCATTGTCGCTAAAGAGTCGTGATCTGGCTCGGCGGTCATATCTGGATGGGAGTATATCTGGGCCGCATCAGAGAAGGGGATAAGTTGGATGTGGGCGTGAGGTACGTCGACGCCAACGACCAGCATACCGACACGCTGTTCGAGCACTGTCTCAAGATGGCGCGCGACTTTTTTGACCGTTGCCATAACTGCCTGATACACGTCATCGTCAAGCTCATAGAACTTATCGACCTGAACTTTTGGTATAACTAGTGTGTGACCGGGTTGAATGGGGTGAATATCCAGAAAAGCTAACGTCTGCTCGTCTTCGTATAGTTTGTAGCACGGTAACTCACCCTTGATAATCTTGGTAAAAATACTGTCTTCCATACCTCTATTGTATCGTGTTCGGGGGCCATATGTGGCAAAATACACAGTATATGCACAATCTAAAACGTGTTGGTATATCAGTTGCAGTCATTGCCCTTGGAGTGAGCATCTTTGCTGGTGTCAGTTTGTGGAGCTTACAGCAATACTTTGGAACATCAGCTCATATCAAGCAGTGGTTGGTCGAAAGTCAGGTGTATCCCGCCATTCAAACAGAAATCATCACACAATCAGTCAACAATACTGCTGGCCAAGGGGAGGGGATTACGCTGAGCGAGCCTCTTGTAAAACAAGCACTGGAACGCTCAATTACTGAAGCCTACGTCAGGGAATCTGCCGAGCAAGTCATTGATGGCACCTACGCCTGGCTTGACGGCACCACTGCTACGCCTGTGTATGAAATTGATGTCACACCAGTCAAGACCGCCTTTGCCGACTCAATCATCACCAGTGCCAACACTCGCCTCAAGGATTTGCCCGACTGTATCTTGCCGGACCAAGCAACTACCACCGATCCGTTCAAGGTTAATTGCAATCCGCCGGCCAGCATACGGACCAGTGAACTTGATCGATTGCGCAAAGAAATTGCTACAAACCCAGACTTTTTGCCGCAGAACATTACTGCCGAAACGTATAATTTGGATCAATCCGCCCAGTCAACAGCGGTAAACGTCGGTACTCCCTGGTATGAGAATGTCAGTTACTTGCCGACGCTTTTCCAGTGGACAGTACGCGGACCAGTAATCTTTCTGATGTTTGGGGTGCTTTCGGCTGCATCGATTGTGTTGCTGAGTACCTCGCGACGAGCCGGCGTAAGGCGTACTGCTACTACTGTTCTGTCGAGCAGCCTTGCGTTAGCCCTGAGCAGTGTGGCGCTGCTTTTTACCGTTCGTTATATAAAGGGACCAAGCCAAGGCCAAAGTTCTGCGCTGATGGATCCGATACTCGAGGTGTTTAGGTTAGCTTCTACTGCGCTTGGCCAGTGGCAACTAATCACCTGTCTTGTGCTGGCACTTATCAGTGGAGGTATCCTGATAGGTCTTCGGTTTACACATAAAGACAGCCAAACTGCCAAATAGAATCAGTACTAAAACTATGCTGTTACGTAGTCATAAAGGCGGTCTTGAACACGCTGACGCACTGTATCTACTGCAGTAACAATGGGCTCGGCTACAATCATCTCGCCAAGACTCGGAGGTGGACCATATGTCCCATCCTGTCCTGGTGATGGCTCAACTTCCAAACACACATTTGCGGCTATCCCGTGAAACACGCGTATACCACAGACCATAGCCAATGTTTTAGCCACACGCATGGCGTAAGCAGGATCCTGACCAAGAACTCGTTTCTCAACTTGCGCGCCGACGGCCACCACTGCACCAAGGGCGAGCCACTTTGAACCCTCCCGAATGATGTTACAGTGTTCGTGTTCGGCTGATTCTGGTGATGTTTTCATGCGGGTAATGTAGCACA
>CAZEBF010000011.1:0-2250 GCA_964510235.1 uncultured Candidatus Saccharibacteria bacterium | reverse complement strand
TTGGCGGAAGGGGAGGGATTCGAACCCTCGGTGCCGGTTGCCCGGCACAACTGTTTTCGAGACAGTCCAGTTCAACCACTCCTGCACCCTTCCGTAAAAAGAGCCATTCGTAATGAAAGACTCTTTTAGTATACATTTCTCGAACAGACCTGGATTCTAAATTGGACCGCCCTATGAGCCCGGTAGGTACTTTTTGATTTTGGCCACAGTTGCGTCTACGTTCTTTGTATCCTTTTTTCCTGCAAAGAAACCGAGATTGATTATTTGTATCATATTTTTTCGAGTAGCTATCTTTTCCTTAAAATGTGGGTAATCATAGCCGTACACAGTGACTGCTGCATCAAAAACAACCTGGTCTATGTCAAGTTCGAGAAAATCCTTTGATCGGTCATAGTAAGCCACATCACCAAAGTCGATGACCCCTGTTTTGCCCTCTGGATCAAAGAGTAGATTCTCAAAATGTAAGTCGCCATGGCAGAGCACAGACTCAGCGCCTAACTCAAGCAGCTTCATAGGCCAAATTTTGTACACCAGCTCGTGTAGTTTCTTTTGCTCATGCTCAGAAAAGTAAGCGTCCAAGTGACGTTTACTATCCTCATACCAGCGCTGAATTTGTACTGACTCGTCCTCAACCGACATCATCCTAGCTCCTGGAAGCTGGAGAGCGTGAAGTTGTTTTAAAAAACTGCCGAGGGATTTACCTATAGATTGCTTTTGGGCAGTATTTAGGTTATCAATCAGCTCGCTAAGAGGAGATCCCACCACTCCCTCATACCCAAAGTACGCATCCTCTGGATCTTCCCAGAGAATTTTTTGAGCAACAATGTCTGTACTCAGATCAGCCACAAACTTTATGGCAGCAATCTCGAACTTGTAGTGTTTTTGAACAGTCTTTGACCTGGGAAATTTGAAGAAGTACTTACCGTTATTGAATGAATACACACGACTATCCCAGCCTCTATCATTCAGTGAAATCTCATTGATGCTAGCAAGCCCCACCAACTCTTTGATGAGTTGCTTTTCTTTAGTGATTAAACTTATGTCTGTGTTGTGAGAGGTCATAAGACTCATGATAGCAAAAAGACCCTTATTTACAGAGGTCTATTGTGTAAAAGTAACACATTGGTACACCCGGCAGGATTCGGTCACGTCCCGCGACCCCGAAACTTCTGCCATCGCAACAAGTTGCGAGGTGAAGGTTTCCTTGCGAACTGCCACTGGCAGTTCTCACCTCCAACCCTTTGCAAAGGTCGACAGCGTTCAAATTGTACAGAGAGACCAATTCAAAAGCCCCACTTTCGTGAGGCTCATGAATTGGTACACCCGGCAGGATTCGAACCTACGACCTTTGGCTCCGCAAGCCAACGCTCTATCCAGCTGAGCTACGGGTGCATACTGTTTAACTCTGAAAGGTGCAAGCTCGGAAACGAGCTGGATAGAGCGACGCGATCTTTTATGAATCGGCTTCGCCGTGGCCAGCTGACCTGTCCGTCCTGTCTGACAGACAGGCGGGGCTACGGGTGCTTAGTTATGAGACAAAACCCTGATGGTTTTTTCTCATCGCGCCGGGGAACTGGAATACATTTCTCTCGGGCTGCTCTTTTCCTTCCGCAGAATAAAAGAACGCAACAGGGGTAATCCTATCATACTACCGAAGAAAAATCTAGTCATTTAACGGAGTGTCAAACTTGTGGAACGACTGTCTGACTTGGCCAATGAGGTAGAGTGAGCCTGTCACGAGAATTGTGCTAGCCTGAGTCTCCTGTGCCTGGCGGAGTGCAGTGAGTGGGTCGGACTCAATAGAAACGTGTTTAAATCCAGCCTTATTACAAGCATCTGCCAGCTCTTGAGACGGAATCGGCTTTCTGGGGACATCTTGGCCTAGATTGAACTCGGTAACAACCACTGTGTCGCCCAGTTTTCTAAGTTCTGTAAGACATTCGTCGAGGTACGTAGACTTGGTACTGGCAAAACTAACAAGCATGGTCATGTTTTCATTAGGCGTCTGTAGCTGCAAAGACCGGACGAGTGCCCGAATTTTCTGGGCATTATGTGCACCGTCGAGAATAACCTTTTTGTCTTGATAGGTAACCGTCTCCATTCGACCTGGAATCTGCATCTTGGAGACACTCGAAGCCTGCTCAGGTGTGAGTTGTGGGCTATCATCAAGCTGTAGCAAAGCGTTGACCACTGTAGTAGCGAGCGAAAAATTACTATCTAGAAACGACTGGTCTGATGGCGGCTGGGCAG
>CAZEBF010000010.1:0-30087 GCA_964510235.1 uncultured Candidatus Saccharibacteria bacterium | reverse complement strand
TAGGCGTCTGTAGCTGCAAAGACCGGACGAGTGCCAGAATTTTCTGGGCGTTATGTGCACCGTCGAGAATAACCTTTTTGCCTTGATAGGCAACAGTCTCCATTCGACCAGGAATCTGCATCTTGGAGACACTCGAAGCCTGCTCAGGTGTGAGTTGCGGGCGATCATCAAGCTGGAGCAAAGCGTTGACCACTGTAGTAGCGAGCGACAAATTACGATCTAGAAACGACTGGTCTGATGGCGGCTGGGCAGACTGAATATGCAGCTGGGCGTGGTGTTGGTCAGCCTGCCGACGAACAACTGCCTCAACCTCTGAGCTCTGTCTGAGCATAAAGACGGTGTTATCATCTTGGATTATGCCTGCTTTCTGTGCGGCAATCTGTTTGATTGTGTCCCCAAGTATCTCGGTATGGTCGAGGCCAATATCAGTTATAACGCAAACTTTATCCGCTCGATCGATTACGTTTGTGCCATCGAGCAGACCGCCTAGACCTACTTCAATCACCGCATAATCAACCTGCTGCTTTGCGAACAGCCAGAAAGCAAACGCCACAAGCACCTCAAAGTAGGTTGGCCGAATATCAAAATCTTGGATGGTAGCCAGAAAAACCGAAAGCTCCCGGCAATACTCCGCTTCAGGGAGAGGAGATAAGTTGATTTGGGCGCGTTCACTCACTGCATCAATATGGGGCGAAATAGACAATCCAACAGAGTAACCGCTGGCTCGCAGCAAGCCTGTTAGGTAGTAGCTGGTCGACGTTTTCCCTGAGGTTCCTGCTACGTGAATAACTCGGAGTTGATTCTGCGGGTCACCAAGTAGTTGCATTAAGGTGCGCATGCGTTCCAGTGTGTAGCGTTCTTTTTTGTCGGTGTGGGGTATGAACTGCTTTAGTACATGGTCGGCGTCTTCTAGAGTCAAAATCGTATTCACAGATGTAGTATACCGCTCTAGGGGTAAAACTTAGAAGCGGATGCGTTGCATGAAGCGATCAATGGGGTCTTGATCGCGTTGCTCGTAGGGCAGGGCTTGGCTTAGCACATCCAGGATTTTTTGCTCATCTTCTGGGGCGTAATAAACAGTAACTGCGGGCAAAAACCGCTTCATTGGTAGCAGTAAGATAGAGTTGATAGCACCTTCGTTAATAACTGAGAAGGCTTTGAAGTCGTTGTATGGGTATAGCTTTGGGCCGATATGCAAGCCTTGGTTTGTAAGCTGATAGCTCAACGTACGCGGCTTTCGTGCGGCGGCGGCTCCGAGCAAAGCTGCGACCATCAAGATAACCGCACTAGATATCATGTCACGGGTCAAAAAGTAGATCAGTACGGAGGTAACCACGGCGCCGCCCGTCAGAATCATATACCAGCCACCATTCTTTTGGTGAGCTAAAAACTCTGAGGCCGTCCAGGCTACTTGAGGCACTTCAGCGACAGGTGAATACTGTTCTTCGTCCGGCTGTGGTTGTTCGGGTTGAAACTGCCACTGCTGTGGTGATACGGGCTCATCTTGCATACGCTTATTGTACAGGAGCGTGACTTAAACGTAAAAACAGATACAAAAACCGACATAATCTGGTATAATCTCCTCTGTTACGCGTTTTTTGGGTGTGGTGCTACGGCCAAGGTAAAGCTCATATAGCCTACATAAGCCGTAGTCGTTAACAATATAGCTCAGTACGGAGAGGTACCCAAGTGGCTGAAGGGGACGGTTTGCTAAATCGTTAGTGGGGCGAGAGTTCCAGCGAGGGTTCGAATCCCTCTCTCTCCGCCATGTGCCTTTATGGTTCATGGCCCAACCAAAAAAAAGGAGTTAAACAATGCATCGTAATGAAACAGATCCAACTGTAATGGCTGGTGAGGGAAGTTACCAGAACGTAAGTGTCCGAGGTATTGGTTTTGCTCCTAAAAAACGGGTTCACCTGGTTCTGCCGCCAGATGTTCGTAACCAGGAAGACTTGGCTGACTTTCTAAAGACACAGACGGTCAAACAAGTTGCAGATGTGGCGCTCGAAGCGCTCACAGATACTCAATAAGGAGAGGTGCCCGAGTGGTTGAAGGGACTTGTCTTGAAAACAAGCGTGCCGGCAACGGTACCGTGGGTTCGAATCCCACCCTCTCCGCCAGGAAGAAATGACCTGCCTATGGTAGGTCATTTGTTTTTGTCTGAAAACGGTGGGATTCGAACCCAATGCGGTTCGGTCATTCGACGAATGTGCGTTATCCCACCCTCTCCGCCAGCAGTAAACGACCCAGAAACTCTTGGTCGTTTACTTTTTGGTGATCTGTTTATTGTTTCTGGGCGAAGGTGGCGGCGTAGACTGTTCTCACACCGGCGGTTTTTAGACACTTGGCTGCGGCCTGTACCGTAGCACCGGTAGTCAGCACATCATCAATCAATAGGACAGTCTTTGGAAACGACACCCTTGGCTTAGCCTGAAAGAAAGATTGGGCTTGACTCATGCGCACCGCTCGCTCGGCGCCAACCTGACGCGCCTGGCCACGACGCTCAAGCAACTCTTGATAGGGGAGCTGGCGGAGCAAGGCAAACTGACGTGCAATTAGTTTTGACTGATCGTAGCCTCTTTGGCGCATTCGACTGGTTGCGGTGGGGATTGGCACAACTGTAAATGCATGGTAGGGCAGTGTCTCGTGCAGCTGTTTGGCGATTGGTACATGACCAGCTCGCGCCCGTTCAAACTTCAAACGGTGGATAAGTTGTTTGGGGATTTCTGTGTACTCTGCGCCTGCCCACACATTTGCTAGTGGGCCGTGGCGCCGGCAACTTTTGCAGACTGCATGATCCTGAGTTAACTTCAAACAACTATAGCACCGAGAGGGTACAGGTCGTAATTCCGCCATCCGACATGCGTCGCACAATAACGAATCTTCCGTTCCGCAGCAAATACAGTAGTGGGGAGCAAGCACCCGAATTATTGCTTCCAGCATAAGCTCTATGATACTACAGAGTGTTGTTATTATTATGTTGTAAATACCTACCTCTAGACGTTGCGTATGTTTTATAGTGTGGGATATACTAGGGTCAAACAAAACGACTAAAATATACTAAGCACGATGTACGTGGAGGGTAACAATGGCACGACGCAACCGTGATGACGATCTGTTAATGGAGGATGAGTTGACCGCCGCTTTTTTGGGCGATGATGACCTTCCAACGACCAGCGACGCACCAGCCGCAGCAGCACCTACCCAGGATGCACCAGCTGACGAATGGGATGAAGAAGAAGCAGTTCCTGGCCAATTAGCGGTCGACGTCTATGAAACGAAAGACCGTTTGGTCGTAAAAGCACGCACAGCAGGGGTAAACAAGGGTGACCTTGACGTTAGTATTTCCGACAACACACTGAGTGTTCGTGGAACTCTATCTGCTGGCACAGAAGAAGATGTAGAGAACTACTTTGTACAAGAATGTTACTGGGGCGAGTTCTCTCGCAGCATTGCATTACCAGTACCAGTCAAAGAAGATGAAGTAGAAGCAGTCCTCAAAGACGGTGTTTTGACTATTAGCTTTAAGAAGCTTAAGCAAGATACGGTTAAGAAGATCCAGGTCCTTTAGGGAATAACCTTCACGCAAAAATTCGCGCCCCTACCCATGGGGCGTTTTTGTTGCCCAAAGTTTACTAGTTCGTATCGACATAAAAATCCCCCGTCATGACGACGGGGGATTTAACAATACGGCTTACAGTATTAGGCTTCGGTAACGCGCTGTAGAACAAAGCGGACGATTACCTGGGAAAGTGCTACCACTACAAGACCAATGATGGCGTAGAGGATAGTGTTCTTGGCGCCAGAAACGTTGCCCGAGTCACCACCAGAGGTAATGTACTTGAGACCACCGATGATGATCATAACAACCGAAATCACACCGACAACCAGTGAGAAAATGTTAATGACCGTTGTGATGATAGTGTTAACTGCATCTTCTGGATCTTCCGTACCACAGTTGGTGTCTGTAGTGTTAAGACAAGTGCCTTTTTCGAGACCTTCTTGAATGCTTGCTTGTGCGCTAACTGCGCCACCTGCTGCTGCCAATGGCAGAGCGGTTGCAACTAGCACGAGTACTGCACCAGTGAGAACTTCTTTTAGTTTCTTGATCATGTGTTTCGTTAACCTTTCTTTATGCTGACTCATTTATACCATAGTGTCTTCGGTAGCAGCAAGTACTAAATCGTTTATGGTTGTTTATGGGGCGGGGGTGCCTTGTACGACTGTATTGAGTACAAAGCGGACGATTACTTGCGCTAATGCAACAACCACCAGCCCAATGACGGCGTACAAAATAGTATCTTTGGCGCTTGACACTTTACCGCTATCACCAGCAGAGGTAATATACTTCAGACCACCGATGATGATCATGATGACGCTAATCACACCAACTACAATACTGAAGATGTTGATAGCGTTCGCAATAGTAGAGTTAACTGAAGGTTGGTCGGCTGGCTGATCACAACCATTACCACCACCCACTAAACCAACACCTTCACAAATTTTAGCCTTGGACTGGGCGTCCACGGTAACCGGAGCTGTCACAGCCAATCCACTCACGCCAAGCGAGAGGAAGGTGAGAGCAGCTACGATGAGAGTTTGAATTTTTTTCATGCCTGTCCTTTATATGTTATTTACAACAAATACAATTATACCCCTGGCGACCACGATTACAATCAAACCAATCACGGCATAGAGAATTGTGTTCTTGGCCGTATTGACGCTTTGGGGATCACCGTGAGAAGTAGCAAACCGAATTCCAGCAATAATTATTGCGATTACGGCGATGACGCCGGTCGCAACAGCGATCAGGTCAGCTGCACGGAGTAGTAGGCTATCTTGCCCAACTACAGGATTATCTAGATTATTCCTGTCCTGGCAGGCAGCTGAGTCACTCGCTCCGACGCCCGTGCTACAAGCCTTATCTAGTGGATTCTGGGCAAATGTGGTCACTCCACTCAATGCCAACACCGCAAAAGAAGCAAAAGCGGTCAGCAAGAGCTTAAAACGGCGCATTAAATGCTTCTCCCAATAAACGAAGCGATCCCAAAACTGGCAATCACAATCACCAAACCTACAACAGCGTACAAGATAGTGTTTTTGGCTTTGGCAGTTTTCTGCGGATCACCCATAGAAAGAACATATTGTGTTCCCGCAATTGTAATAATGAGCAGGGCAATGGCACCAGCCACACCAAAAACTACATTGGTGATATTGATGATATCTGCGTTATCGGCGCTGACCTGTGGTATCTCAACCTGAGAACCGTCAACTAACTGAGCAAGAACATTTGTTAGTCTCATCGTATTAATCCTCCCACAAAGCCAACAAGTCCTGCAGCAATCATAACAATTACAAGTCCGATAACAGCGTTGAGTAGTATATTCTTGGCGGCGGCCGTACGGTCTGCCTCACCCTGGCTCGTCATATATTGAAAGCCACCGTACAAAATGTAGCCAACCAACGCCATACCAGCCAGGCGAAGCAAAATATCGATGATGGCCAGGCCAATAGCCCAAATGTCGTTAATGTCACCAATTACTGGAGTCGGCTGACCCATTGGATCGTTCTCACATGACAAATACTGATACCAGGTAGGGAAGTTCAAAAACGTACTCGGGGCGGGGCAAGCAGCAGCAAAGTTTGTAATAACCGACATCATTTAGAGTATTCCTCCTGGCACAACCCATTGCAGGAAGGCGTATAACAAGAAGTACGCCAGCAGCGCTAATATGGCATTGGTGATTCGCTTCTTGGCAGCACTTACTGCTTGTGGGTTTGGTCCGGCTGTCATGTATTGTATTCCGCCTACTATTATAACGATGGTAACCACAACGCCAATACCTATGCTAAGGAAGTTGATAAATTGTAGGATGAGTCGCACGATCGGGTTGGTTTCAAAACACTCCTGTGGATTATCACAGTTGGTGACGGCTTCACGATCAGGGTTAAGTGCTGCCTCGTTACCACTTTCGATGCTTCGTTCTAGTGTTTGGCATCGTGGAACGGTAATATCGTTGTCCGCACCAAGTACATAACACGTATTTGAGCCCAGCTCTGTCAGGTTGAGCTGCTCCTTTGCCTCAGCTTCAATCTCAGTACATTCAACTGTCTTTAGCTTTGTGACCTCGAAGCCTTGATAAACATTCATGGCGGGCCCTTCGTATTTGTAGCATGTGGGAGCCTTAAACACATTGGCCACACCTACGAATTGTAGATTTTTGCAATCTGGTCCATCGATGGCATACTTGGCTACACCATGCTCGCCCCAAAGGTAGCAGAATCCATCCTGCATTACTTCGCCAGGTTCAGTTCGAAGTGGCGTACCAACGTTGGCATTCTCCCCAAACAGCGCTTCGGCGGTTATCAGATTCAAGCCTTCGAATTCCGCACAGTCTACTCCGGCGGTATTTTCAGAGTCTATCGCCTTATAGCAGACGGGTGCAGCGGCAGCATTATTTGTGGCTATAACTATGCCGATCAACATCAGAAAGCTACCGGCGAGTAGAGTTACGGTCATTCGCTTCATATCTTCTCCACAGCTTTCATGCTTACTATTCTTGGGGTGTCAGTGGCGATAACGCGGAATTCGAACACAAACTTCACTGTGCTGTCTTTTACAGGGCATGTTGCGTTGACTGTAAACACAGAGCTTCCTGATTTATCATTGTCTGCATAGGTGCATTGATCCAGGACGTACCGCTCTCTGAGCGGACGCGAAGTGCCATCAGTAAAGAATTTCTGTGACGGTCGGTGCTGTTGTTCGATCATTTGGAATGCCTCGGTATCAGAACCTGCTGCAATTCGCTGCAGGTACGATTGTACTGTCTCCTCTGCTTGCGACTGAGTTGTATTTGTTGTGGAGACATTTTTGTTGGTGGCTCCAAAAATCAAACTGAGTCCGGCGGCCACGATTAGCACAACAATTGACCCAAACAGCACATACACCTTCTTGGCATGTGGCTTACGAGCGACATCAGGCGACTGCTGGTCAGTGATGAACTGGTAGTCAGGCGTGATAGGATCTTGGTGCGGGTTTTGGTTTTCCATTAGGCTTTTTGTTGGTTATAGATGTTACAGAGACAGCATACCTGGTCTACATCCAAAAGTAAATTGACTATTCTCTCTTTGGTCAAAGTGACATACAATGAGCCTGATTTAGTATAAGATATAGACATAACCTTTTTATGAAAACACTTCGAAGAATCTTTGCGTCGGGCCTGGTAGTGCTTTTGCTTGCAGTCCAGATGCTGCCAGCTGTACCCGTTAGCGCCTACACCGAGCCAGACGAAGCGCCAATAGACACCCAAATTCAGCGCATTCTGGGTTTTGCATTCATGTACTGCGCCAATAGGGGCTATAAACCAGGCACATGGGGTGGAGTCATTGGCGTCCCTGATGAATCGAAATTCTATAAGACAGTCGACCCGAACGTAAAAGATACTGGTAAATTCTGGTCAACGAACGACGCGGCTCATGTCGGCCATGAGATCGAACCCGACGACGGCAAGGTCGGCTGTGGCAACCAAGAAGAGCGGCTACTCATGGTGAGCAACACTGTTAAGCTGTTGGGTCTAGGTAGCGTAACTGAGTTTGTCCAGAAATATTACACACAGAAAGATGATGGAAAGTGGGAAATCAAATATGATCCCGACGATCCCGATAGATACCTACTATTCAAGGATATAGGGGTTAAGCTGGCAGAAACTTCGTTCAAGGACGGAGACAATGACCTGTCGCCAACACTACCTGGTCCTACCGAACGCAAGCGACGTGCACTTGTTGCTGTTGCGCGCTGTATGGCGCCGATCGGCAACGGGACAGGTGCTCCACTCAAGATTGATGGCAATGAGTATGAATTCAAGAACGGCAAGGAGTACCGCTGGCGTGATGGCAAAGATGGTGGCACACAAATTGCACTTGGACTCGACTGGCAGTTTGATGGCTACATGCGGTGTGACACGCTCGTGAAAATCGTCAACACTGAGGATTTTCTCACCGATGATATCGACCTGAATGCGCTCTGGGAAAATCCTCAGCTACTCGCTGAACAAGCCGGAGCTAATGGCGAGGGTGTGATCGGTGGTGCTTTTGGGGCGGTCAGTGGCGGAGATAATGCACCAACCTGTGAAAGCGAGACCAATAATGACATGGCTTGGCTACTCTGTGCCGGTATAGCACTTATTGACGACACTTTTGCCTCAATGCAAGAGTATGTTGATGAACTACTTGATGTTAGCGAGAATGAATTTGACTCGCCAGAGCTAAAAGCTGTCTGGTCTTACTTCAAGAACGTCGCAACATTCATGTTGATTCTCATCGGACTGGTGATGATAATTGGTCAAGCGGTGAGCAGGGATTAGGCCCATGTGGATTACGCAGAATGAGTCACCTCGCAAACTTCTTGCAACGATCCTGGTAGTTGTGTTGTTCGGTATACAGTTTGCGCCAGTTGTTCCGGTTAGTGCATACACCGGTCCAGATAAAGAGGCGACCCCAGACAAGCAATTGCAGCGAACTATGGCGTATATGTTTATGTTTTGCGCAACAGGAGCAAGCGATGGAGATTACGCCAGTATTTTGAGAGACGATACAGAGGGTACACGCTGGTTACGTCAGGACATGAGTCCGGATGAAGCGGGATCTGGTAATATCTGGACAACTGATGCAACCGGCAGTGTTGGGCATGAAGTTGAGCCAGAAGACGGCAAAATGAGCTGTGGCAATTCTACTGAACGCAAACGGATTGTAGAAACAACCGCGCAAATGCTCGGTCATTCTGACGTAGATGCATTCATCAGAGCGTACTATGAGCGTGTCGATGGCCGATGGCAACCAAAGGGAAACCTTGTTGAAGAACTGATTACTGCAGTGGATAACATTACATACGGCGCTGCAAATGACCCGGAATCGAATATTGAGCTCGGCGCCAAAGAACGCGAGCGTCGTGCTCTTGTGGCCTTTGCGCGTTGTTTTAGGCCAAAAGCTGACTCCCTTAAACCTCCAGTCACCGTTGACGGTAAAGAGTACGTCTACCGCGACGATAAAGATGCGGGCGACACTATTGCTGTCGGGCAAGACTGGCAAAAAGATGGTGAAATGCGCTGTGACACGTTAGCGCGCATTACAAAGGTGCCTGATGATGTCGATATCAACGCTCTATGGAGCAACCCTCAATTGCTAATTCAGAGTGGCGAAAACAGCGAAGAAGCATCTAAGGTCACTTTTGCCGGTGGCTTTGGGCCAGCTGGCGACGGCACAGAAACCTGCGAATCTGTGACCGACAATGACTTCGGTTGGATCCTCTGTATTGGCATCAGCCTAGTTGATGATACCTTCGCTTCTATGCAAGATGCAGTTGACGACCTGCTCGAAGTAAGTGAAAATGAGTTTGATTCACCCGAGCTAAAAGCCGTGTGGTCCTATTTCAAGAATGTTGCGACGTTTTTATTAATTCTGGTGGGACTAGTTATGATAATCGGCCAAGCGGTGAGCAGGGAATAACCATGTTTGACGCCTATACAATCAAGAAAGTTGTGCCGCGGTTGGTCATTGCGATCATCGCTATTCAGCTGTCTTGGTTTATTTTTACCGAAATGATTCACATTGTGAACCTGGTGGCTTACGGTGTAGAAGGTTTGATATATGCGCCGTTTGGTGGCCGCGAGCAGCTCAGCGCCGAGATCATTCTGAACAGTATGGCGCAAGGAACCACCTTTACCTGGACTGGTTTAATTGTTGGTGGTGGTGCAGCCACCTGGTTCCTCGGTCCACTTGGTCTGTTGAGCCTGGGTCTAACCATTATCCTGGCTTTGCTGATCGGTGTCTTCTTGCTTTCACTCCGTCGACTTATTATCATCGCCTTGTTACTGCTGGCACCAATCGCCTTGGTAGCCTGGATTCTGCCGGGTACAGAAAAAGTCTGGAAGATATGGTGGGAGAGTTTCTCTAAACTGCTGTATGTTTACCCGATAATCTTGCTACTGTTTGCAGCCGGGCGTGCCTTCGGTAGCGTAGCCGCCAAGACCAACACCAACAATACCCTCAAAGTTATAGTGGTGATGCTAGCAATCTACGGACCATTCTTCTTGATTCCAAAAACCTTCCAGCTGGCGGGTAGTGCCTTTGGTAACCTGGCGGGCATCGTCAACAACAGCAGTCGAGGTCTCTTCGACCGCAACAAAAAGTACCGCGGCCAAAAAGTTGCCGAGAACTGGGATAAAACGAAAGGTGGAACCCGCTTCAGTGAACGAAACATGCTTTCTCGTGGTTTGAACCGTGCTGGTGGTCGAGTTGCAGCCGGACCAACCGGCTGGGGGCCAGGTAAAAAAGCGGCTGGTGTTCGAGACACCAACGCGCTGCTTTATGCCCAAAACGCCAAGCAAAAGAACGATAAACTTGCAGCCTGGTGGAACGACGATACTGTTATGAAGGCATTGAGCTTCGAAAGCGCCGGACAAGCAAACTCCGAATGGGTGAATGAAGCAGGCATCTCCGCTGAAGAGACTGCAAAACGACGTGAAGCCGTTAAGGTGGCCCAAGGAATTGGCTACAGTAGGGGAAACAGCTTGGCAGCCTTTGGTCGCATGGGAGAAATGGGCTTTGGCTTCCATGGTCCAAATGCACACGCAGAGATGCGCGCAACTGCTGAGCGACTTTCCGGAGGAAACACAGCCCTGCAGCGGCGTCTTGTTGATGACTTTGAGTACAACTCAAAAGCAGCAGGACGATTCGATCTGTCGAGGGGCGGGGATGATCTAGAGGCACCTGCCCATGAGCAAGCTTGGAATCGATGGAACAATGCAAACCTCTACGAACATGCAAACGCGAAGGGCGATAACCTCAAAAACTTTGTTAGTCACTTCGAGGGCGAACTTGGAGCGGTTGACGACACGGGCGCTGCAGACATGGGAAGGCGTGGAAGGGCTGCCGAGTTCTTTGCTGAGCTCAATGCAATGGAGCCAAATGCTAAAGGTGGTAACCACCAGACCATTCAGGATGCTTTAGGCGAACAAGCCAATCAAGACAGGTTAAATGACTACTATGACTCTATGGGAGCTTCAAACCCAGAGTTGCAGCAGGTTACAGAGGCTTACGAACAGACTGTACCAGATCCTGTGGTGCCAGGCGCAACTGTAACTACTCGAGAGCAGCGTACCCGAGTGGCCACGGCCGCTGAAAGACGACAGAATGCACAACAGCATGTCGCAGGACACTCACGACGTTACGACGCACCAAACCCAAACCGCGCATAAGATTTCAGCTCAATTTTCAGCAATACGGAAGATTGACACATATACACAAATGTGCTAATGTTTAAGGTATTATGTCAGTACATGAAAGACACTTCGGCGGTCACACCCCTATGCAACCAATGGACGTAGGGACACTTGGCCCTCCTGTCCCAATGAGCTGGGTTGCTCCAGTACCGAGTACCCCTGGAGAATCCGGCCATGTGCCTGTTGACTACAGTGATCTTGCGCTAACACCGGATCAAGTACCGGAAAATCATGCACGCTTATACGGAGATGCAATTAGTGATCGCTTGATTACACGGGCTAGAGTCGTTCGTCACTCAGGTGCAGCTGCAATCTATGGGGTGGGCCTTACACTAAGAAAAGCTCATTTGGGCCCGATTAGATCTCCGTTTACATACGAACGATCCCAGAGAAAATACGAAGACGCAGCCTATAGGGCTGCTCTGAGCGGGCCGGGCCTAACGGACGTTAAGTACCACACTTCACCTATTTCAGACCGCCTACCGGGCAAGGGACAGGGTCGTCACATCAACAAACACCAGGCGAGAATTAGAGATATTAAACTTGCTGCTGGGGTACCAATAAAAGGACGTCGTGGGGAAGCTGGGCTTGAAAGTGTTCCAGGTGTGGTTTATTTGGGAGGTGATGGTGCGAAGGTTTATACAGACACAGACGGTGATGAGTACTATATAGCAAAAGAGGGCAGTAAACATGCCCTACCAGAAGATACTTATGAAGCGGTCGAATCAAGCTCTCAATCCCTTGGAAGAAAACAAGAAAGGCGACGAGGCAAAACCGGACTCCCCCGGACTAACGAAGGATACAAGACGACTTCACCAAACAAAGAACGACCTGTTGTTCCCGAAGGCAAGGTTAGTCCATGGGCCCGAAAAAACACCAAGCGTTTAGAAAAAGCCGGAAGAGCAGCAGAGCGCAGAGGCAGACGCGTTGGTGGAGTTATGGGACGTTACGAGGCATCTCGGTCCCGAGCAGATAACGCTAAGTTTGAACGGAAAGTGCGTTCGCAAGAACGTAAGAGTGAGCATAAGGAGCGGCGTCTATACAACCGTGCGAGCCGAAAGATTGCTCGTCAGTATGCTGGAGCATATGCCGTATCTCGCGCAGAGCAGTACAAACCAAGTAACCTTAGAAACACTGCCGAGTACGCTCAAGAATACGCCAGATCTCGCATTCGTCGAGAAGCATAAACGTTTTATCTGATAAATTGATGTCGGTATTGTATAATACTGGCAATGGCAACCTATGTGGTTATTCAGGATATCGAGGCAGAGGACAAACTGCTTGGACCGCTCAGTCTGCGGCAGTTTTTGTATGCCGTTATAACAGTGGTGCTGGGCTTTGTGATGTTCCAGGTTTTTCCTATATCGCCACTGTTGTCGATTCCGTTTTTGCCACCAGCCTTGCTCTTTGCAACCTTAGCTGCGCCGTTCGGTCGTGACCAACCATCTGAGGTCTGGCTGCTGGCCAAGATTCGCTTTATTCTAAAACCCCGTCGCCGTATCTGGGACCAATCGGGCCTGCAAGAACTAGTGACCATCACTGTACCAAAGAAAATTGAGCGTCAACTGACCGACGGCCTCAGTCAAAACGAAGTACAGAGCCGTCTGAAAGCTTTGGCTAACACCATCGATACCAGGGGCTGGGCAGTCAAAGGAATGAACACAAATATCGCAGCCAACCCTGCTTATTTCAGCAGTAACAGTCAGCGTTTGTTCGATATGAACGCGTTGATGCCAGCCGTTAATCCTGACGCACAAGTGCCAATAGAGAATGATCCTCTAGCCAGTTATAGTCCAGTAGCACAGCAGTTCACGCAAATGGTTGCTGCCTCTGATCAAGCACACAGACAACAGATCATGGACAAGATGGATCAGATTCGTGTGCAGCAGTTCACGCAAGATAACTTGCCAGCGCCAACACCAGCAGTACCAGCCGCGCCCGTTGCTCAACAAGCCCCAGTGCCAGCACAAAATTATGTACCTGCAAGTCCAGTTTCATCTACAACTCCGCAGCCAACCATGCCGTTGCCACAACCGCTTGTTACCAGCCAACAAGTCGCTTACGGCAACACGCATATTCTGCAGCCACTTCAGACGCAGGCAAGTCCGGTTGCTGCAACTGATAACTCCGTGACAGCACCGAACCAAGCTGCTAAAATGGAACTTGCACAGAATAATGATCTGAATGTGGCTACCATCGCTCGACAAGCAAATAAGAACGATGGTCCGCAGGACGAAGTAGTGATTTCTTTACGGTAAATCTTGATGGTGGGCACTAATACATGAATCCTCAATATCCTAATCAACCCCAAGGGCAGCAACCTGCTCAGCCGCAGCCTCAGGCCTATGCCCAGGCTCAGCCTGCTATGCCTATGCAACAACCACAGATGGGACCGCCACTAGGCATGGTTGGCGGCGCACCACAGCAACCCCAGCAGATAGCTAAAGGCAAATCCAACCCCAACAGCACCCAGAATAACCTAATGATTGCCGAGATCCGCGACGGCATTGTCATTATGAATGACGGTTCGTTCCGTTCAGTCATTATGACCAAATCGATTAACTTTGACCTGATGAGCCAACAAGAACAAGAGGCAGTTGAGTCTGGCTATCAAGGCTTTTTGAACTCACTGTATTTTCCAATTCAGATTTTTATGCGCTCACAAAAGATTGATTTGCAAAGTTACATCGACAAGCTCGATAAGATTCGCTCAGAACACGACAACATGCTGCTATCAGTTCTCATGGAAGATTACATTAACTTTATGGGTAATCTGTCTCAACAAACCAACATTATGGACAAGCGATTTTACTTGGTGATTCCGTATTTTCCGGTGCTGGATGTGCAGAAGGCCATTACTGGCAGTAAGAACTTTTTCTCGGGCCTAGGCGCATTGTTCAACCAGAAAGAACAGCACGTTACCATTAACGAGCAGGATCTAGAAAAGGGCAAGACTGAGCTCCGTAACCGTGTGCAGGCAGTACTAAACGGACTGCTGCAGTGTGGCGTGCAAGGCTTGCCGCTCGATACTCAAGAACTGATTGAACTATACTACGACACCTACAACCCGGATACCGCCACTCGTCAGCAGCTCAAAAACTTTGATGACCTAGCCGTGCCGGTTGTGACCAAAGGCGAAGGCGTTGCCCGACAGCCTCAACTAGAAAGAGAGTCATTCTAATGGGTATCTTTGGCGGTAAACAACCTCAAACTGATCCAGTCGCTTTAGCACAAGCGCAAGCCGCCCGTGAGCAGCAAGAGGTTGAGCAAGCCTTCCGCAAGGGTATAACGGCGCTGCGTGATTTTATTGCGCCAAGTTCACTCGAGTACAAGCCAAACTACTTCCACTTGGGAACACGCTACGCTCGTACCTTTTATGTGTTCGGCTATCCACGTCAGGTCTACACTGGTTGGCTAAGTAGCATGATCAACATTGATGAAGTGCTTGATCTGTCGATGTTTATTTACCCGGTCGAGAGTGAAGTGGTTCTCAAAAACCTGCGTAAAAAGGTTGGTCAGCTAGAAGCCGGTCTACAAATCGATGCAGAAAAAGGTCGTGTACGTGACCCAGCCAAGCAGGCTGCTATATCCGACGCCGAGCAAATGCGTGACAAGCTACAGATGGGCGAGGAGCGTTTCTTCCGCTTTGGTCTGTATTTCATACTCTACGCCAACAGTTTAGATGAGCTAGAGTTTATTACCCACAAGATCGAATCGATTCTGGGCCAGCAGCTGGTCTATTCAAAGCCAGCTTCTTCGCAACAAGAACAAGGCCTGAACAGTACTGTGCCACAATTTACTGACCAGCTGCAGATTCGTCGCAACATGAGTACCGGCGCGCTATCTACCAGTTTTCCGTTTACATCAGCCGATTTAAGTCAAGACAACGGTATTTTGTATGGCATCAACATGCACAACTCTGGCTTGGTAATTTTTGACCGGTTCACACTAGAGAATGGTAACTCAGTGGTGTTTGCTAAATCTGGTGCAGGTAAGTCATTTGCGGTGAAGCTAGAAGCGTTACGAAGCATGATGTTTGGTACCGAGATCTTTATCATCGACCCAGAAAATGAATATCAGCGTATGTGTGATGCAGTAGGTGGCGCTTATGTTCGTTTGAGCTTGAACTCACCAACCCGTATTAATCCGTTTGATCTGCCAAAAGTGGTTGATACCGAAGAAGCTGACAATGCACTGCGCAGTAACTTGATCACACTGCATGGTCTTTTGCGCCTGATGATGGGTGGGGCCCAAGCACAGATGGCAGGTGGCGGTGGCAATACTGTGGTAGCGCCAGCGCTCACACCAGTAGAAGAGGCCGACCTTGACGCGGCCCTCATTGAAACTTACGCCAAAGCCGGTATTACCAACGATCCGCTGACACATACGGCTATTCCACCAACCATTGCTGATTTGTATGACACTTTGCTGCACATGGGTGGCACCGGTCCACAGTTAGCTCAGCGTCTGCGTAAATACACGACTGGTACTTTTGCGGGTATCTTTA
Source organism: uncultured Candidatus Saccharibacteria bacterium (assembly GCA_964510235.1). Taxonomy (GTDB): domain Bacteria; phylum Patescibacteriota; class Saccharimonadia; order Saccharimonadales; family CAYUUR01; genus CAYUUR01. The sequence goes on along the minus strand of CAZEBF010000010.1, from coordinate 14,301 downwards.
GTCAGCAGTCTAATGTAGATATCAATAACCCGATGGTTGTATTTAACGTGCGCGATCTGGAAGACGAACTTCGTCCTGTTGCCATGTACATTGTCCTCAACTACATTTGGAACAAAACCAAGTCAGATCAAAAGCGCCGCATCCTGATTGTTGATGAGGCCTGGCAGCTTATGAAGTACGAGGATTCTGCTAACTTCTTGTTTAGCCTCGCTAAGCGCGCCCGTAAGTATAACCTTGGTATTACGTGTATTTCACAGGATGTTGAAGATTTTATGGGCTCGCGAATGGGACGAGCAATTGTGGCCAACGCATCGATGCAGTTACTGCTCAAGCAATCAACCTCAGCGGTTGATGTCCTGGCCGATGTCTTTAAGTTGACGAGTGAAGAGCGCAAGCGTTTGAGCCAGTTCCCAGTCGGACAGGGATTGTTCTTTGCCGGACAAAACCATGTTCATATTCAGATTATGGCCAGCCCAACTGAAACAGGCCTTATCACTACCAATCCAGACCAAGTACAAGCTATGGAAATGGGCGACATCAATCAGCCAGAAGGTACGATTGACCTAGCAAACCGCTTAAGTCCTGGGTTATAATGCACCAGATAGGGAAACACACACATGCCAGATACGAAGGATCGTAGCGATAACCAGGCGGCGGGAGAAAATCTCTCTGCTGGTAGTAGCGATGATCTGACAAACCAAAAGTCTAGCGGGTTGAGCCGCGACGAGGCTAATTTGCTTGGTCGGGCCAGCGATAGTTTGTCTGGCCTTGGCAGTGGTGGCGGCATTCCACTCAATAACCAGGCAGCAAATTATGATGATAATTTTGCGCCAATTGGCGACTCTGGAGAATCGGCCGGTTCGAGTAATTTCAACACGTACTCACCACAGACTAAAGATCCTGGTCGGTACTCATTCAAAAACCCCTCAAACCGAATGAAGTCTGGTAGATCTGCGCTCGGGGCAATTGCGGCTGATGATTCACTTATGCAAAGAGAGGCCAATGGAGGAGAAAATCCCGAAAAAGCCTCAATACTCGCCGGAACTAACCCAACTGAGAAAGCCGAGACAGACAAGGCGACCGAAAACGCTGAAAAAGGTGGTTGGCGCAACAAAATGGACAAAGTAAAGTCGGCTCGGCAAGAAGGTGTTAGTAATATTGCTAAGCGTCGCGCCAAAGCACTGGTACTTTCTGCCGTCACCACACTTATTGTAGTTGGAATTGGTGGTATCTTTGGCTTCTTGCTCCCGTTCAAGCTCTCCCACATCATCGAAAATATTGAACGCCAGGTTGGGGAAGTTCCGCAATATGCCGTCGAACGACGAGCTGAATACCTCATGAACCGTTTCTTGATTATTGAGACGCTTAAACAAACGGGTGTTCCTGACGTCGATACCAACCGTGAATACACCTATCTTGGTAATGGGGTGGTTTCGACGTTATATACAAACTGGAAAGGAGCTAAGCTCGATGCCGCTTTTCAGCAAAAAGGCTTTCGAATCGAGCCAATCCAACAAGAAAGCGGCTTTACTGATCGTAAGAAGTTCACTAGACCAAGTAACTTCCGTCTGATAGAAAACGGCAAAGTAATTGATGGTAATCTCAATAGTAAAGCTGCGCGTGGCAAGATTAAGAAGTTCACTAGAGACCAGACCAAGTGGCATCAAGTTATTAAGCGATTCCATATGCGCTTTGTCTACAAAAAGTACAATGGTGTTAGTAATTGGAAGATATTCGAAACCAAGCGCGAGAAAGTACGCGAGTCATACTTTGATAAGAAGCTGAAGCTTAAGCAATACACCGTCAAGCAGACAGTTGGGAGGGTATCCGAAAACTACGGCAAGTACTTGAATTGTCTGCTCGAGGGCGGCGATAAGTGTAAAGAAATTCGAGATGGTGATGTCGATGACCGAGATGGTGATTCGCCAGAAGACCAAGACGACAATGAGAAAAGCACACAGGATTCTGGCGAAGAAGGCTCTAAAAAAGCCGCCGATGATCCGAACGTCAAGAGCTATGGTGATGATGCCGCCAAAGCACTAGGCGAGGGAACAGATGACGAGATTGCCGGTCGGCTTGATAACGCTGCTAGCAAAACACTTGGACAGTCGATAAAAGATCAAGGTCTAAAACGTATTCTTGCTTCCTTTGCAGGTGGTGTGGCTTTGGTACACGGTATTTTCCAGATAGAGAAGTCTGTGTCTGACGGATCGCTCAGTGTGGTCGCGTACGATAAGAACATGCAGGAGTATGCACAGATTTCTGCCATTGGACAGAGTATGGAAGACCAGTTTACTTCTGGAGACATTGACATGGAGAGTGTCCGCGTGGGCACCGAACTATATGATGGCTACGAAAAGAGTCTGGCCTACCAAGGCACTAAATCTGACTTTGACGCCTCTAAAAGCTATTCAGCGGACTGCAACGAGGATGGTGACACTACCGATAAAGGTGATTTGCTAGAGCCTGGCGAAACAATCTGTCCTCATAAGAGGCTGGTACAAAGTAAGGAAAGCTTTACGCAAACTGAGGGATGGCAAGTATTTGCAGAGATTGGTGGTCTGTGGCGTTCTTCTATTGGAATTGGTGTTGCCGCCTTCAACAACGCCTTGAGTAGCGTTATGGACGTGACGGGCGCGGATAGTGTGATTGCAAAATTAATCGATATTACAGGTGTTGATAGCCTTATACAGAGTGGTTTTGGGTTTCTTTTGAATCGTGTTTTAGGATGTGTGGTTTGTGGTGCCTTGTCGGGCGATGACACCTGGGATGCAACATACGCTGGCATGGCGGGTAACACAGCGTCAATTGGTGGCGGAGTAGGCAAAGGTCGCGAGGATACTATTGGTGGCGGATATCTCAACAACAACCAGGTTGCTGCAATCAAGGCTGAACAGCAGGACAGTCGAAAACAAGAACTTGAAGGTATGAGTATGTTTGCACGCTACTTCTCGCCGAGTGTAGCCGAGAGTCTAACGGGGCAGTTTGCCGTTGCTATGCCAACGTCTATGGGTGCCTTCAGCCAATCAGTAGCTACCGGCCTGTCAACTAGCGCCAGTACGATCACTCGTAACGTCGTGTCTCTCAGCACGCCCAAATCTAACGCGGCTGGTGTCGTTAATCCATTCCATGCTATCTACTATGGCTACCCGACTGACCACGAGGTCTTCACGGCAAATAGTAATGACGGTATGGAGCCAGGTGATCTGGCAGATAAGTACGGATGTCAGGACACTTCTAAGCGATCGGATGAGGTTAAGGAGTATGTTGAGGCTATGGGTCGGCCAGACAATTTGCCTTTCGATGTCTACTTGAATGCCGACCCATGTAAACTTGAAAAAGTGTCGACAGAATCCGCAGAAATGTACTTTACTGGCGAATTCGATAAGGGTATTGATGACGGTTCAGATGCTACTGCAACTAGCCAAAATCAGGTACCGGGCAATAGTAAGATCTTTGTGATCGGCGATTCGCTCACCGTTGGAATGCGTGATGGTGGACAGTTGGCAGACAAGCTAAAAGCAGCTGGCTGGGATCCAATGCCTATTGAAGCTAAGGGTGGTGAGCCACTTAAGTGGGGTATCGACACAATTAAGGCTAAAAGCGCTGAAATTAAGGCCGCCAATCCTGGAACCATTATGGTGAACCTTGGTACAAATGATGTCGGATCAACTGGCGCTGCATTCGGAGCAAAAGTAGACGAAATGACAGCAGCGATCAAGGAAATTGCGCCGAGTGCACGAATATTCTGGACAAACTTTTATGGCGAAGGTTCGGTATGTTTTGTAACTTGCGTGAATCTTGAACAGTCGTTTGGTGAGTTCAACGGCGTGCTTGATACTAAGTCTAAAGAAAAGAGTTTCTCGATTATTCCGTGGGCGACCAGTCCAATCGCAGCAGAATTTGTTGGCATAAATGATGTTCATCCAGCCAAAGGTTACCCACAGATGGCAGAGTTTGTTGTGCAAAGTCTAGGTGCAGTGCCAAGTGGTGGGTCAATCGCTGGTCTCGAATCACCACCCAATCTTGGTCCGGCAGTCGCCAATAACTACTACGCCATGCCTGACGCCGCAAACGGTGAGTATGTATTCGGCGGCAACACACCCCCTTCAGACCGTTGTGGGAACAAGGCGTTAGTTGATGTCATCTATACTGTTGCAAAAGCCTGGCGTGCGAAGTACCCTGACCGTGGTCGTGTTCGTGTGGGCGACCTAAATGCCGCAGCCGGACATGTAAGCCATATGACAGGAGTTGATGTAGACATTACTACCGAAGACCAGCAAGCAGCAAACGTGAATGGTGATCAACAAAAGAGTAAGGATCTAGCTCAACTGTTTGCTGACACAGGAATTATCGAAAAGATTCTTTATAATGACTCTGCAGTACAGAACGACTTCAACAGCTATACTGCTTCAAAGGGAGTACCGGGTAAAATGCAGTACTATGATGGTCATGCCAACCACTTCCATGTCCGCATTCTGCCAGAATACAAGCTTGCATCGATGGGAGCTTGCCCATGATTCGCAGAGTATTAGCACTTGTGTTTGCATTCCTTCTTATAGGCAATACCGTGGCAGTAACAGTGTTCGCTCAAGAACCTACGGTTGATAGTGCTCAGCAAAGTAAGAATAATGCGAAAACCCTGTTACATCCTTTTTACAGCAACGCATGTGGTGCTGCACTCTCAGAAGGTACGTCACCACAAACAACCCCAACGCAACCAGCCCAGACTGGTAGTTTGCTTGATTCGGCTTACAAAGTGACGGATGGGGTCATTACTGGCGAGAAGATCACTCCCAAGGCCATCATTCTACACTGGACGGTTGGGGACTATGATAGCCCTGAGACTCTCATTCAGAACATGGCAAATAGGACTGATCCGAAAACGCACCCTGACGGTCGAGCAGTGCAACTCACCATTGATAAGGAAGGTAAGGTCTATCAGCTATCTGAAAGTCTAGATACCAAACCTCGTCAGTCAATGGAAGACAGCACCTGGAACGATGTTAGTATTGGTATCGAGATAGAAAGCAGTAGCTTTGAGGGTACGGATGCAGTTAAAGATAATCCTTCAGCACCATACGAAGCAGAACTGCTCGGTAACACTACCCAATATCAAGCGGTTGTTAAAGTTGTATCAGAGCTGGTCGCAAAGTACAGCATCTCTACGACAGCAGATGTTAACACAAAAAGCGGCATCTTTGGCCACCACGAAGCTAACCCGGGCAGCCTGGACGTCGGGGACGCCTATGTCAAAAAGGTCCGGGATAACGTGATTGCGAGCAGTAACACTCCTACAGCTCCTGCCCAACCGCTCACAGAACAAGCAGCTGGCAGCTGTATATGTAGTGCGCAGGGTAATGTACAGGCGCAAGCCAGTGGTAGCGTCTATGTTGTTGGTGATTCCATCATCGATTGGTTTGCGAATGCTCCGGATGACAAGGCACAGCAGTTTGGCGTAGAACCACGGATGTTAGAGAAAGAATTTACCACAAAAGGTTGGAAGCCAACTATCAGTGCAAAGGGCGGGCGCCAACTCGTCGGCTCACACTACGTGACACCAGATGGCAAGGCACAGATGGAAACTGATAAACAAGCGATAACCGATGCCGATGCTGTCGTGATTGCGCTTGGCACTAACCGTAATGATCCGTGGGGAGAGAATACAAAAGAAGGCTTTCGGACGAGCGTACAAGAAGTAGTCAATAACATAAAAGCCATCAACAAAAAGAAACAGGACGCCAAAATATACTGGGTCAATCTCGCATACACTGGCGACACGCTCAGTACTGATCCGCCTGGCAACTATCCATATGCCAGCTCATTCGCAGAATACAACGCAGTCTTGAGTGAAGAATCAGCCGGTCTTGGTTTTCAGATTATTGACTGGCAGGGTGCTGTGAGCGCCAATCCGGCGCTGATTGGCACTGAATACGGCGATCTTGACGGATACGCCCATGTACACCCTTCGGCTGATGGTGCTAAAGAATATGTCACAAAAATAAGTTCAGCAATCGGAGCACCTGCTTCGGGAGCCACTGCTGCCGTACCAACAAGTAGTCAGACCGGGGTCGTGACGAGCGGTTTTGCGCCTGACCCAGCTGCAGTCGAGATATTCACCAAGGATTTGATGCCCAAGATTCAACCATTAATTCCACTCTATCAACGTGCAGCCCAGGAAGAGAATATGGCCGACTGGGAAGTGCTGCCAGCCCTTCACAACCTTGAATTCAGCCTTCGAAAAGATAACCCAGAAGGCAACTTAGGCTATGCTAGCCCCTTCCAAATGTCTAAGCTCTATATAGAAGAGATAACTGGAGTTAGTCCGAACGACCCTGTGTTTAAGCCAGGTAAGATGCTGACTGACGATGAGTTTGTCCGCGTAGCTAAACTGGCGATTGAATACATGCGTGGCAATGCTGGCTTCTTAAAGCTCGGTGATTTATCGCAACCATTGACTGCCGAACAAGCAGGAAAGCTCATACTATCGTATAAGTCTGGAGCAGGTTCAGAGTGGTTTAGAGGCCAGGCAGATTTTAACCTGCACGCCTACACCTGGGCGGGTTACGATACTACACCAGCTCACAAGCTACCTATGGCATGGGGACCGGGCAGCTCCGTTCGTGACGAACAGCCGAGCAAAAAAGTTGGCCAACCTGGTGCCGCTACTGTCTTTATGCTCCTAAAAGGCGGTGTAGTTGGAACCGGACAAGCTGTAGGTAACTGCGCTGGTGCCACATCTGGCGGCTTAGTCAACGCAGAAGGTTATGCATTCCCCGTAGAAGGCGCAAAAAAATCTACAATTAAATCTTTTACACAGCTTCCATGTACAGCCGGTCCAACCGGTTGCCACCATGACAACACAGCAGCATTTGACCTACTCTATAGTAAGCCGTCGGATACACAGGGTAAAAAAGTATTTGCCATCTCTGATGGGGTTGTTGACTATGTGAAACCGGGGTATGATGGCTATCCTCACTGCGTCAGTATCAGTTTCACCTCTACCAAGGATAAATTCCGCTATATGAATCTACATATGACCAAACCATTGGTCGCTTCCGGTGCAACGATTAGCGCCGGCCAACCCATAGCAGAAATTGGTCCAGCAGAATGCGGGCGTAAGACTGTTCATCTTCATATCGACCGTGGCTGTATAAAGAACGGTGTGCCACAAGTTGGCGGAGGAGACAGTTGTCGAGACCCAGGAATAATTGATTTGATTAATACATTGTACGAGGGGTTACCTGAATGATCTTAGGCCAAAATTACGAAACGGGCGCTAGTATGAGAAGAATTACGCCGGCCAAGGTTATTTGGTGGGCTATACTTGGCGTACTCCTTCTGATTATCTTTCTTGTGGCTCGTTGGCTCTTTACGACGGGTAACATAGAGCTGCGTTTTACTGGTGAACAAGAAGATCGTACTGTTCATATCGTCAGACAAAGTGACGGCGAGACCATTAAGACTGTCACAACAAGAGAAAATACTCTGACAACTCGTTTACCGAGCGGTGACTATGAAGTTCGCCTCAGTGCGAACTATGAGCAAAAGGGATCGACATACCTGACGTCAGTGCCACGTTTCCTGGGCACAGCAACAACTGAGGCGACAATCAGTAATCAGTTTGTACGTAATCGTGTGGGCGACAAACTAAACCCTTGTGCAATCTATACCACCACAGATTTGTATTCATATGGTTGTCCGGGTAGTGTCGGCAATCTGGTGTGGCATAAGCCGCTTTCAAAAACTACTGACGCGAAGCTCATCACCAACCCTTTTACAGAAGAAGCGGAAATACTAGCCGTTGAGCCATATAAAGATAATGTTTTAGTACTGGTGAAATACGAAGATGCTCCGAATCCTTTACTACTATTAATTAAACAAGATGGTCAGGTTGACGAATTAATACTACCGGAGTCCTTTACATCTGCGCGAAATATCTTTCTCTTAAGGACGGATATTATGGGTGGTGATCGTTTTATTGTGATGCGTGGTGACGCCGAAGAGGTGCTGACATTTAGTAATTTCAAGGCTAAACCGAAGTCGTTTTCGCCCGATATAGCAAAGTATCGTCGTGACGGAATTGGTTTTTCGGTTGATTTAGCTGACTCTTCTATTCTGTTTGCGAATGGTCATACAAGTATTTCTCCAGACACCCCGAGATCAGTCAAGGAGTCAGGCGGTAAATCTGGTGGTGATATGATTATATATAATGCCGATAGCGGTGAAGAATCAAAGAAGCCATTCGGTGTTGATGGGTATGTTGATAGCGCCGGTTTTTGTAAGAAAGATTATATTTGTCAGCTCGATGATCAAACTCTGCACATAATTGATACTACTGGTTCACCAAAAGAGGTGGATCGCATCAACAATGTCCTCGACTTTGTAAGTATGAATGGTACTAAACTAGCGTATCTTCAGAATGGTCAGGTATATGTAACCGACATAACTAGTGGCTTTACACAATTAGCGTATCGCACCAACAACTTCACAATTAGCGACTTACACCGGGCCACAAGCGGCGTTCTATTGGCCGGTACTCAGAAGAATAGCGGACTTAACTCAATTAGCTCTGCTTTCTTATTAGAAGATGAGCCCGCTAAAACAAACGTATTTGTTGATGAAAAAATTCCATATCCAATTGGTGCCTATGGTTTTGTTCGTTCGTTCGACTATCAGAACAAGATTATCCGCGTTTCGATTCAGACTGCCCGAAGTGCTGCGTTTGGTAGTGCATCTGGTGGAGCTGACTACAACACAACCGAATATACCCAGAGTCGTTCAAAACTATTAAAACAGCTGCAAGCAGACGGTATTAACCTCGACGAGTACATGGTCATAACCAAACCATTTGCATTCTAGCTAAAGGGTGAGTGGGTTGAAGTTCTTGATATTGTTCATCACCATGTCGGCGTCTGTTGTGGTTATAAAGGTCTGATAACGGCGTAGGTACTTGGTAAGGGCTTTACGTCGTGCGCCGTCTAGTTCACTGAACACATCGTCAAGTAAAAGCAGGGGACGCTGCTTTATGGCAGCTTCGAGCATATGGAGCTCGATGATTTTGAGCGTTAGGAGCGTCGTACGAACCTCTCCGCGCGATGCAGTGTGCTGTTGTGGGTTGCCATCCAAAAACAAGGTAATATCTTCGCGGTGCGGACCGACAGACGTAAATCCGCGTAGACGGTCAAGCTCGTAACGCTCTTCGAGTTTTTTATGCAGGTACGATGCATATTGGTCGCTCTGGATGTCAGGTGTGTACTTAATTGTTAGGTCGCTCTGTTTGCCCGCAATAGCACTGTAGGTATCGCTGGCCTGTTGGTTAATCTCGTCAATCAAGGCATGTCGCTTTATCACAATCTGCGCACCAAACTCACTAAGACGCACATTCCAGACAAAGAGTTGGTCTTGGGTCGGTTGCCGTTCACTTTTAAGCAGAGAATTACGCTGCGTTAAGGTTCTTTTGTAGTTGTTGACAAGTCTCGTATACGAACCGTCAATCTGTTCTAGTATCGAATCAATGAAGTCGCGGCGCATTTCTGGAGCGCCTACTAGGAATTGTAAGTGGCTCGGCTCAAACAAGACGGTTGGAATAATTGTTTGCGGCGACAGACGACTCAACGTTTTATCGCCAATCGAGATTGTCTTTTGTAGCTTTTCTGCCGTTTGCTGGAGCTTAACAGTTCTTAGTGTGTCCGGAGTGTCGGCGTCCAATCGGGCCCATTCAGAACCGTGTTGGAGTAGTTCTTGGTCTTTAACGCGGAACGATTTACCACGAGCTACAAATAATACTGCCTCGAGTAGGTTTGTTTTACCGCTGGCGTTTGGTCCAATGATAATGTTAACGCCGTCCTCAAACTCAAACGAAGTATCGGTATACGAGCGGAAATGCTGCAGACGAATATTAGATAACATACTCCTATTGTAGCTGACTAACTCTTTAGCGGCATGATGATGTGGGTGTATGACTCGTCGCTGGTATCACGTAGCACGCTTGGTTCGAGCTTACCGTTAAAGCTAAATCGTACCTGTTGGCCGTGCATGGCATTAAGGGCATCGAGTAGGTAGCGAGAATTAAGTGTTATCTCGCCATCACCAGTAATCTTGGCGGTTGCGCTAGCAGTGTTCTCTCCCAGTTGTGAGGCGATTGAGTGAATGCTGACTGTTTGCTTCTCAGCATCAAGCTTGATAGTGATACTTCCGGCGCTTTCACGAGCAAACAGGGCAGACACTTTAGTTATATTACCGAGTTCACTACGTTCTATCTCGGCTTCCGCTGCAAAGGTGTTTGGAATGAGCTTTTGGTAGTCAGGATAATTGCCGTCAATTAAACGTGCCACCAGCTCAACATCACCAATCTTGAACTGAACTTGTTGATCGTCGTGTGTGACTGCAACTTCTTCATCGTGATCGCCCATGATACGCAAAACTTCCTGCAGGGCAGTAGCAGGAACGAGTAATGAAAGGTCTTTTTGCTTGGTGGCGAGTTGTTTCTCGGCTAAACGGTAGCTGTCAGTAGCGGCAATATACAACGAGCCGTTGATAACATGCATGTAAATACCTGTTAACACTGGTCGTGTCTCGTCGTTAGAGGCTGCAAATACTACTTGCTGCAATGCTTGCTTGAACTCTTTGACCGGTACCTGCCAGGTTTGTCCATCAGAGATTGCTGGCATAACCGGGTATTCGTCTGCCAAAGTACCGTTGATGGTTGATTGATACTGGTCGGTCTTGATATGCAGCTTTGTTTCATCCAGTTTTATATCGATCACTCCAGAAGGCAGACTACTCACAAAATCTTGTAGCAAACGAGCAGGCAAGGTGATCGAGCCTTCTTCAGCAACTTTAGAACCAATGTAGTGTGTTACGGCAATATCAAGATTGGTAGCGGCAATGCTGAGTCGGTTATCGATTGTCTTGAATAAAATGTTAGAAAGAATCGGCAAGGTACTACGTCCATTAGCAATTCTGGAAACACTGCCGAGTGCTCGATTGAGATTTTCTTGTGTGACTTGAAGCTTCATTCTTAAATCCTTTATATATGATTAGTAGTAATAGTAGGCCCTGTGGAAAGCGCGTATAAACCCAAAATAACAGATGAAAATATGGAAAAATGCTTGTGGGTAACCTGAGTACAGTATGTGTGCAAAGTGGGATAACTATTGGTGATTTCGTTAGCAGAAAATTTTTGGCTGTGGACGTGGTGTATAAAGTCACGAGTAGTACACACAGCTGTACGCAGGCTATGCACAGCCTGTCCACATTGCCAGACCACATTATTACGCATACAGGCGCTCCCGAATCTCTTTAATTGCCAGCTTTATGTTGTTATCAAGCGCGGCTTCTTTTTCTATTTTCTCTACCGAGTGAATAGCGGTGGTGTGATCTTTACGGCCAAGCTCACGGGCAATCTTTGGAAAACTAAGGTGTAGCTCACTCCTAAGCACATACATAGCCACCTGACGCGGCACAACAATGTCCTTATCGCGCTTCGGACCCATGATGTCTTCCATGGACACCTGGAAGTGCCGAGCAGTGCGTTCCACAACCTGCTTAGCACTAATATGCTTTGGCCGGTTCTTGACTGCGCCGAGTAAACTCTGAGCAATCTCAATAGAAGGGTCGAGGCTGCGCATTTCACAGTATGCTAGAACCTGGTTGAGTGCACCCTCAAGCTCACGGATATTTGTCTGTATGTTGTTTGCCAGGAACTCCACGACATTATTAGGTAGAACGGTACTGTGGACACTGGCTTTTGTCTGAATGATAGCGCAGCGCGTCTCAAAGTCTGGAATCTGCATATCAATGTTCATTCCCCAAGCAAAGCGTGACTTTAAGCGGTCTTCTAGGGTTGGAATATCTTTTGGTGACTGATCACTACTAATAATAATCTGCTTGTTCGCCTGGTGTAGGGCATTAAAAGTGTGGAAGAACTCTTGTTGAGTGGTTTCTTTACCGGCAATAAACTGGATGTCGTCAATAATGAGTACATCGGCACTGCGGTAGTAGCCCGCAAAGTCGGTGTTTTTGCGGTAACGCACGGCGTCAACAAACTCTTGCACAAACTGCTCAGTCGAGACATACACGATACGGGCACTTGGCTTGTTACGAACAACTTCATTACCAACGGCTTGGATTAAGTGAGTCTTACCAATTCCTACACCGCCGTAAATGAACAGGGGATTGTATTTGGTACCAGGATTGGCGGCCACCGCTTGGCAGGCGGCGAAAGCTAACTCGTTGCCGGGTCCGACAATAAAGTTATCAAACGTATAGCGTTCATTAATACCTTGCCGGTATGAGTGGCTGAGGGCGTTACTCGAGCGACGCGGCTTTGTGGCTACACGTTCGCCCAGTATAACTGGGTCGTCATCTGGATGTTTCTTACCAGTAGTTACGCCAGAGTGGATCTTGTATTCGATAATTGTTGGATCAACGCCGTTCTTTACTAATATGTCGGCAATCAGCTGGTTATACTTACGCTCTAATTGCTGTTTGATAAACACATTTGGCACACCAATGATCAGACGATCTTCAAGGTGCTTTAGAAGGCGAGTGTTCTTGAACCAGGTAATGTAGCTGGCACGCGAAATAGTCAATTCTATTTCCCCTAAAACTGCTTGCCATACATTGTCTGATTGCATGATTTGTTTCTGTACCCTCCAAAAGTAATCTCGTATCAACACTATACAAAAATCCGTGAGTTTTCCACAAGGTTCTTTTTATAACATCTGGTGCGCGGGTAAAAATTGCCTAAACAGATGTAAAGTTATACACATAGCTGGTCTCCATCTAGTAAACTGTGGAAAAGGTTTGGTTAATGGTGGAAAAGTTGCTAGAATCTTTGGGTAAATATTGTTAATTTGACGCCATTCACAAATTGCCACAGTCACCCCTGTACATATCTGTTAATCTGGCGTATGATAGACAGAAGTTACTAAAACAACCTGAAAAAGGAAAGTAGTCATGCCAAAACGAACCCATCAACCGAAAAAACGCCGTCGCTCACGCGAGCACGGTTTCTTTAAGCGGATGGCAAACAAGGCGGGTCAGAAGGTCCTGAAGCGACGCCGCCTCAAGGGCCGAAAGCGCCTGTCTCACTAGAGCATATGCTCCGTCGCGCCAACCGTTTCCACGGTTATAACAGCCTCCGTCACGTCTATCGTAACGGGTCAACTGTGCGTGTGGCCAACATGTCGCTCAAGTTTGCATTGAACGAGCGACGAACAGAGTACCGTGCAGCTGTAGTGGTAGGCAAGAAGGTACATAAATCGGCGGTTGTGCGTAACCGAATCCGTCGCCGTATCTTTGAGCAGTTGCGCTTGCATGCAGGTGACATAACCGGAGCTTATGATCTGGTTATAACAGTGCATACAGAGAATCTAGCGACGGTTTCAGCACCAGAGTTAGCTGCAGAAGTCACTAGTCTACTACAACAAGCCAAGATCATCTTGGCTGCCCATCCCCACAAATAAAAGGTCCATGGTAGAATATGGTAAAGGAGATTTATGTTTAACACTCTGATTGTTCAGCCAATCTTTAATATACTCGTTGTCGTATACTCGATTTTGCCGGGACATAACTTTGGTTTTGCACTGATTATCTTCACTGTCCTGATTCGACTCCTGATGTGGCCACTCGTCAAGAAGCAGCTTCATCACGCCAAAGCCATGCGGGCACTGCAGCCAGAAATTAAGCGCATCAAGAAAGAATCCAAAGGCGATAAAGCCAAAGAACAAGCCTTAACGCTAGAGCTGTATAAAGAACGGCAGGTTAACCCATTTAGCTCAATCGGTCTTCTGCTTCTGCAAGCGCCAATTTTTATTGCGCTATACAGCGGTATCAACCGTATCGTTAAAGACCCGAGCCAGATTGTTGATTTTGCCTACCCAGCCGTACAAAACCTCAATAGTATGAAAGAACTAGCTGCTGACATCAGCATTTTTGACGCCACGCTGTTTGGCTTTATTGACCTAACTCGTCCAGCCTGGAGTAGTGGAGCTATCTACTGGCCAGCTATGCTGATCGTGGTCACCACCGTGTTTGTGCAGTACTACCAAAGCAAGCAACTAATGCCATCACCAACCGAGAAGAAGTCTTTGCGAGCCATCCTTAAAGACGCATCATCTGGTAAGCAAGCTGATGCCGAAGAAATGCAGGCCGCAGTTAGCAGCAAGACCATGCTGCTTTTGCCAGTCCTAATCTTCTTTGTAACTGTCTCAATTGCCTCAGCCCTATCACTCTACCTGCTGGTTAGCGCCATTGTAGCCATCATCCAACAGACAATCATTCTTCGCCAAGACA
>CAZEBF010000009.1:0-32472 GCA_964510235.1 uncultured Candidatus Saccharibacteria bacterium | reverse complement strand
AATGTACTCTACACTCAAACTGGTTCGGCTCCGCTAGTTATCCCGGTAGTTACTGCCATAGGAACGAGACATAGTACACCAGTGGATAAAAGCAACAATGACATCTCAGGCGAGCAGCAAAAGTTTGCCGAAATGCGCGCAAACCTACTAAGCTAATCATGTCATAAATTGTGTGTATGTTGCTTTTGTGGTATAATAATGTTATGAGTACACGAATTTCTGGTGATTGGGATTTTGCAGATGTCCTGGCAGGACACTTTGCGCCAGTTACTGACCCTGATAACCTACATACACTAGGACGATTAGCTCGTGGCTGTGTGCTAAAGGGCACCGAACAGCAATGGGGTGATGACATCTTACATATATACGAACCGAGCTGGGCCGAAGGCACTTTAGCTACTACTAAGACCATGGTTAATTCAACCGCTGCCACTCTGTCTATCACTGGCATTACGCTAACCAAAGATCGTCACTTACTGCGTGTTATCAACAAATTTGGACCAGATGAGCCAGTTGGCAGTGGCATCATGGTTGAGCACTCTGATTACGATGGAATGTATACGCGACGACTACGGTCTGGCCCAGCATTGGAAAATAGCCAAAAGCATATTGCTCAACTAGCTCAACTCTTCTTTACAGTTGCGTATCCTGAACTTTCATAACAGCGTACTGTTCACAGCTATGCTTTACGCTTTTTTGAGGGACGGCCGGGCTTACCACCAATTAGATCCCAAGCGCGATCTTTTCTAATACGCCACGTGCGTTCATACTTTTCGTATCTGCGATTTGCACGATCTCGTTTGTGTGGTTTGTTCTTGTAAAAATATCGTGACCAAATAGAGTCTGGCTCTGCTAAACGCAACGTGGCAATTGGCGCCAAAACAGGGAAGAATACACCTACGACAGCCATGAAAACTTTGCCTTTAAGTGCGGCTATCACTACAAACGGTAAGTCTATCAATATTGCCAAGGCAATCAGCGTTCCAGACTCGCCAGCTTCGATACCAAAAGGCGTAAAACGCAGCAAAAAGATAGATCCAAACAATAAGCCTATCACCACCGCATCAATTGAGGATCGACCTTTATTTTCCCAGTACACATCTTCAAGATGGAGCAGTAGGGCAAACTCATCAAGCACCAAGGCCGCACCAGCCCCAAACAGAGCTGACAAAAACAAGAACCAGCCACCTTGCTCTGGAGTAAAGGCAATCAGCCCCATACCGGCAGCAAACGTCATAACTAAACCAAAGACCAGATGATGCGTATGAACATCACCAACAATCACACTGCCCCAACCATACACACGAGCTAACCGCGTGTAACCTCGAGCGATAATAAAGGTTACGATGAAGGCCAGCAACATCACAAAAGCCGGCTCGCGACCAGTCTCGTAGATAGCCCGCGTGTATCCTGGAATAAAGTAAAACAGATCCATAGTTGCTAACAGTATACGTTTGCTACACGAATCTACACAAGTATCCAATGTTTACACTTGAATTGTTGCAGCTGCAAGCTGGTGATATAATATAGGTATAAACAAGGAGGTGTTATGCAAAGATTACTCGTTCAAAAGGTTGGGGTAAGCAGCCTAGGTAAACTATTTGGTAGTGTCAATGGTATCGTAGGCTTGGCCATCGGTTTGATATCATCAATCGTAACTACAGTCAGCGTTATTTCAAACAACAATTACAGTGTTTTGACCGATATATTCGCAGCAGTCGGTATCGTCTTGCTGGGTGTTGTAGTATATCCACTGGTACTATTTGCAGTTGGGTGGTTGTACGGAGCAATTGTCGCCCTCGTCATCAACCTCTTTGTAGGTGTTAGCGGCGGTATTGAACTAGAGGTTGAGGAAGTAAAATCTCGCTAGATAGCGCTACTCATCCACACGAAAACACCTCCAGCGCGGAGGTGTTTTTTGTTCAACAAGAACAGTATCCGTTCAACTTCTTGCGGAACAGCCATGTAGCCAGCGGCACAGCAATTACCTGCGTGCCAACACACCACGCTATAGACGTCCATATATAGTCCTCTGTAGGTAGACCTAGGGTGATTCGTCGGATTGCCTCAATCACTTAATCTGTTTGGGCCATCAGATGTTCCTGTCGTGTACAAACCAAATTACTATGTTGTGACCAATGGCGATTCAACACCACGTTTCAGAACTAAAAGACGGTAGCTCAGTGGCTACCGTCTTTATTTAGAGTAACGCTACAAAACTATTAGTCTTGGATTGCAGCTTGCAGAGCACCGACCAACACTTGTGCGTCGTTGTCTTGACTGTTGTCATTGAACGAATCTGTTGCATTGTTAGTAGTGGTGGTGTTTGTAGTGTTCGTGTTGTTGAACGAACCAGTGTTAAATGAGCTGTTAGCTGTGTTAGTAGTTGTGTTTGTCGTGGTATTTGTGGTGTTAGTAGTCGTGTTAGTTGTATTGGTCTTGTTAAAAGAGTCTTCGAATTCTACTTCTACCTCTACATCAATTTCGGTTTCAGTTTCGTTGTATGAGTCTTCGTTGTATGACTCTTCGTTTAGGGAATCTTCATTAAAGCTGTTGTTTGCAGTATAGTTATTGAATGAGTCGTAGTACCAGTTGTTGTTCTCGGTATTTTCTTGATTAATGTAGGTATTTGAAGCGACTGATGACCAAGCGCTGGTATCACCCCACCATCCACCATGTGCATGAGCTGTTTGTGAAACTGACGCAACCTCTCCATAAGAGTCACCGGAAACGGCACGGTAGTCTTCGTCACTGACTGGTGCTACACATGAGTTTACTGATTGACTGGCAGAAGCTGGCTGAGCTGAAGCAGTCTGGTTGACTGCATCTGCTGAAGCCGTCTGAGATTGCGCAACGTTTAGTGCAACCATCATAGCAATAGGCACTGCTACGAGAATTGCAACAAGCGTCGAGACAAACGTTGCAAGCATGTTAGATTTATAATCGATCTGGACAAACTGTGGTTGTGCCATAGTTGTACCCTCCAATGTTATTAGTTGTTACCACGCGCACACATACGCAAAGGTAGCATAGTCAATGTCGTTATGATGTAGCAACGTTTGTACACAGGTTTTTGTTTATAAGCACAATTTGTTAGATGGTAAACGTACTAAAAATTACATTATGCTTATTGTAAAATAAACTGTCAGATAATCTGACGCTTCTATGCGTTCGCGGTACAATACATATAGATGCATTCTTTCAAAACAATCTACTCGTCGCTAAACAGTGCTCAGCGCGAAGCTGTCGACACCATCAATGGCCCACTGATGGTTCTGGCGGGCCCCGGTACCGGTAAGACTCAACTGCTGAGTGCTCGAGTAGCAAACATCCTGGACAAGAGCGATGTAGAGCCCCGGAATATCTTGTGTCTGACTTTTACAGATAACGCAGCCCGCAATATGCGCGAACGCCTCGAGACTATCATTGGCCAGCAGGCCTATCACGTGACGATTCACACCTTCCATAGTTTTGGTGCTGACATTATTAGCCAATACAGCGACTATTTTACTGATCGTCAGTTACTGCAACAGATTGATGAGCTTGGTCGGTACGAGCTTATGCGCGAAATCTTTGAGCATTTGCCACACAGTAATCCACTAAGCGCCAAGGCGGGTGAGGACTACGTTATGCTAGCAGACACCTTACGTGTTATTGGCTGGTTTAAGCAGAATGCCTTAGGCCCAAACGAACTACATGCCCTGATTGCACACAACCAAAAGGCAGTTGAAGCGTTGGAAGCCATGATTAGTCAGACTTTTGCAGCAACCCCATCACCTAAGCTTCTTGCGTCGTATCGGCAACTGCTCGACACTGCCAACAAGCTCAGTAGCGATAGTTTACTGTTCGGTTTTCCAGAATACTTGGTCATGTTAACAAGTGAATTATCAGATGCAATCAATGAAACACCAGCTGATGGACGGTACGCCAAACCAATTACTGCTTGGCGCACTCGTTGGTGCGAGAAGAATGCTGAAGGCAAGCATATCCTCAAAGATGGTGGTCGCAACATGCGCAAAATGCATGCCGTTGCTGAAGTCTACGCAAAACTCAACGAAGCCATGCAACAACAAGGCTTGTATGACTTTGACGACATGATTATCGAAACTGTGCATGCCATTGAACGACACGATGACCTGAGATACTCACTACAAGAAAAGTTCCAGTATATTTTAGTTGATGAGTTTCAGGATACCAACAAAGCCCAATTGCGCATATTGCAGGCACTCGGCAACAACCCAGTACACGAAGGCAAACCAAATATTATGGTAGTAGGTGATGACGACCAGGCTATTTATGCATTCCAAGGCGCAGAAGCTTCTAACATGGTGAGCTTTATTAAGCTTTATGACGCAAAACTAGTCACACTAACAGAAAACTATCGTTCTGACGAGGTGATACTAGATGCAAGTCAGACAATATCCACTCAAATTGATGACCGCCTAGCGACGGTGCTTGATGTCAATAAGCAACTGACTGCGCATGCAGCTAAGAGCAAAACACCAACTACCCACACTAGTTTTTCAAGTGAGCTGTCTCAGTACCAGTGGATAGCGGACGATATTGCCAAGCGTCTCAAAGCTGGCACAGCGCCGCACGATATTGCCGTGATTGCGCCAAGGCACAAATACTTAGAACGTCTCATGCCATACATCGGTTCTAAACAAATTCCAGTGGCATATGAACGACGAGAGAATATTTTGGAAGCGCCGCTTGTTATTCAACTAACCACCATGACACGTCTGATTGTAGCCATAGCACAGAATAATATTGAAACAGCCGATGCACTACTCGCTCAAGTACTTTCGTACGACATGTGGAGTATTAGCAATCAAGATATGGTGCGTACGAGTGTAGAAGTTTATAAAGCCCACAAGAGTTGGCTAGCGTACTGCATGGAGCATGACAATCAGCAGATAGGCGCCATCACCAGCTGGTTGGTTAGTCTCGCACGCAAAACCACAACTGAGCCTCTAGAATACATAATCGATGAATTGCTCGGTCCGACAGAATCTGATGCAGACACCAGCAGCTTTGTTTCGCCGATGCGCCGCACACTGTTTAGTGATGAATCACTCGATACCAACACAGACGACTATCTGACTTTGCTTGGTCAGTTAGCCAGTCTGAGAAACAGCTTGCGGCAATGGAAGCCTGCAAAGCTACTACTTGCAAAGGACTTAGTAGAGTTTGCCGACCTGCATGAGCGGTCTGGCATCAAGATTGTCGATAACAACCCACATACACAAACAACAGATGCGGTGCAAATTATGACCGTCTATAAAGCTAAGGGTTTAGAATTCAAGTTTGTCTACGTGATAAATCTACAAGACGAAGTATGGGGCCCTACCGCTCGGTCACAAAGTCTTAAAATTACGCTGCCAAAAAATCTACCGCTTGCACCTGCTAGTGATGGAGTAAATGACAAACTGCGCCTACTATTTGTTGCTCTCACCAGAGCAAAACAACAAGTTGTCCTGACAAGCTACTCACATACACTCGACAACAAACCTTCACCACCTCTTAGTTTTCTCATCGGGTCTGGTAATGATGTAGCGCATCCGGCTTTTGAACCAATCAGTAACACAAAACCAACCACAACTCAGTCAATTGAAATTTTATCGACTGACTGGGCATATCGATATCGACAAATCATTGCCGATAAACCAACTGTCTTTGCCCCAATCCTGGAAGAATACAAGTTGAGTGTGACGCACTTCAATAACTTCCTGGATGTTACAAAAGGCGGACCACATTACTTCTTAACACGAAACTTACTGCGTTTTCCAGAAGCGCCAACCGCACCAGCTGCTTACGGTGACGCTGTTCATCGAACTATCCAATGGGCCCATAATCAGTTGCGAACAAACGGCCACTTGCCTGGAGTGGCACAACTGCAAGAGTGCTTTGTAGATCTACTTACACGCAAGCACCTGCGAACTGCAGACTTTAAGCGCTACAAGACACGAGGCGAGCAAGCTATCAAACGCTACTTTACTGAAAGGGCAGGTGACTTTATTCCATCTGATCTTATTGAGCGAGGCTTTAATAACGAAGGAGTAATCATTGGCACGGCTCGTCTCAGCGGAAAGATCGATAAGCTCAGAATCGATGGCAAGCAAGCCACGGTGTACGATTTTAAAACTGGAAAGCCAGCCCAAAAATGGGACGGACGAGACATGTATGAAAAAATGAAGTTGCATCATTACCGTCAGCAGCTACTTTTTTACAAACTACTAGTTGAAGGATCAGCCAGTTATCAGGGCAAAGTCAGCGTCAATAGTGGTCAGATCTTATTCATAGAACCAAACGAACAAGGCAATCTGCCGGAAGCCCTCACAACAAGTTTTACTGACAGTGAAGTTGCGGCGTTTACCGAACTTGTCAAGGCGGTGTGGGATCGAATAATGAAACTCGATTTTCCTGATGTTAGTAGTTACTCGTCAGATCTGAAAGGTATTCTAAGCTTTGAGGATGACATTAGAAGCGGTAGTATATAAATATGACAACACCAACCAACCACACACCAGCAAAGTTCGAATTTATATCAAATCCCTTCAAATCTTCGTTTGATGGCTTAAGCAAACTATTCAAACTTAACCAAACACCAGCGGTCGTCATTATGATAATCGCACTTTTTGGAGGACTTCTTAACTCAATTAGTTCTTTGCCCGGTTCATCCACAGACTCATCTACTGCGCCTGTTGATGAGAATGTCTCAATGACAATTGTCGCCATCATAATTGCTGTGGCACTTGTGATAGCTGTTGTAGCGACTGTATTAGGTGCCATCTATACTGGAGTTGTAAACTACGTGGCTTGGAAGACAAGTCGTAATGAATCGACTGATTTAGGTGAAGCATTCGAACAAACCATGAAGCGATTCTGGCGAATTTTGCTGATTCAGATCATTGTTGGGTTCAAGATTTTCTTTGGTTTTATTTTCTTCATCGTGCCGGGCATTAGAGCGGCGCTGCGCTATCAAATGGTTTATATAACTATGTTCGATGAGGATCTAAATACATGGAAGAGCATGGACCGTGTCAAATTTCTGACAAAGAACCACCTTATGGAAGTCTATGGAATCTATACTGTGAGTCAGCTCTTATTCCCAATTGCCATTCTGATTCAGATGGGTGGTGAAGCGATTCTTTACCCGCAACTTAAGCACCTCAAAGATAACGACTTGCCGAAGCCACCAACCCACTGGCTCAACTATCTTGGTCTACTACTTATGAGCCTGTTCCTGTTGTTCATTGCTTTTATTCTGGTAATTGTCGCACTGGTTGTTTCCTCAAACTAGTAGCCGCTAACTACAAACATAAAAATACCCCGCTTTTCGTGCGGGGTATTTTTACCTACAAGAAAGTATTATGAACGTTTGCGAGTAGTCTTTTTTGCTGTCTTTTTTCGAGCTACAGGTTTCTTGGCTGCAACTTTACGCTTTGGGGTAGCTGCAACTGTCTTTGTTCGAGCAGTTGTGTTTGCAGTTAAACCTGCAACAGCGAATGATCCGCTAGGCGCAAATAGCATTGCGTACAAGTTCACTGCCAAGACCGCACCAACGACTGGGCCAAGAACATACGCAAGGCTCCATGACTGGACACCAAGTGCAACTGCAGGGTTTACAAGACCGTTGGATGCGACTGATGCAAATACGATTGCCAAGAACAAACCGCCGCCAATTGTAGCAGCAGCGCGACCGCTCTCGTATTTATAGTAGACGGCTGCTGATACGGCCAGACCAAGCATGAATGTACCAATTGCTTCAGCAGTAAATACGCGCCAGTTAAACTCACCTGTCGCTACACCTTTCAGTGGGGTTTCAGTGAGATACTCGTACACTTGCCATGCAGCTACTGCACCAAGCATCTGTGCAGCGATTGCCAATATTGCGTTGAGTGTACCAACCTTACGAGCAGTCCATAGACCAACTGTAATTGCCGGGTTAAAGCTTACATCACGCACACTACCAACAGTCAGTAACATGACTGCAACTGCCATAGCCATACCAATTGCGATAAAGTATGGAAAGCCAACTCCCGATTTACTAATTGCCAACACGACAGCAGTCAATGATGCTGCTCCAAAGAACTCAGCCATAATTAAGGCTAGTTTAGATTTTCCAAACATGGAATCCCTCCTTTAATTTGTATAGAGGTATCATAATACAAAAATTGATATTTGCAAACTAGTTCGGCTTAGGCTGCAAGTATCAGCTCGCCTGTAAGTTCGCCGACGTGCTGGCGGGTACCTAATGTGGCAATGCCGGCGATTGCTAAAGTGTCGGCCAGAATATCACCCCGTACAATTTCTTCTGGATTAGACGCTAGTGCACGAACAATGCGCTTTGCGTATTCAACGTTGTGATAGAAAAGATCAGCTCCAGCTGCAATGACGGCCGGCTTATCAATCTTGGCATGCGACACGCGCAGTAGCGCCAAACCTTGTTCAGTGTGCCCATGATTTGGGTGATCATGATCTACTTCCAAATGAACGATTGCCTCCGGACCATTGAGTGCTCTAACGACACTGTGCATATTTTCTTCTGTAAAATCATCACCGTATTTGGTAATTGCTTCTGCTGTTAGTAGGGCGCCTTGTCGAAGCATGCTCTCGCGTTTATGATTATCTTCAGCCAAGCTTCTTTTTGCATCTTGCCCAGACAAGCTATGAATATTTTTGTAGTTATCGTGATAATTCTCGGCTACACCGCCAGCCCCGCGTGCAGCTCCGCATTCATAGTGCATACCTAGTCTGAGTTTGCTGTCTACTAATCTTTGGTTAACAACAGTGAACTGGTCGAGAGGGCGCTCAATACCTTCAACAATTTCAAACTGACCATACGCTGCTACGTTGTACGCAAAGACACTCGAACCACCCTTAACTTTGATTCTTGGATCGAAAGGGTTACCGAGCTCATCAACTGCATTATTTCGCCCATCCATACAGCCTGTGAACTCATCTTCATAATTTGCTACATACAAAAGGTTATTCTTTACGATCGTGAGCATTTCCATAAACTCTTGTTGAGTTGCGGTTGATTCGATAGAACCTTCTGCAAAGTCAGCACGTCCTAAATACTGTGCAGTAATCGCATCAACTGAAAACTCACCACCTCGTACTGCGGCATCAACCTGAAATTCGGGCATATAAAACTCCTGTCCCTTTGAGCCTGGGAAGTGCTCCATGGTTATTTAAATCCTTAATTATTTTCTTGCAACAGAGGTAAATTGTACTCTGTTATGCGCACGAGTCAAGTCTTATTTAACCCTTTTTGCGCCGTCGTAAATCGGCCACTTTGAGTTCGATGTTGTGGCGATCAATCAGTGCCTGAGCTTTATCCAGATCAACCTGCTCTTTGGCTTCGGCACGCAACCGTATGGCACGATGTAATGCTGCTTGTACTTCTTTCTCGTTGAGCTCACTATCACGAACCGCTTCATCAACCAAGACGCGGACTGTATTATCTGCAATCTCTATCACGCCACCATGGACAGAAAAGTATTCTAGGTGATTATCTTTTGTGTCACTCTTAGGCCGAACTTTGATAATGCCAGGTGACACAAGACTCACAAGCGGCATATGATGCTCAAAGACTGCAATCTCACCTTGCGGAGTTGGCAACATCACCTCATGTACATTCTCAGAGAACTTTACTCCAGCTAATGTGACAAGTTCAAATTTAATCATCCTCTGGCGCCTCTGCTATTGCTCCATATGAATCAGGGCCGCTATACATCGACAATAAGTTTAGATAGTCTCGATTGGCTTTACTTAACTCATCACGGCTACCAAATACTCGACTTAATAACTCTTCGTCTGGCTGGATGCCACTGCCAAAATCACTTTCGTGGGTCATTACTTGACGTCCTTGATGGTGCCCTTCATATAGAAGGCTGATTCTGGCTTGTCATCGTGCTTGCCGTCAAGGATTTCACGGAAACCTTTGATGGTGTCTTCGAGCTTCACATACACACCTGGGTTACCAGTAAACTGCTCAGCTACGTCAAACGGCTGGCTCAAGAAGCGTTGGATACGACGCGCCCGGTTAACGGTCTGCTTGTCTTCGTCAGACAGTTCTTCCATACCTAAGATAGCGATGATGTCTTGGAGGTCTTTGTAGCGCTGCAAGATTCGTTGCACGTCGCGAGCAACTTGGTAGTGTTCTTCACCAACGATTTCTGGGTCAAGAATTGTTGAGCTTGAGTCAAGTGGGTCAACTGCTGGGTAGATACCAATTTCTGTTAGTGAGCGGTTGAGGGCAATTGTTGAGTCAAGGTGAGCGAAGGTTGTAGCAGGTGCTGGGTCAGTAAAGTCGTCAGCCGGAACATAGACGGCTTGCACGGATGTAATGGAGCCGTTATGAGTCGATGTAATGCGTTCTTGCATGGCACCCATTTCTTGCGCCAAGTTTGGCTGGTAACCTACAGCCGACGGAAGGCGACCAAGCAGAGCGGATACTTCTGCACCGGCTTGCGTAAAGCGGAAAATGTTATCGACAAAGAACAACACATCTTTACCTTCGTCACGGAAGCCTTCGGCAATGGTAAGCCCAGAGAGCCCAACACGCAAACGCGCTCCTGGTGGTTCATTCATCTGTCCAAAGACCAGTGAAGTCTTATCCAGAACGCCTGATTCTTCCATTTCGTAGTACAGGTCGTTACCCTCACGGGTTCGTTCACCAACACCCGCAAAGACTGAGTAGCCACTATGGAACTTAGCGATGTTGTTAATGAGCTCTTGAATAAGCACGGTCTTACCGACACCAGCACCACCAAACAAGCCAACTTTTCCACCTTTTGTGATTGGCGCGATAAGGTCGATAACCTTGATGCCGGTTTCTAGAATTTCCACTTCACCAGATTGCTCCGACAGGGCAGGTGGTGTGCGGTGGATTGGCGCCTTTGATTTGAAGACACCGGCTTTGTTATCGATTGGCTCGCCAATAACATTAAACATACGACCCAAAGTTTCTTTGCCAATCGGCACACTAATTGGCGCACCCGTGTCTATGACTGTAGTGCCGCGCTTGTAGCCATCAGTTGAGCCGAGGCTAACGGCGCGCACACTTGTCTCAGATAAGTGCTGCGCAACTTCAAGCGTCAAGTCACCATTCTCGCCCTCAATCTTGAGTGCGTTATAAATCGCTGGTAATTGACCAGCAGGGAACTCAACATCCACCACCACGCCAACGATTTGGCTAACCCGGCCGTTCTTTTGACCAGCCGGACTGGCTTTTCCGTTCTTCATTTTCGATTTTACTGCTTCTGCCATTATTCTACTCCTTCTACTTCGGTTGTCATTGTTGTCATTGATGCGGCTGCAAGATACGTAATCTCACCGAGGAAGGATTTACGTAGTCGGTCAACCTGTGCACGAGGTATCACACACTCACAACCAACCCATCCCAGATTCTGCATAGCATACCGACTGGCCGCCAGCTCAAGCTCTTCTAGCTCGGCTAACTGCTTCTGATCTACAACGCCTGCTGTGCGTGATGTGTCGGGTGTATCTCGGAACTCAGGGTCAAGTTCTGACCCGTCCATGCCAGCAGTTGGGTCGCCACCCATGTCACGCAAATCCGCGTAGTATTCGTGTGTGAATGGTACTATTTGTTCGCTCATTTCATGGCCTCCGCGCCGCCGGTTATTTCTGCTAGTTCTTGGGTAATGCCTGCTTGTCGGGCGGTGTTAAAGGCAAGTGTCAGGTCATCAACAAGTTCGTTGGCATTGTCTGTTGCGTTCTTCATAGCTAACATACGTGAAGACTGCTCGCTAGCTTGTGATTCATACAGAGCTTGTGTCAGGTCAGCTTCAATCAAACGCTCAGTAATAGTGTCTAGTACTGCTTGTGGCGATGGCTCAAAGACTGCGGCTTCTAAGTCGGGTGAGATATGCACTGATTCGTAAGCAGCTGGCAATAAACGATCAATTGTAACCTCTTGCTTGATGCTTGATTTGTAGTCTGTGTACAGCACATCAACGGCATCAACTGAACTATCTTTGAAAGTATCGAGCATGGTTGTCAGGATTGGTCGAACATCATCGGCAGTCGGCGCTTCAGGGAAGTGCTCGTACAAGCCAACCACATCCATGTTTTCGATCCGTCCAACAACATTTGCGGCTCGCTTACCGATAATGATCAGTTTGGTATGCACATCTGCATCGCGATCATCTTTGAGTTCTTGAGTTAAGCGTCGCAAAACATTGCTGTTATAGGCGCCTGCTAGACCACGATCACTACTAATAACGATAATTAGACGAGTTTGCACGAGACGAAAGGCAAACAGTGGGTTCTTGCTGACATCAGTCATTTCACGCAATCGAGATAGAATCTGCCTGGCAGTGTTACGGTATGCGCGGCTTTTAAGCGCGCTGTCTTGAGCACGGCGCATCTTGCTAGCACTGACCAGCTCCATAGCCTTTGTAATCTGCCGCGTGCTGCTGACAGATCGAATCCTGTTCTTCAGTGCCGCCTTAGTCGCCACTACTGACCCCCATCCTCAACGTGCTGAGACAAAGCCCCGAGCATAAAGCCGATGTTTATCATTCTCGCAATATCAGGCAGGTCAGAATTTCCGACGAGTAATGAATCGACGACTGATGGGTCTGATAATACCTCGCCTGGGCTGGCATGCAGTGTTGTTCCGTCACCATATGGCTGCGATTCGCAAGTTATGTTGCCGCTGTTCGTGTCATACGTTAAACCCATCTGAAGTCGAGCATACGATGCAGCCGTATAAGCTTCATGCATAGCCGGAGAGTCGAACGGTGAGCCTAATCGAGCCATGCTTACGTTTCCTCGTATTCCTTGGCTAGTTTTTCGGCAACTTTGAGGATGGCTTTTTGGGTGGCTTCGGTTGGCTTGTCGCCTTTGTTTAGCTCAGTCATTTCTTTCTTGTGGGCAGATTGCAGTTCTTTAAGCAATGCTTCTTGCATCTGCTTAACTTTCTCAGCAGGCACTTTGTCAAAAGTACCTTCGTTGGCCGCCATCAAAGTAGCAGTTTGTTCCCACACGCCAAGCGGTGAGTACTGTGCTTGCTTGAGGAGTTCGGTCAGGCGCTGACCACGCTCAATGCGCTGCTTGGTTTCTGGGTCGAGGTCGGTAGAAAACTGTGCGAATGATGCTAGCTCGCGGAACTGAGCCAAGCTTAAACGCAAGTTTCCAGCAACTGACTTCACGGCCTTAGTCTGGGCAGAGCCACCGACACGAGAAACTGACAAACCAACTGAGATAGCCGGACGAATACCCTGGTAGAACAAACTGGTTTCCATAAAGATCTGGCCGTCAGTAATCGAGATCACGTTAGTCGGGATGTAAGCCGAGATGTCACCAGCTTGGGTTTCAATGATTGGTAGGGCAGTCAATGAACCAGCACCTTTGTCGTCGCTCATTTTGGCAGATCGTTCCAGCAAACGAGAATGCAAGTAAAAAACATCACCTGGGTAGGCTTCGCGTCCTGGTGGACGACGGAGCAATAGTGACATTTGACGATACGCCGCAGCATGTTTGGTCAAATCATCATAGATAATTAGTGCGTGCTCACCGTTATCACGGAAGTATTCGCCCATAGCCGTCGCAGAATATGGTGCGAGGTACTGCAATGAGGCAGGGTCTGAAGCAGAAGTGGCCACCACAATCGTCTGATCCATTACACCTTCACGCTTCAATCGCTCAATGATGCGAGAAACTTTGCTGAGCTTTTGACCAACTGCCACGTAGATATTGATAACACCAGTTTTTTGGCGATACTGGTTGATCATGGTGTCGATGGCAATTGCTGTTTTACCAGTTTGACGGTCGCCAATAATCAGCTCACGCTGGCCACGGCCAATTGGCACCATAGCGTCAACAGACAATAGTCCTGTCATCATCGGCTCATGGACGCTTTTTCGATCCAAAACACCTGGAGCGGTTCGCTCAACCAAGCCCATTTGACGAGTTTTAATAGCGCCTTTGTCATCCAATGGGCGACCAAGTGGGTCGACAACGCGGCCAACCAGTTCAGGGCCGATTGGCACTTCAAGCACCTTACCGGTCAAGCGCGCCTTTGCACCAGCTTGAACCAGTTGGTCTTCACCCAGCAGCACGGCGCCGATCTCATCTTCTGTTAGGTTAAGGGCGAAGGCAGTAACCGAGCCGCCACCAATAGCTTCGATCTCAATCATTTCGTTGAAGCCGGCTTCGCGCAGGCCATAAATCCAAGCCACGCCGTCACCGATGCGGGTGACAACACCAACGTTTTCTACTTCTGGAGCGTTCTTCAGCTCGGCAATTGCCGAACGAATATCGGCTGACAGGTCTTTAATGGAAAGGTCGCTCATTCTAGTTCACTCCTTGTTTTACTTGTTCGAGTTGTCGACGAATTGTGGCATCGATCAGGGTACTACCAGCTTCGATACGCACGCCACCAAGCACGCTAGGATCAATATGTTCATTCATGACTACTTTTTTAGCAGGCAACAGCTTGACGATCTCTGCTTTAGTGGCTGATGTCAGCGGGAAAGCACTGGTGACATTAGCCTCGATCACATCTGATGAGGCATGTCGTAGTGCTTGCACATCACGCATAATGCCTTCGAGCTCATTGCTACGACGCTCTTCAATTAGGTACTGGGCCAGCTCACGAGCAATTTGCTGAGTATTCTTGCCTTGATCAAGCTGGGCAGCCACAGCACGCGCCACATCTTTGCGAGTGATGACCATTACTTCATCTCCTTGAGTGCCTTATCAAGTAAGGCTGCGTCTTTTTTGGCATCAAGCTTTTCGCCAATAACTTTTGCCGTCAGATCAGCCACCATCACGCGCATTTCCTTAGCAACTTCTTGCTTGGCGTTTGCAATGTCTTGTGCGAGCTTGTTCTGCGCATCACTAATCATTTGGTCGGTCTTCCGAGATGCAGTGCTTTCGGCCTCTCTGATGATTTGACCAGATTCTTCGTGGGCTGCAGCAATGATTTTGTCTGCCTCTGCCCGAGTTTCTTGCAAGGCAGCTGCTACTTGTTCGTCAAGCTTAGTCTTCTCACGTTCCATTTCGTAGCCGAGTTCAACACCTTGATCAATCGTCTTACGGCGATCTTCGAGGGTTTTTACGATGCCATCAAGCGCAAATTTTTTGATAATAAAGAAGAGGACCAAAAAAGTGATGGCCTGTGCCAAGATGGCAATCGGGTCAAGACCAAGGGCCGCAATGCCTTGCGATTCCTCTGCGGTTGAAGCAAATGTAGATAGTAGTGTCGTTATTCCCATAATGTCCTTAGTAGTTTAACAGATGTCCGTCGGTATACTGAGCTTAGTACCTGATTAGAGACGCTAGGCGCCGCCGAGATTCGTGCTGAGGCGTATACATGATACGGCGATAGCTACGAATACTCGAGCGGCAACAACGCGAATCAATCAGAGACTAGCTCAGAAGGAAGGCGCCGAGCAGGAAGGCTAGTAGTGCCGTAACTTCAATCATCGCAGCGATGATGATGATCTGGCTAGCTGCCTTACCAGCTTCTGGGTTTCGTCCCAGAGCCTTCATGTAGCTTGAGCCAACCCAGGCCAAGCCAAATGCTGCCGCACCAAGTGCGACACCAAGCATAATGCCTTTTGCCAAAATTGGCGTGCTGTCTGCAGTCTCTGCCGCAAACTGTAATAGTGTAGTTGGAACCATGTTTTTCTCCCTTAGTGTTACCTAAAATTTAACCTGAACCATACGGTACAGGAGGTCCTATTTGGCACCATTCATCTCTAATGCCTCGACCTGCGGCTTAAGACTGGAATGGTGTTCATCGTGATCAGCATGGTCGTCCGCGTGAGCGATTGCCATACTGAGATAGGTGCCCGCTAGCACCGTAAATACATAGGCCTGAATGTATGCCACCAGGACCTCAAACAAAATAATCGGTATAACCGCCAGCGGGGTGCGGCCATACGACAGGATAAGCGATGTAAAGACTGCGACCAGGATTTCTCCAACAGCAGTGTTCAAAAATAGACGAAGTGACAGACTTAAGATACGAGTAAACTCTCCAAATACTTCCAAGATACCAATAAACATATTGATTGGGTTGAGCGGCTTATTAGTGAAGTAGTGTTGGAAGTGCTTTTTACCACCTTGTTCACGGATGCTCAAAAACTGCACAAAGACTATAGCGATCACGCTCATAGCAATGGTGCCATTGAGGTCGGCAGTGAATGGTCTGAATAACGGAGTCTCACCGATCGAAATGCCAGGTCCAACAATTGGTAGCAGGCCGAGCAGGTTGTTGAACATGATGAAAATAAAGAACATCGCAAAGACGGGGGCAAACTTGACAGCCTTTGCTCTTGAACCAAAGGTGCCTTCCAGCATTCCAGTCACCATATCAATCACAATCTCAACAATTTGGGCAAAACCCTTTGTGGGTTTAACGGTGATTTTTTTAGAAGCCCAGATCATCAGTGCGCCCAGTGCAATTGCACAAAGCAGGCCATACAAGATCGAGTTTGTGACAGTCAAAGGACCAAGTTCAAACAATGGTTCAGCTTTAAGGCTAACGTGAATGCCTTCGGCGGCAGCGAAGAGAGTTGGCAAATCAAACATTAAACGAGGCCTCCTGTGAGGTCTCGGCTAGGCTTGCCCTGATTCGTCGTCGTTACGGCGGCGTGTTTCATGTACCGGAGTATTGTATCAGTAGTGACACTAGAGGTGCAATACTTTCATTTCAATGTATCGTATACTAGTCATATAAGCACGAAAGGAACTGGCCCATGATCATCGTTTACAGTGCAGTTTGGTGCGCATTTTGTCACGCAGCTAAGGAGTATCTGGATAAACTCGGCGTCGAGTATATGGAAAAGGATGTAGAAAAAGACGAAACTGCCGCCCATGAGTCAGTAGAGAAGTCCGGGCAGATGGGCATTCCCGTCATCGATATAGATGGCACAATAATTGTCGGCTTTGACAAAGTAACCATCGACGAGATCCTAAAAAAGAAGAAGTATACAAAATAGTCATAAACGCTATCACTAGCGTATTGCGCTCATGCCACTACACCACGTATACTTACAGTAGCTATTAAAAGGAGGTGTGGAATGAGCAGCATTGAGGATCGGCAAGAGCGGAATAGTGGTCTGCAGGCAGTGC
Source organism: uncultured Candidatus Saccharibacteria bacterium (assembly GCA_964510235.1). Taxonomy (GTDB): domain Bacteria; phylum Patescibacteriota; class Saccharimonadia; order Saccharimonadales; family CAYUUR01; genus CAYUUR01. The sequence continues at coordinate 15,357 of CAZEBF010000009.1, read as the reverse complement.
CATTCACCTACGAAGAGGCTATGACAGAACCGATCGATGAAATTTTCTTTACCTCTCCAGATATCTCTGCTTATGATATGCCTGCCTTGCTTAAAGAAGCTGATACTTACGGCGACAGCCGGTACCTTCTTGTGCACGTCTTAGAACAAATGGGACTGTGCCCAAGCGGACAACGAATTAAAGAAATAGAAGATGAGCCCGAACGAGAACAGTACCGTACCTTGCGCGGGCTGGTAGTTGAACTCGTTAATGTTGCCTACGAACGCTATATACATATGCACGACGATCCTACCCATCCAACAGTACTTGATATCGATAAAATCGAGCTACTCCATGAAAAAAGCGGCGCCTACGAGTCAACCCCTTTACTGGAAACCTTTGGGAGGCTGCGCCAAATGCATCCAGGCAACAGCACACTAGCTAGTTCTGACAGGCTGGCCAGACTGCTGATACTCCATGAAGTCCATGAAGCAGATGAGTTTGCGGTTTAAGTAGGTTACAATTAGAAAATGGCATTCGAAGATTACAAACAAAAAAAGAGCGTCGTGATTGTCTACACTGGCGAAAGCAAAGGCAAGACCAGCGCCAGCATGGGCCTAATGACGCGAGCACTTGGTACCGACTGGTCTGTGGCTTTCATTCAATTCATTAAACACTGGGAAGTTGGTGAGCACCGGTTTATCGCTAAGATCCAGCCTTTGTATGAAGAAAAACTCTACTTTTACAAGGGCGGTAAAGGCTTTTACCAGGCAGGTGATCTCAGCGCCAAAGGTATTACTGAAGACGAGCACAAACAGGCCGCCGCCGACACGTACGCCGAAGCCTACAAGGCTGCCACCAGCGGTGACTTTGACCTCGTGATATGTGATGAAATCAATAATGCTATGAATGACGGTTTAGTAGAAGTAAGCGCAGTAGAAAAGCTCATCAAAGACAAGTCGCCTAAAACCAACCTTTGCCTAACTGGTCGCAACTTTCCTGATCAATTACTCGACTACGTCGATATCGCCACCAACATGACCAAAATCAAACATCACTTTGATGATAAGTTCTTAGCCAACAAAGGCATCGATTACTAAACAAGAAAGTGGGGGTGCATGAATAAGCGCACTCAGCGCAAAATGTTCAATCTGTTGGTGTCACTATTGATTCTGGTTATTGGTGCCTATGTTGTGCCCCGGGTGGAGGTGATGGGCGGTAACCAACAGCCTGTGCCAGCTGGCTACTTTCGTGTAACTGAGCTGAATGATGGCGACACCATTACGGTTGATATGTCGGGTGTAGAAGAAAAGATCCGTATGATTGGTGTCGACACGCCAGAGACAGAAGACCCACGTAAGCCAGTTCAGTGTTTTGGCCGAGCGGCTAGTACGTTTACCAAAGAACTTGTTGGAACCCAAGCCGTAAGATTAGCAGCCGATCCGCTCAACACCAATCGCGACCGCTACAACCGGTTGCTTCGATACGTCTATCTACCTGATGGACGGTTGGTCAATTCAGAACTCATCAAACAGGGTTACGGCTTTGCATACACCAGCTTTCCTTTCACTAAACTCGAAGAATTCAAGCAGCTGCAGACAGAAGCGCGCCAAGCCAATCGCGGTCTATGGAATGAATGTAGTCCCGAGACCAACCAATATGGTGGCTTTACGTCTAATCCAGAATAACTAGCGAGGTTGCCAACCAAAACGTTTAGCCAACCACACGGCACTACGTGGCACAACTTGTGAACCATACAAGAAAACAGCGCCGACCAGACTCAGTGGCCAAGTTGTAATATGATGAGCTCGCAATGTTTGCGGCCACATCATCAGATTAGGCCACAACTTATCATGATCCTCAAAAACACGTCTCATACGAGCGCCTACTGTAAGGGTTGCCTGGTAAGCAATGTCGTAGCCTTGGCGATGCAGATGAATAGCCAAGTCAAGGTCTTCATGTATGCCAGGAGTTTCAGGACACGTCTGTTTGGCCACGATTCCCCAAACTTTTGCTGGCAGCACCATATTTGATCCCCACAAAACATAATGACCCATCAAAAAACGGTTCATTCTGAAAACAAATTGGCTTGTGATCCAGGCATCAACCCGTGGCATCGGAATATTATAAAACGCACACCCGCCAGTGAGAGCAGTAGCATGTCGGCTTGGGCTACTATAGAAACGCCGAACTTGGCGCACCCAGTCAGGAGGCAAATGTGTGTCTGCATCAATTCTTCCTAACAAATTGCATGTAGTCGCATTAAAGCCTTTGTTTCGCGCCGGTGTAATGCCTTGTTGTGACTCCTTGATAACTCGCACAAAATGAAACGAACGTGCAATCTCCACCGAACGGTCTGTTGAATTATTATCAACTACGATGACTTCGTCGGGCGCATCAGATTGGTTGGCGATCGATTGGAGACATGCTTTGAGATGGCTTTCCTCATTATAAACAGGTATAATTATCGACAATGTTAATGCTTTTTTCATAGGCTCCACATAACTATACATGGCAAAACCAAACAAGCGAAACACCAAGCAGCAGCGACCATTTTACGATCGTAATTGGGGGAGTAACGAGCGTCGCAACCGCACTAGACTCTGGCATCATGTCCAGAAAGCTGTTCGATTCGAGAAGCCACGTTATTGGTGGCGAGAACGCTCGATCGGCCAGAGAATACTGCTCACCCTGACAGCTCTGATGATTTTTGTAGTTGGCAGTATGTATGGGATCGCTCAGTGGTATATTCACAAACATGCCGACCAACCAACTGTGATAGGCACTACCTTTGTACCACGTTATGCCCGTTACTTTGGTCTTGACCCTCAGAAAACCCTCAACGCAATTATCAACGATGCTGGCATTCGAGATATCCGGTTGGTCAGTTACTGGGAATCGATCGAAAAAACGCCTGGTGAGTATGACTTTAGCGAGCTGGATTGGCAGATGGCCATGGCCGAAGAGAATAATGTTCGTGTCTCGCTAGCGATTGGCTTACGGCAACCACGCTGGCCTGAGTGTCACATGCCAGACTGGGCAAGGGACCAGCCAATGTCTGAATGGGCACCCAAATTAAAAGTCGTTATGGGCAAAGTGATTGATCGCTACAAAGACAGCCCAGCGCTTGTAAGCTACCAACTTGAGAATGAATTCTTTTTGAAAGCTTTTGGTAACTGTCCTGACTTTACCAGGGAGCGTTTAGTAGATGAGTATAACTTTGTTAAAGCAAAGGACCCTGACACGCCGGTGATTATTACCCGTAGCAACAATGCCGTTGGTATTCCCGTAAACGCTCCAACACCAGACAAGTATGGGGTATCGGTCTACAAGCGCGTCTGGGACAAAACAATCACCAAGCGTTACTTTGAGTATCCATTTCCACCTTGGTTTTACGGGTTCTTGGCAGGCGCACAAGAAATAACCCAAGGAAAAGACATGATTATTCATGAGTTACAGGCTGAGCCATGGGTACCAAGTGGCTATGATTTACGACAAACTTCAATCGAGGAGCAAGACAAATCGATGAACGCCGAACGCCTGGCTGCTCGTATTGAGTACGGTAAGGGCACCGGCATGAAAGAAATGTATTTGTGGGGTGCAGAGTGGTGGTACTGGCGTAAAGTTACGCTCAATGATCCTAGTTTGTGGGATACGGTTAAATCATCTGTACAAGAAACACAGCGCACTAACGCCTATCAGGACGGCGTATACCTGCCTGAGTGACCGTTGGTGACTGGCGCAGAATCTGACATACTATAAGATGTTATGAAAAAGAAACGAGCACCAGCCGGCCTGATTAGCAACCGCCGGGCCACATTTGATTACGACCTTGGCGATAAACTGACTGTAGGTATTTCTTTGAGTGGCGCCGAAACTAAGGCCTTACGCATGGGGCACGGCAACCTACGTGGCGCATATGTCGTCGTCAAAGACAACGAACTCTGGCTGCTCAACGCAACTATTTCAGGTACAACTGGAATCCCCATTAGTGAATCTAATCAAACGCGCAGCCGTAAACTACTGGCTAAACGACGTGAGATTGATGCGCTTATCGCCGCCAAGCATGAAGGTAAGTCAATTGTTCCAACGGCAGTCCTGACACGCGGTCGTTTTATAAAACTTCAGATTGCCGTCGGTAAAGGCAAAAAGCTCTACGACAAACGGCAGACACTCAAAGCCCGTGATCAAGCTCGCGACATTCGCGCACACGGTTTGTAAGGTTTAGCTGGCAATTGCGGTACGGTTGAGTAAAGCGTTCATCACAACATGATCAGTGCCTTCATGGCCTAGGTACTTAACAGTAACCAAATTTTCTAGCAAGCCATGAGATGCCAAGTCAGTCTCTATCTCTGGAGTGCAGATGGCACTACTTTCGTAACGAACAATTTGCAGATGCGAACCAAGCTGAGTAGCAACAGGGCTAGCTACCAGCGTATCAACAAAGGTGCGCTCTGCCATGCTTGGCCTAAGCTGTGCATTTGGCCCATACATTGCCCCAAGCTGGAAGCGCGCCAAACCTAGCATCTGTGGTATAGCACGAAAACCGCCGTGAGCATGTTGTGCATCCACCAATGCTGGCAAACCAGTCATATGAATCACCTGATTCAACTTCTGCAAGTTTTCGGTACCTTTGCCTTGAAAATCCTTCTTCAGTTGCTTATCGCTGCGGTCGACTGTGTTCGGTGCGTCTTTGAGGCTGGCCGACTTAACATCCAGATGATCATAAGCTGCTAGCAAAGCAAAGGAGCCAAACATGGCTCCTAAAGATTCACCCACAACATCAACTTCTTCGATGCCAACCTCTTGCAAGGCGCGCACGGTATTCTGCGCCACTGCATGTGTTGGAGGTACATTTTCCGACAAAGTATAGGTAGGTTTCATGAACATATTGTTCGGGACAGAGACAACCTGTCGGTCATCACCAAGGTATGCTTGATAGACACGTCCACGTAGTTTCATGGCTGGCGTACTGCCATTACCGTACGGATAGAACAATACAAGCGCTCGTTTTGACGAGGCTTCATTATCGCCTCGCATTTGCGTAAGTGTGATTGAACCATCATTGCCAAAGTCGTGTTGCGTTGTATTACTACGCCTGTCGATATCTTCTATGAACTGAGGCAGACTGGTGTGCTCCAGATCAGCTTGCGTTTCATGATCGGCAGGCGTCATCAATGACTCTTGCTCGTGTGGCATCCAGAAATCTTTGGCTTGTCCGCTCATTATTTACTAATTATACAATCGTCGAGAGTAAGCTGCAACTATTCGCGGCGCAGAGCATCGATTGGATTAATCTTTTCTGCACGACGGGCAGGGAAGTAAACGACTAGCAAGCCCACGAATAAAGTGAACGAAATAATAGCAATGATGGTCCAGGCCGGGTACGCAAAGACGCTGAACGACTGCGTTACACCGCGGCCACGAGCCCCAGCATTAAGGTATGTGTTTACTGCCGTGCCACCCAGAATTGCCAGTAGAATACCGACCACGGCACCCGCCAGTGAGATAAGTAAAGCTTCAAAAATAAACAGTTTGCGCATGTCTGATCGCCGGCCACCCAGCGCCATCATCAGACCAATCTCTTTAGTACGTTCTAGCAATGAGATTGTTAGCGTGTTAAACATTCCTAGAACCGCCACAATCATTCCAATGGAGCCAAAACTGACCAGAATTACATTAAAGAACTTGAAGATCTGATTTATTTCTTCCAGAGTGTCCACGAGTGAAGCTGTTTGAAAGCCATTGCTCTCTATTTGTTTGCGTAGATCTGGAATATTCTTAGTGTCATCACTAACGACTTTGATCTGCTGATAAGATGGCACGCCAGCCACGGTGAAAATCTCACTGATAGTAAATATTTCGCTACCCGCACCAGACTCAATAACCCCAACAATGGTAAACTCATCACGAATCTCAGCTTGGTTAGCTTTTACTTTTTGCAGTGGGATAACCAAGTTAATCTTCTGACCAACGGCTTTTGACTGATCCTCAATACCAATTGATTTGAGTGCGGACGCGTTGAGCACAACTGATCGAAGATCGTTACTATTCAGTAAACGGCCTTTAGTCAAGTTAAAGCTCGTGGTTGACTGGTAGTCATCATTAATTCCGTAGACAACGCTATCAACCTCACCACCATTGAAGCCGATACTGCCTGGGAAGGAATACTGCAGACCAACTTTCTCGACGTGCGGGAACGTTCTAATCTTGTTAATTGCAGTGTCATCAAGTTGGAGGATACGTGAGTTGGGTGAGGTTACATCCAAGGCCTTGAGTGATTTATCGCCTATTACTTGTCGGGTCACCAACTCTTGAATACCAATACCAAAAGACAACAAGAAGAAAATTGAACCAATACCAATAACCACACCAAAGACCGTCAAGAATGAGCGAAGCTTTTTGCTGGCAATGTTTCGAAAAGCCAGATGAAAAATAATTCGTAGCTGAATAGCACGGTACTTCGCCTTAGCATTGGTACGCGTTGGGTCGGGGCTGGAAAGTTCCGTCGACTTGGCTCGTGGCAAGTTAGTAGGGATTTTATCGTTCTCCATACACTTTTGCCTTTGCTAAGCGATCAATTCGCTGTTTCATTTGATCAAGTAATAGGTCGGCTGTTTCTTTGATACTTTCATCATGCTGCTCAACTACGTGTCCATCTTCGATATGCAAAAGGTTATCAGCAAGAGGCAGGTATTCCATGTTGTGCGTGACCAGAATAATTGTTCGCTTCAAATCCGTTTGACATTTCTGTAAAAGACCCATAATCATGTCACCGTTCTTACTATCTAAGCTACCGGTCGGTTCATCGGCAATAATAAACAGTGGGTTATTAGCAATCGCTCGTGCTGTCGCTACACGTTGTTGCTCACCACCAGATAATAATGATGGATTCTTTTTGGCGTAGGAGGCCATACCTACTTGCTCAAGTGCTGCCAGTGCAATTTTTGCTGCCGTACTACGTGAGTAGCCCAAAAAGTACATCGGCATAGAAACATTTTCTACCACATTCAAACTTTTTACCCAGTAGTTCTGTTGGTAGACAATACCGATCTGGTTAGCTCTAAACGCTGCCAGCTCGTTCGGGTTCAACTCATACAATTTGCTGCCACCAAAAACGACTGTACCTGACGATGGTTTCTGTAAACCTGACAAAATGTTAAGTAACGTTGACTTACCAGACCCGGACGGACCATAGATTATATTAAAGGTATTTGGCGACAGGTTGAAGTTGATGTCATGCAAAACATCAATCTTTTCCTCACCAACCACAAATGATTGATCAACGTTACTGAGGCTAATGATTGCTTGTTTGTTAGTGTCCATAGTTATAAACCAAAGACCCTTTGTAGAGTGTTGAATATGACTGTCAGTACGCTTTCGCTGGCACGGCCAATAATGGCAGACTGCGATTCACCTAGACCCGCATTACCCGATTTATCACGCGACACGGGCTGAATTGTATAGACGCGTGAGGTCGGCAAGTCAGACACAACCACAATATGTTCTGTGGCCAGCTGAGTGTCTTCTGTCGTGCGGCTATTAAAGATGCTAGCATCTGACCCTTCAGCGTACGCAACTTGACTGCTCGACGGTTCATCCGTCTTCCAGGACACGATGATTTGACCACGTGCCTCAGCGCCAGTGCCACGGATTGACGGCTCAATTGATATGTCAAAGATTCTCGGTGGTCGCGTGTCCAGAGCCGTACGGAACTCTTGTCTGTCAGATGTAGCCAGGTTGCCATCAACATCACGGCTCTGTGCAATCAAGAAGTACCGGCTGTCATCCTGCAAGCCTTTAATCGTAATTTTATGACTTGTCTTGAGTTTGGAATCCTGCACATCTACACCATTTGAGCCGACAATGCCGTAGGTGATAGTTGATGTTGATGGCACGTTAGTTTGCCAGGTAACTTCTTGTGTACTGGTTGGTTCACCTTCAACAGGCTGGAATCGTAGATTGTTAATTCGCGGTCGCGGCGGTGTAGTGAAGGAGAAGATGTTACCGTCGTACTCATTACCCTCGTTATCTATGGCACTGACCTTATAGAAGTATTTTACACCGTCAGACAGCCCGTCAATCTCTATACTATAGCGCGACTCTTCTAGTGAGGTATTGACCTTCTCGACACCACCGTACGATTCTGATGGACCAAAGTATAGATTTGCGCTGGTTGCACCCTTGACTGTGAAGCTGACTATCGCTGAGGCAAGACCTATCTTAGTTGTCTCAACCTCTTTGATGACTGGGGCAGGCGAGGTACTAAAGGTAAACTCTTGGCTTACACCAGTGTTACCATCTTCATCTGTCCACTTAACAATGTAGTAGTAGGTTGTGCCGGCAGCTAAGTTATCGAGGTCAAGCACGTGCGCCGTAACTTGATCAGAACTACCGATCTCAGATGGGCTATACTGGCCACTCTTGGTGCCAATTGCAATTTTTGAATCACTAGCACGATCAGTCGTCCAAGACACTCGAGCTTTCTTGGTCGTTATATTGCTCGATAATGGGTTACTCGTCAGGTTAGCAGGGTCAGTAAATTTACCAGTCGGTAGCAAATCAACCGAGGCACTATTAGCACTACAGTTATTAGTACTGTCGCAACCTTGTACACGGTAGTAATACGTCTGCTGTGATAAGCCGGCATCAATGTAGGTCGTGCTGGTGCTGCTACCTGCAAAGGTGTAGGTAATACCGTCAGAAGAACGAAAGATCTTATAGCTACTGATGCCCGCGCCCACGTAAGTTGGCGGCTCCCAGGTCAGAGCCAAACGCCAGTTACTGGTAGATTTAATCGATACATCAACGATATCCAAGTTGGTTGGGAAGCCAGGTGACGGTGTATTGGCAGTGAAGTCAACAGTCGCGTAGTTAGCGTAGTTTATATTGCTCGATTCATCACGGGCTACAACATACATCGTGTTAACACCGGGTTGTGTGGCGTACGCTCCTGCACTTAAGTTACGTGAATTTGTAAATGAACAGTTCGACGCTTGCGGTGCTGTGTTAACGGTATAGCAGTACGATAAGTTGTTGGCGTCGCCCACAAATGTTGATGGCAGGTCCCACGAGAACTCAAATGAGTTAACCGTATTGGTGCTTGGTGTGGCATCGAGATTTTGTGGCGCTGATGGTGAGCCGTTAGTGTTAACCTTAAGCGCAGCAGTTACGGTTCCACTGCTGACGTTTCCGGCCGTGTCCCAGGTTCTGAAGTAGATTGTATTTACACCTTCAATAATATTGTCAAAGTCTGGAATCTCTGTTGTTTCGTATGTTCCATCATTGGTGAGCAGATCATTAATGTCGCCTGTACCGCTGTGGCTGTCGCCGTACCAGGTTGTATTGCCAATGCGGTACTGCAAGCCAACCACTCCAGAGTTAGCGTCACTGGCAGCTTGACCGCCCGCAGTTGGCCAAGTGAGAGTCGTCGCTTTGGAGTTGATGAAACCAGAGGGCGAGGTAATGAAGCCTGGGTTACTTGGCGGCGTGTTATCAAATCGGAACTGGAATGATTCGTTCGTTCCGAAGACATTTCCAGCAGCATCAATAGCTTTGACGTGCAGATAGTAGGGTGAATTCGATGATGTCATGGCTGTGCCAATGTAGCCACTGGTTGCCATATCAACAGAGTTTCCACTGACTGCAAACTCACAGTTGCCGCCAGTATCGAGCGGGCTGGTACCTAGTAAGCCCTTGGTCGTTTCTGGGTCGGCAGCATTATCCTGGCCTAGATACAAACAATAGCCATAGACACCTGAGTCGGCATCGCTACCCGCGTCCCAAGAAAAGTACGGCGAGGCGCCGTTCGTCCAGTCATTACTGGCAATTGATGAACCGCCGTTTGCTGTGGATGCTAGGATGTTGTCAGCATTGGTTGCCGGCGCCACAATATCGGAGGTTGCCTCGATTGTGACTGAGTTAAGTGTCACACGCTGGTTGCCGTCGCCACTCAGTACAGCCTGCCAACGGATGCCATCAAAAGTCACAGGCAAGGAGGCAATATTACTGCTTATGGCTGCAGCCGTGGAAGAATCATTCTCTGTTGCCGCATCCTCCCATGAATCACCGTCCCAGTATTTCCAAGATGTACCATCGTCATTAGATACGCGATACCCAATACTGCCGCCGTTAAGTGTTTCGTCGGCGACAAACGTGTCGATGGTGTTTACGCCACTGGTATAGGCTGCATTATCGAGTTCAATTATTTTCTTAGAGGTAACATAAGGCTTGGTCGTAAAGCTAGTTCGCGCAGTCGAACTTATTCTGGCTTCGTCAATAAGCCCGGCAAAGTAGCCTTGTGCATCGCCACTACCACCACTACCATAGGTACTACCGATAAGCAGGGGAGAGTTGGTGTCTGGAATAGTTACCGAGGCCGCTGCCGATGCATCCTCGACGCCATCAATGTAAATCTTCATAGTTGAGCCGTTATAAGTAGCAGCCACGTGGTGCCAGTTTGTATCTTGTGAGGTTTGCGCACTCGACAAGAAGGCATTATTGCCGTAACTCCATATTTGAGCGTCAGCGTTAGCGGTGTTACCAACACCAGCATACAGTTTGCCTTTGTAGTCAATTAACGTACTGACGTATTCGATGACGTTGGTCCAGCCGGAGTTCAAGCTATCACCGGCAATCTGTGTCCATGTCGTGCCGTTCCATTCCCAAACCTCACCATCACCAGCTGTATCACCAACGCCAGCGTACAGCTTGCCGTTATAGACCGCCATTGCGCGAACTCGTTCGTACGTTCCGTTTGTCCAACTATTGTTCACATCATCACCGCCAATTTTGGTCCAGGTAGTGCCATTATAACTCCACACTTCTGCGTCATCCGTGCCACTACCTAAGCCCACAACTAGGTTATTGTTATAAACACGCATAATGTAGGCCTCTTCATATACTGTATTCCAGCTACCAGCTAGACCATCGCCACCAACTTGCGCCCAGGTCGTACCGTTATAGCGCCAAATGTCCGAGTCGTTAGTTGAGGTTCCAAGGCCAGCGTAAAGGTTGCCATCAAACACAGTCATGGTGTAGACAACTTCAATGTTGCTAGCGGCCGACCAGCTGCTATTCACACCATCGCCACCAACCCTCAGCCAGCTTGAGCCATTCCAGCGCCAAACTTCGGCGTCTTGAGCAGAGGCGCCAAGCCCGGCATACAAGTTACCGCCGTATACAGTGAGGGAATAAACACCCTCAAAGTTGGTTGTCCAGCCCGAGTTAAGGCTGTCTCCACCGACTTTTGTCCAGGTGGAGCCATCGTACCGCCAGACTTCGGCGTCGTTGGCAGTCGTTCCAATGCCGGCATAGAGGTCACCATTGTAGCTCTGCAGTGCAAAGACGTTTTCAAATGTGTCGGCAGCCCAGCTGCCGCGAACACCCTGTCCGCCAATCACTTGCCAAGTCGAGCCATCAAATTCCCAAACCATGGCATTACCAGCCACTGTAATACCCGTGCCGGCATACAGTTTTTCATCATGTGTGGCAGTTGATTCAACACTTTGTAAGTTATAAAAGCCCCAGCTGGCGTTGACGTAGCTACCGCCAGTCCATGACCAGCTTGAGCCATTCCAACCCCAGAGCGTGCCGTTGCCTGCAGCATCATAGAGGCCCGAATACAAAGTACTGTTGCCATATGCCATAGCGTAGACACCATCACCTTGGTTAGCAGAGAAGCCACTATTTATTCCGTCACCACCGATCTTGGTCCAGGTTGCGCCGTTCCAGCGGAAAACTTCGCCATCGCCATTACTATTTCCAACACCGGCATAGAGGTTTGTGCCGTCATTCGCCATAGAAAAAACACCTTCATAGGTACTGGCCGCCCAGCCACTATTCAGTCCGTCACCACCAATCTGTGTCCACGTTCCGCCGTTCCAGCGCCACACATCACCATCGCCAGCAGTCACGCCAACACCTGCGTACAGGTTGCCTCCAAAATGCGTCAACGAATAGACCGATTCAATGTTACCCGCGGCAGCCCAGCTACTTGAGACGCCGTCGCCACCGATCTTAGTCCACGTAGCACCATTGTAAGACCATACTTCGGCGTCCTGAGCAGTATCACCTAAACCCGCATAAACATTGGTGCCGTCGGTCGTGAGCGAACGTACTGCTTCAATGTTGAGTGCTGCAGCCCAACTACTTGAGACGCCATCACCACCAACTTTTGTCCACGTTGCGCCGTTCCAACGCCAAACTTCGGCATCTTGTGCGGTGACACTCAAACCAGCATACAAATTGCCGCCCATTACGGTCATAGCAGGCACTGACTCATAGGTACTGATAGGCCAACCACTGTTAATCCCGTCACCACCGATCTTAGTCCAGTCTGTGCAGTTAGATGACATATCGCAGCTCCACACCTCAGCGTCACCGGCAACATTGCTTCCAAGTCCTGCATAGAGAATGTTGCCATTAATCGCTAGTGACATCACGTCCTCAAACTGCTGATCGGCCCAGCTACCGTTTTTGGCGTCACCACCTATTTGACTCCATGCCGAACCAGTCCACTTCCAAACTTCGGCATCACCTGTGCCGAGACCTAGACCTGCATACACATCGGTACCATCCGTCACCGTCGATCGCACAATAGTCTTACCATCCAGGTCCCAGCTGTTATTAGAATCATTACCAGCCTGACGTGTCCAGGTATTTCCGCTCGTATTAGCTATCTCATAGTTCAATCTTCCAGATGACTGATCATAGTACAGTTTATAGGCACCTTTATCGATGACACCCTGATCCTGAGAGGCATTAGTGTTAAAAGTTGTATCAAACTTGGTCCATGCCTCTAGTGTGTTTTGACCAGACAGAGACAAACTGGCACTATCTGGCGCCGAAGCGTACTCGTCAGTACCGTTCAGATCAAGTGCATTGTTGAGGTTACCTGTTGCCCAACCAGCAGTCTGTGAGGTAGCATCGTTGGCATTAGCACTGGCGTCATCTGCTGTTGTGCCGCTGGTTTCGTCTAGGTGGAAGAGGGCAGAAGTGTTGCCGTCTGTCGAATAGTTCTGCGCTTTGTAACGGGCACTCGTTCCGCTCGTCTCTACCGATGTATCGTCGTAGGTGTAATCTGAAGGTGATGTGAAATTCCAAGACTGCGTCAGATCAGATGCAGCATAGACATTCATAAAATTGACCAGTAGCATCACCACAACCATAGACATATACACTCCCAAAGTTGCGTAGTGGACGTGCTGGTGCTTGTCCCAACCATGCCACTGAGCATAGCGACCCTGTCGCGCCATTAACTTCTGGTGAGGTTTATGAGCGATATGGTGGTGTGTACCACGATACAAGATCCTGGCCTTCTGGTGAATAAAAACCGCGGCAGTCGCAAAAATTCGCACGAATAGTCGACCAGCGTGTAGTACGTGCCGCCGAACCTTTCTCATACTCCCTCTAAAGAAAGAACTGTTTTCCCTCATACAACCTTTGCTTATTGGCTTAAAGAGATTCGAGACCTTCTTAATAATAAACCTTATAGCTTATGATTATAGCGCTATGGCTGTTCTTTTGAAACTCTTTTTATCCAAGTCAATCCCTTCTTGCAAGATAAGACTACAAGGACAGATTGTTATACTCTCCACATCGATTGCACTTAATCTCGACTACTGATTTTAGAAAGTTTTCCTTGCCGAGTAGTTTAGAGCAGTTAGTACATCGATGGTCATGACCATTTTTTGGCTGTGTTCCATCTGTCTGCGGAATCAAGCGTGTCGTACCGAGCACCAGCTTACGGTCAGAGCTACGTGACGCCAAGATGAGGCCCGTGCTTTCTGCACTATGCCAGACATCTTGAGCATCTTTCACTCTATATACCACTCTTGACCGGCTGCCAGGAGAGAGCTGCTTGTAATTTGCTATGTGGGTTGAAAGATACTGGTAGTCATCAGGATGAACAACCATCTCTGACCACGCCAGCCCCATTTTCTCTATTTGCTCAGATGAGTAGCCCAAGATATGTAAGATGCTGCGGTTAGCATAGAGCGCCTTATTGGTTGACGCATCAAACATATAGACCGACTCTTGCACAGATTCTAGCGCCTCGATTAGCACCTTGCTGTTGTCAATGTATTGCTCGAGTTTAGGGGGGTCTATCTGCTTTTTATGTATCATATTGTCTCGCTTATTGGCAGTATAGCAATACTTAGCGCACAGATATAATTCAAATGTACATCGACATCCAGGCGTATCTGCTTGTTTCAGCAAACTATCTTCGGTATAATGCCTCCGTTCATGAGCAACTTCCAGTCTTAACCGGACTGGGAAGAGCAGCCCTGGCCACCTGCAAGGTAGCCAGGCGCAAATACATAGTCCCGGGTAGCTTTAATATTACGTGTGGAGCAATTGCTCCAGCATAGCTACCCAAAGTATTTTTACAATTTACAAATATATTCCCGGGTAGCTCAATGGTGGAGCAAGAAGCTGTTAACTTCGAGGTTGCCGGTTCGAGTCCGGCCCCGGGAGCCAAGAAAAGATGAGTCCTTCTGGGCTCATTTTTTCTTGCCCCTGGTTCGGGCTTGAGCTAGGCAACCCTGACAGCTTGCTAGCAGCAGGTTGTCGGTTCGGTCGTTAGTCTGTTGCCCGAGTAACTCGGCGCACAGATTAACGTGCGTTGCCCGGCCCCGGGAACTAAGAATTGACTGAATGCTTTTTTAATGTTATTGTACCTTTATGAAAAATCCAATAGATAGACTTTCCGTACATCCGCTATTTTTTGATGCACTGAGCGGTGAGTTTATCCCGACTTCAGACCCACAACAGCGCCAGCACACACTGGGACGCCTGGCATACGCTGCTTTCACCAAAAGTGATCTCATTCCAGCTGATGATATGCATGTTGTGAATACAATCGGCGATCCTTTTATGGCAGTATACAGACCTTCTTGGGCGCCGACAGTAGAAACCACTGTCACTGGATCTCTAGAAGAAGACGATCACGCTTTCAGGTTGACCGGTATTGAGCTACTGAATGAACAAGGTGAATTGCTTAGGATTAGTAACCATTACTACAATGAGGAGCAAAATTCATTTCAGATGAAGCTACCTGGCGGCCGCAACGGTCCTGTTGCCACTACAGTATCTGGCTCACTTGCTCTTGGTGATGGGTTAAGTTACGCCAGAGCTAAGATCACACAAGAAGCTGAGCGTTTCTTTGAAACTGTGTCTTAGGTCTAACTTCATTCACGATAACTAACCAGGCCAAAACACTTTGGGAAAAGTGCCTTTTTGTTATCATTAAAGGATGTATGAAGATCTAATAAAGCAAACGCAGCAGCTCTTAAACAAGCAGGAATTCGTAGTGATGGCTATTTCTGGCCATGGCGGGTCAGGTAAGTCCACGCTCGCCGAGAAGTTGGCAGGTGA
>CAZEBF010000008.1:0-37250 GCA_964510235.1 uncultured Candidatus Saccharibacteria bacterium | reverse complement strand
CAAACAACATATCGACCTGTACCAGTACATCAATATGTCCGACCCAAAACCACCGGCTAAGCCATACATTGTAGATATTGAACACGCAGGTAGCTTGATGAGTTTTAGTTACGATAAAGAGCGACTCAAAGAAGTCAAACGGTTCCTTGTAAATGATAACTGTAAAGCTATTACATGTATGAGTCAGGCTGCAAAACAGAGCCTACAACGTCTACTGGATGATGAATTCACCAGTGTAGAAGGTAAAGTGCATGTCATTTATCCAGCACAAGAACTTGCCGAGAAAAAACAGTTTCCGCCGGATAGTTCAGTGCCAAAGATTGATGACAATGACAAACGTCTTAAACTTTTGTTTGTAGGCAACCAAGCAGCCTTGAAAGGCCTAGAGGAAACGCTCAAAGCGCTCGATCAACTGAACGATAAGTATGGCGATAGCGCCGCAGTACTGTACGTAATCTCTGCCGATGCTGACGAGATCATTAGTGATTACAATTTGCCAAATGTTGAGCTGCTTGAGCCAAAGTTTTCAAAGCCACAAATGTTTGGAAACTTCTACCTGCCAGCCGATATCTTTGTGTTGCCAACCAAGCAAGATACCTTTGGAATGGCTTTTCTGGATGCGTTGAGCGCAGGGACGCCAGTTATATCAACCGACCAATTTGCGATTCCAGAAATTGTAACTCACGGTAAAGACGGATACTTAGCGCACATTGATGATCCGATGCTAGGGAGATCAGTCGTACCAACGAAAGAAGATACATTAAGTGTTACGCAAAGAAATCTGGATGACAAGCTGGCAGTAAGTGTTTATGATGCCTTAGCTGATGTTCTTGAGGGCCGGACTGACCTCAATAAGTATGCCGCTCAAGCAAAGAAAAAGTTCAGTGCCCAAGGTAGATTCTCGATACAGACACGCAATCAGCAGTTACGTGCACTATATGACAACATTCTCAAGTAGTGGCAAAACCTCGTGTGCGGTATACTAAGAGTCAAATACTAGAAGAAAAGAAAGGGAAAATATTGACACATTTTCTAGTGACTGGCGGTGCGGGATTTATAGGCAGTAACCTGGTAGACGCATTGGCAAAAGACCCAAAGAATACCGTAACGGTTGTTGATAGCCTACTGACTGGTTTTACCCGCAATGTTGTTCCTCGAAAAAATGTCGAGTTCATTAAAGCAGATGTAAACAGTTATGAAGATATCGTGGCAATCTTCACGAGCCGAAATTTTGATTACGTATATCACTATGCAGCGGTTGTTGGCGTACAACGAACCCTAGATAATCCCGTGAGCGTGCTTGATGATATCGAGGGCATCAGGAATGTGCTGAACTTATGTAAGAATACGGGCGTTAAGAGGGTCTTGTATGCTTCCTCTTCTGAGGTCTACGGTGAGCCCGTTGAATTTCCCCAGAACGAGCATACAACACCACTGAACTCTAGACTGCCTTATGCGGTCGTAAAGAACATCGGCGAATGCTATCTGCGTTCGTACCATCAAGAGTTCGGCTTAGATTACACAATATTTCGCTTTTTCAACACCTATGGCCCACGACAAAGCAGTGACTTTGTAATGTCCCGCTTTATTGACATGGCACTGGCAAACAAAGACATTACCGTCTATGGTGACGGTTCACAAGCACGAACATTTGGGTTTGTTGATGACAATATTGCTGCGACAACGGCAGTCTTGCATCATGAATTTGCCCGTAACGCGGTCATTAATATTGGAAACGACACAGAAACAACAATCCTTGAGTTAGCCCAAAAAATTATCAAACTTACTAAATCAAAATCAAAGATAATTCACTTGCCACCACTCAAGGAAGGCGATATGACGCGACGTCAGCCTGATGCCAGCAATATGAAAAAACTGCTTGGCCGACCACTGGTTTCACTCGATGATGGAATCAAGCAGCTTATTGCCTACAAACAGAAAGCTGACTAGTGTCTGAAGAAAAATCACTCAAGAAGACTTACTTATACGCACTATTTTTTGTAATCGTTATTCTGTATCTTGGCTACTATATCTCACGGAATTCTGAGCAGTTTAGTCAACTCGCCAGTGTTAGTCCAGGATATTTAGCGGTAGTTGCCTTAGGCAGTTTGGCAGGAATATTTGTGAATGGACTGTTTATGAAAGTTATTCTAGTCCCGTATAAAAAGGACATACAGAAAAGTGAAAGTTTTTTTGTGTCGCTGATTTCTACCATGGGCAATTACTTTCTACCTATGGGCACCGGTACTGGAATCAAAGCAGTGTACTTAAAGCGCAAGTTTCAACTTAACTACAGCGACTTCATATCCACGCTGTCGGGTAACTACATTATTGTCTTCCTGATAAACGCGGGACTTGGTTGCTTGGCGGTTCTCATGTTGCGAGACCAAGCTCCTTTGTCACAAACCAGAGGCCTGCTACTTGTTCTCGGTGGAATATTTATTGGCATGATAGTGTTAGCAACGTATGGCTTTCCACGTGTTTTGCTACGACTTTTCTCTCGAGCTACTTTTTTGCGTAAGCTAACATCAGCCATTGAGCGTGTGTTAATTGGCTGGAACAAGCTGACAGAAGATAAGAGCTTAATTATTAAGCTCATCTTACTGACTTTGCTCAATTACGCAATCACGGTGATGATCACACTCACGGCATTATTAGCGCTTGATCTGCCAATTAATCTGTGGGTATTGTTCTTGTACACGTCTCTGGCTTCACTCAGCCTGCTACTCAACGTTACACCAGGATCAATTGGTGTACGCGAAGCGATGTTTATCATTGTTAGTGCAACCTTGGGATTGTCTGTTGCCGATATTCTATCTATCTCGATTATCACAAACGGAACGCTGTTCTTTGTGCTAACTGTCTCGTGGCTGCTCTTCCAGATTCCCTGGGTTAAGCGCCGGTTTGTACCAAAAGAAGTCGCAACTCTAGACTAAGCTATTTTTTAGTGGCAGTGATGATGTAGCCCTCAGACCAGTCATGCTTATTGAACAAGCTAGCAATCAGGTTGGGAATATAAAAAAACATACTTATTTGAGATAATAGCCAGAAGCTGAAAAATACTAGATAAGCCACCAACGCCACTATTCTTTGTCTGCTTTTCTTTTGACCAAGTCTGTTTTTGTTTCTGCTGACTTTTGCCGTGCATTCTTCTAAATAGCCACAAGATGTTTATGAACGGAAAGCCGTAAGAAATAACCTCAACATCAGAAAAACGCTTGTTATCGAAAAGTTTTTTGAGTCGTTTCCGATCATATCGTCGTATATGTCCAGCAACGTCATCATGCACAGTCCAGTATTTTTGGTGAGCAGGCACCGATATTATGATCTGGCCTCCAGGTCGGGTTAGCTTATGGATTCGCTCTAGGAATGCAAAGTCGTCTTCGACATGCTCCATCACTTCACATGATACGACGCAGTCATATTTTTTTGTAGCGTTGAGTGCAAACATATCGCCAACGATTGGCGTTAGTCGCTTGCGAGTTTCTGCTGGTAATGCGCGGTGAAGTTTTTTAAGCTCGGGTGCGAAGTCGATACATGTGCCAGTGTCAAAATGCCGCAGTAATTCAACACTCAGCCGCAAGCCTCCTGCGCCGACCTCAAGAAAGCTCTCAGCAGGTTTGACGATGTTTAGAATGGTATGACGGCGCAGCAAATATCGCGGCGGAGAGTAACGGAGCATATCTATCTGACACCAATTCCGCGGTAGACAGTTCCTTTAGGTAGACGTGACTTATCGATCGCATTCTTGCCGTCAACAAAGACCTTTACCTGATAAGTGGACGGATCTATGTCGATAAAGTCTCGGTGGCTGCTGGCCAGTACTACAGCATCAGCATCTTTAATCGCGTCAGCAAGATTTTTTGCATCTGATTTCTTAGGGAAGTATGGGTCGTAAACGCGCACGTTGGCACCCTTTTCTTTGAGTAAGTTGATAACTTTGTATGAAGGACTTTCTCGGTCATCGGCAACGTTAGGCTTATACGACAAGCCAAGGACCGTTACGTTAGAGCCCTTAAGGCTCATATTGACTTCGTTGAGTCCGTCCATCAATTGTTCGATTGTAAATGACGGCATGTGGTTGTTGATAGAGCGAGCCAGTGCTAGGAACTCATGCTCGAAGCCGTATCCTCGGGCATACTCTATTAAGTAGTATGGGTCGACTGGAATACAGTGCCCACCAACGCCAACACTCGGGTAGTGTGGCATAAAGGCGAACGGCTTGGTTGCAGCACCATCAATGACGTTCTTGACGTTAATACCGAGCTTGTTGAACGACATAGCAAGTTCGTTTACAAAGGCAATGTTTACGTCTCTGAAAGAGTTTTCGACAACTTTACAGGCCTCGGCTTCTTTTAAAGTTGCCATTGGTTTAATTGCACCATCAATGATTGTCTCGTAAAATTCGAGTGCCTTTTTGAGGCCCGTTTTGTTACTGGCGCCAACGACTCGAGGAATGTTGTCGACCGACCAAACGGTATCACCGGGATTAATGCGCTCAGGACAATGAGCCACGAAGAAGTCTTTGTTTACTTTCTTGCCAGACTCAGACTCGATAAGAGGAATGACGACTTCGTCACAAACGCCAGGATTGATCGTAGATTCAATAATAACCAGTGTGTCATCAGCCAGCTCTTTAGCGATTGCAGTAACGGCCGACTTAACAGGGCCTAGATCGGGTTGGTAATCACTCTTAACTGGTGTTGGTACGCAGACAATCACGATAGAAGACTTAGCGATTGAAGCGAAGTCACTAGCAGCTGCCATCGAAGTTGTAGCAATATGCTTCTCTACGTACTCGTCATGTATTGGGTCTTTTCTTTGGTTTATTAAAGCAACTTTATCGGTACTTAAATCAATACCAGTTACCAAGTAGCCTTTTCGTGATGCTAATAGAGCAAGAGGCAGTCCCACATAACCTAAGCCAACAATTGATATTTTTTCCATGACGGTCCCTCTCTTAATTATGTAATGATAGCAAATATTTGCCGTAGCCGCTCTTTTTGAGTGGCTCAGCCAGACTACGCAGTTGTTTTTCGTCAATAAAACCTTGCCTAAATGCAATTTCCTCAACACAGCCTATCTTGATGCCTTGTCGCTCTTCAATGACTTGTACAAACTGTGATGCCTGCATCATAGAATCGTGGGTGCCCGTGTCGAGCCAAGCGGTACCACGGTCAAGCAGACATACTTTGAGTTTACCTTTCTGTAAGTACGCATCAAGTACTGATGTAATCTCGACTTCACCGCGATCACTCGGCTTAACACCCTTGGCAATTTCTACTACTTCATTGTCACAAAAATATAAGCCCGCATTGGCGTAGTTTGATTTCGGCTGAGCTGGTTTTTCTTCAATCGAAAGTACCTGCATGTTCTTGTCAAACTCATAAACACCGTATCGTTCTGGGTCGGCAACTTGCGCCGCAAAGCCGACTGCGCCGTCGACATCCGTGTAACTTTGTAGCTGCTGATCCATCTGGCTACCATAGAAAATGTTGTCACCCAAGATCATAGCAACTTTGTCACTACCAATAAAATCCGCACCAATAATGAACGCATCAGCCAAACCACGTGGTTGGTCCTGTACTTTGTAAGTGAAGTTGCAGCCAAACTGATTGCCACTGCCAAGCAGTTGCTCAAAGCGTGGTAGATCTTGTGGCGTAGAGATGATCAGAATGTCTCGAATGCCTGCGCTAATCAAGGTCGAGAGAGGGTAGTAGATCATCGGCTTATCGTAAATAGGTATCAGCTGTTTACTGACTGACAAAGTGATTGGGTAGAGTCTAGTGCCCGAACCGCCCGCGAGGATTATCCCTTTCATACACCCAACTCCTTATGTTTAATGAGACACCTGCAAGCAGGTTTCTCATCGCGCGGGGCAAAAAATGTGATTTTTGCTCCGGCTGCTCTTCCCGAGTAACTCATGCGAGCTCCTTTTGTACGTATGTCTTTAGATCGTCACGCCAATTACGACTTGTAAAACCAGTCGCTTGCAGCTTGGCGAGGTCAAGGCCGCTCTGCAATGGTCGTGGTGCGATACCTTCCTTGCCGGCAAAGTATTCTTGTGTGGTCGTATCAGTCACAGTCAAATCTTTATAACCCGCTAAAGCAAAAATCTCCCGTGTGATATCGGCCCAGCTAACAATGTCGCCATCATTGGATGCATTGTATGTGCCAAATGGAGCTTTGGTCGTTAGCAGGTGATCAATAGCTCGAACCAGTTCGCTTGTAAACGTTAGGCGACCGATTTGGTCACCGACCACTGTTGGACTAATTTGTTTACTGCCAAGATCGATCATGGTGCGGACAAAGTTTTTGCCGTCACCAATTACCCAAGAGGTGCGCAGTATATAGTGTTTGTCGACTTGCGACACGAGCAAGTCGCCTGCTGCTTTACTTGCTCCATACACGCTGAGTGGCGACAGTGGCTCTGTCTCGTCATGTAACTTACTTGTCCCATCAAAAACGTAGTCCGTTGATATGTGAACAATAGCATCGAGCCGGTGTTGCCAAACAGCATAGGTGAGGTTTTTGACAGCCTCCGCGTTTACCTTCCAGGCAGCTATGCGACCCTCTGGGGTCTCCGCGCCATCAACATTGGTGTAGGCCGCAGCATTGAGTATGATCTTAGTGTTCGAGAAGTCGAACGCCTCAACCGCAGCCTTGTTAGTGATATCAAGTTCATCAACATCAACTGCACGGGCGTTTGGGTACTGTGTTTGGAGTGCCTGGCCAAGCTGACCTTTTGCACCAACAATGAGTATGTCTTGATCTGCCATTTATTTAAATGCTTCTTCTAGTGGCGGGTTTTGCCTATCTTTATCGGAAATAATCATGCCTTCGTTCTCTCCGATTGGCCAGTCGATAGCGAGGGTTGGATCTAGTGGATTGCAGGCGCTGGCCGGCATGCCAGGTTCCCACTCAGTCTCAAAATAATACAGGTAAACCGATGGTTCCTCACTGATAGATTGGAATGAGTTACCGAGCCCCTTGCTCACAAACAAACCTTGGCCACGTTCGAGTGTGAAGGTTAGGTGTTCTCCCTTGGTTGGCGAGTCGCCTCTGAAATCAACAATTGCCGCAAAGACTTTACCGGCCGCAACGGCCACATACTTGTGGGCTAACTCACCGTGAATGCCACGTACGGCGCCTTTCACAGTAATTGGTGCATTCACTTGTGGACGATCGCCTAAAGAAGGGAGTCCAGCCGCTTCAAAATCTGACTGTCGATAGAATTCCATAACTGATCCTCGATCATCAGGGAAGACCTTAAGTTCTGTGGTGTACAGACCTTCTATTGATGTTGGCTGAGCTTCAAATGTATTCTTCATGTTACTGTCCTACTTTCTTGTACTTAGCTTCAGTTTCTTCCTTTTGTGGCTTCCACCAATCTTCATGCGCTCGGTACCACTCAACAGTATTCTTGAGTCCGGCGTCAAAGTCAGTGAAGGTTGGTTCCCAACCCAGGTCATTCTGTAGTTTTGATGCATCAATTGCGTATCGAAGATCATGACCTGGCCTGTCAGAAACATGGTCGTAATCGCTCGCGTCCTTGCCCATGATTGTCAGGATATGCTCAACAACCTCTTTATTATTCTTTTCGCCATCAGCACCGATCAAATATGTTTCGCCAATTGCACCTTTTTCTAGAATAGTTAACACTGCAGAACTATGGTCTTCGGTGTGGATCCAGTCACGCACGTTTTCGCCGCTACCATAGAGTTTTGGTTTTCGTCCCTCAATAATCTCTGTGATCTGACGAGGGATAAACTTTTCGACGTGCTGGTACGGTCCGTAGTTGTTTGAACAGTTTGATAAAGTGGCTCGTACTCCAAAGCTTCGCACCCAGGCACGGACTAGTAAGTCGGAGGCAGCCTTGGTGCTGGAATATGGGCTTGAAGGGTTGTACGGAGTTGTGTCAGTAAACTTAGCGGGGTCGTCGAGCTCTAGGTCACCGTAGACTTCGTCTGTAGAAATATGGTGGAATCGTTTGTCGTGTTTGCGAACTGCTTCAAGCAGAGTATACGTGCCGACAATATTACTATCCAGGAATGGTCGCGGGTTTTGTAGTGAGTTATCGTTATGGGACTCTGCCGCAAAATGCACCACGGCATCACAATCAGATACCAGCTCACCAACAAGCTTCTCATCACAAATATTGCCTACTACCAGTTTGACTCGCGATTCATCAAGCCCAGCAATATTAGCTTTGTTGCCTGCGTAGGTGAGAGCATCGAGAACAGTTATGTGCCAGTCTGGTCGCTCGCGGTACACGTAATGTACAAAATTTGACCCGATGAAGCCTGCACCACCCGTTACAACAATATTCTTCATACAGATACTAGTATAACAACTAATCTGCAATGATTGCCGTAACTTTTGCAACGAGAGTATTTAGCGCTTCAGCTGTTTTGGCCTCAGCGTTCAGGCGCAATATTGGTTCTGTGTTGCTTGGTCGGATATTACACCAGGCATTGTCAAGCCAAATAGTTAGTCCGTCGAGTTCATCTTGCCGAGCGTCCGTGAAAGCTGCCCTTACCTCAATTATCACCTGGCTTTTATTACCCACCTCAAAGTTTGTTTCAGTAATGTGATGGTACTTTCGAAATTCGTCAGCCAGCTCCGACAGTTTTCTACCGCTCTCTGATAGAACAGCAAGTCCGACCAATACGGCAATGAGACCAGAATCTGCCATAAAGTTATCTCTGAAATAGTAGTGACCGCTACTTTCCCCCGCAAAAGTTGCGTTGTAGCGACGCATATCATCTTTAATAAACGAGTGTCCGA
Organism: uncultured Candidatus Saccharibacteria bacterium; assembly: GCA_964510235.1. Classification (GTDB taxonomy): domain Bacteria; phylum Patescibacteriota; class Saccharimonadia; order Saccharimonadales; family CAYUUR01; genus CAYUUR01. The sequence continues at coordinate 28,463 of CAZEBF010000008.1, read as the reverse complement.
CTTTTGTGCGAATGCCGTGGCCGCCATCAGCTTTAATTGTTTCTGGAACTACCCAACCGCACGTTGCGTTGTAAAGAATTGTAGCGCCGGGGTGTTTGCCGAGGAAGTAGTGTGCGAGTAGTGCGGTCATGACCGTACCGCTCAGGGCTTCTCCTTTTTCGTCAATCAAAACTGCACGATCACCATCAGCATCGAACGCCAAGCCAACATCAGCCTTTTCAGATGTAACTTTTGCGACCAAATCAGCAATGTTCTCTGCTTCTATCGGATTAGCAACATGATTAGGGAAACTTCCATCAAGCTCAAAATACATTTCTGTCACATCAAATGGCACATATGGCTCGATCTCTGGAAATATCTTTCCTGCCATGCCATTGCCTGCGTCAACAATAAGTTTGAATGGTTTTAATATGCTTGGATCAATGAAGGAAAGTGCGTGGCGAATCCAGTCTTTAGACAGCTCTTTTTGTTCAACAACACCCTTAGTGACCGCGGTTTTCAGTTCTGATGTCTCTATGACCAAGTCACGAACTTCTTGTAATCCAGTCTCGATACCAACCGGCTTAGCGTCCTCTCGACAGAACTTAATTCCGTTGTACTCTCCGGGGTTATGACTTGCCGTAATCATGACACCCCCCGCCAGACCGAGGTTGCCCGTTGCAAAATAAATCATGTCGCTTGTAACTTGCCCGATATCAATTACGTTTCGGCCAGCAGTAGTCAGTCCGCGGATTGCCGCTTCGGCAAAGGCAGCAGAGTCAGGTCGCATATCACATCCGACAGCGACCGTTCCTTTATTGGGTAGCCATATGCCGAAGGCATGTCCAATTCGCTCTATAACTTCTTCATTCAGCTCGTCGCCAACTTTGCCACGTACATCATATGCTTTAAAAATACTTGGATTTATTTTCATACACGCACTTTCATAATTTTTTGGATATTGGCACGGAATACCTCGGTACTAAATGTTTGAGCGTGTTTTGTAATAACGGTGTGGTTATACTGCTCGGCCTTAAAACCACCCAGTGTCGTAATGAGTGAACTGACAGTTTGCTCATTAAAGAACGTACCGGTTTTATCCTTAGTAACATAATCAAGGGCGCCGCCTGCGTGGTAGGCAATAACAGGCGTACCGGCAGCCATTGCTTCAACTGGTGTAATGCCAAAATCTTCGTAGGCAGCAAAAATAAACGCTTCAGCTGAGGCCATGACAGCCGGCATCTCCTGGTCGCTAACATCCGTATGGAATGAAATAGTCGGCCCAGCCATAGCTTTGAGCTTCTCAAGTTCCGGACCCCGACCAACTACTTTGAGTTCGACACTGAGCTTGTTGCAGGCCTCGATGATAAGATCTACACGTTTGTATGGCACCAGTCGGCCAACGGTGATAAAGCCGCTTCGTTCTTGGTTATTTTGAGTCATGAATCGTTGGGTATCAACCGGTGGCGTGACAACAGTCGCTTCTCGTCCATAAAATTGTTTGATCTCGTTGGCGGTATGGGTTGAGTTTGCGAGGTAAAAATTTGGTCGTTTACTGGCTCGCAGATCCCAACGTCGTAATGGCCCAACCAGAATACGTAATCCAAGCCGAGCTAGCGGGTTAAAGACACCAAAGCCTGGCTCTCGGACGTATTGATCATAGTGACGCCAGTAATAGTGAGTTGGTGCGTGGCAGTAACAGACATGTGTGGCGTCTTGGCGTGTACGCAAGTTCTTGGCGCCACCATTACCGCTGCTGGAAATAACCAGATCGTACTTGCTTAAATCAAGTCGTCCAAACCACCACATAATCAGAAAGGGAATAAACTTACGCATAAATCCAAGGTGTTGCAGCCAACCAGTAATAACCTTGCCGTCCAGCTTGGCACGCCATTCGTCGGTTACGTATGAAGTGTAAATAGGTGCTTCAGGATACAGTTCGTGTAGAGCTTCGACGACTCTTTCGGCGCCACCGCCCACAAGCCAATCATGTACGATCGCCACCCGCGGAGCTTTGGTCATCCTAGCGTTTTTCCTTGTAGACAATGAAGCGCAAGGTCTTGAGTAGAATCGCTAGGTCAAGCCAGAAACTCCAGTTCTGCACATAGTACAGATCAAGCTTACGACGTTCTTCGAAGCTAATATCACGCCGCCCAGAAACTTGTGCCAAACCAGTCAGACCAGACTTAACGCTCACAATACTCTGCTTATCTTTGGCCAGTTCAATCTCTTCTGGAACCAAAGCACGAGGCCCAACAATACTAATATCACCTTTGAGAATGTTGAACAGTTGAGGCAATTCGTCCAGACTGGTGACACGTAAGAAGCGACCAATAAATGTTACGCGCGGGTCGTTTGGTAAAAAGTCACCATTGTCACGATACTGTTTAGCTAGCTCCGGCTTTCCTAAAATAGTGAATGCCTCTTCTGGAGTAGTGCCGGTTAACTGTTTGTATTGAGTACGAAACTTGTAAATCTTAAAACGAGAGTTAAAACGCGTTATGCGCTTTTGTTTGAATATGATTGGACCCGGATCAAATACAAAAACGAGGACAGCAATCAGTATGAATAACGGTAATAGCAGAACGATTAATAATCCTGACACTAATATGTCAAATAGTCGTTTGACGATTCGGCCCCAACCAATTAGGGCAGTTTGGTGAACAGCAATAACTGGAATAGATGACTGAAAAAGCTCCACATCAATATTGCCAACAAATAATTCTGTGTTGCCTGGTACAAAACGGTAGCCAGCGTGGTTTTCTTGTGCAAAGGTGAGGATCTCGTTGTTACGAGTACTGTTAGCGTAGAGTTCGGTCTGAAAAACGCTGTGTATTTTGGGACGGCCAATTTTTTTAATTGCCTCACTGAATGTTTCGTAAGAACTAACACCAGGATACTTGTGACTACCGACCACTCCAACGACGTTGTATCCAGAGCGCCTACTATTAGAAAGGGCATCAACCAATTCTTTAGTAACTGTAGTGTCGCCGACCAGTAGTACATTGCTCACACCAATGTTGTAACCATACAAGACATGGCGCATGTAGCGGATAATGGTGCGAAACAGCACCAGAAAAACGAAAGCCAAGATAAGGCCATAGACAGGAACTAAACGAGCGGGGAAGATGGCACGATCAACCACAAACTCTGCAGTAATCACAAACATAAAGCCAATGACCGAACCAACCACCAAACGACCTAGCTCACTGAAGCGCTTCTCATAAATATTGCGCGAGTACAGGCCAAGTAAACCAAAGACAGCAATCCAAAAAGGTACCAAGGCCATAAACAGCCAGAAGTAGGTGAGGGCGGGTACTTGTTCGATCAGTGGGCGGGAATCAAAAGTGACACGTAACAGATAGGCGCCAACAAAAGCTGCTAGCAGTGCGAGAAAGTCGCCTAAGATTAGAACCAAGCCATATACTGTCGATGAGTTACTTTTCATTTATACTGTAAATAATACCACTTATGAGCAAAAACACCCCACCCCTGATTACACAGCAGTTAGCCCGCATTGGTGCATGGGGAACAGCCTTGATTATCGTTCTGTTGCCGTTTCACGCTTTTCTAACAGCCTGGGGTGCGACAGTTTTTGGCTCATATGACCTGCTACGTTCCTGGAAGGAAGCACTTCTATTAGTCGGTTTACTATTGGCAATAGGCATCGTTGTCACAGACAAAACGCAGCGCTGGAAGCAACTACTCAAGCAAACACCAATGTTATGGGTGCTCGGCTATGCCTGTTTGACGCTCATCTTCTCGTTGATAACTCTCTGGGGCGAGTCAGTTACGCGTGACGCACTGCTCTATGGCCTAATGATTCAGCTAAGATTTATGTGCTTCTTTGGGTTGGTGGCGGTATTCAGCTTGTACGACGATCTGATTTTTCGCCGCTGGCAGCGCTTACTACTGGGACCCGCCGTAGTAGTGGTTATCTTTGGTTTGCTACAGATATTTATCCTGCCGAGTGATTTTTTGACACAGTTTGGCTATGGTCCTGACACCATCCCAGCTTTTCAGACTATTGACAACAAGTTAGAGTTCCAGCGCATTCAATCGACATTACGCGGTGCTAATCCTTATGGTGCATACCTGGTACTTATTATTACAGCACTCGTAACTCGTATGTACGCACGACGGCGAAATTACTGGTCATGGGCATTCTTGTTGGCCGCGACAGTTAATCTGTACTTCACATACTCACGCAGTGCTTGGGTTGGCTTACTGTTGAGCCTAGCTGTATTGAGCTTCTTGTTTGCCCGACACAGAATCACAAAATCTATGGTGCTGGTTGGGGTTACACTTTGCGTTGTGGCTGTGTCTGGTATTTGGTTACTACGGGACAATGACTATGTTCAAAACACCTTGTTCCATTCTGATGAAACATCAATTTCCGAACAAAGCAGCAATCAACAGCGCGGACAGGCGCTGGCTAGTTCGTTTGAAGATATAGTGCTTGAACCGTTAGGTGGTGGAGTAGGCAGTGCGGGCCCTGCCTCGTTCCGTAATCAACCAGCTGTCCCGCGTGTGGCAGAGAACTATTTTATTCAAACTGGTCAGGAAATGGGCTGGCTTGGTTTGGCCGGTATAGTGGCGGTGATGGTGGCAGTAGGGCGGTGGCTATATAGACAACGCAATAGTCGGCTGGCAACTGTTTTGCTGGCATCACTGATTGGCCTTACTTTTATCAATTTTGTGTCACACGCATGGGCGGATGACGTCATATCACTGTTATGGTGGGGTTTGGCTGGTGCGCTGATGGGTCATGGTATACTGAACAAAGAGCAAACAAAGTCCAAAAAAGAAGTATAAATGGCGCACAAACAAAAAAATGAAACCAAACGCTTAGCTGAGTATCTTGTATCTGGTGGTGCTTGGTTTTGGTCAGGGTATATTCTGTTTGCGCTATTGTTTGGAGGGCTTGGCATTGGTGTAGTACCGGCCAAGATTATCTCCTACATTTTTGGCCTCACCGTGAACTTTTTGCTGCAACGGTATTGGGTGTTTGATGCCGATTCGCGTAAACAGCTTGATGTGGTAACGGGCCGCTACGTAGCGCTTTCTGTCGTTAATCTTGGCATTGACACACTGATTGTTTGGAGTTTAAGCGAGGCTGGTCTGACGCCATACATCGGACAATTTGTATCGGCAGGCTTCTTTACCGTTTGGAACTATGCTTGGTACAAACTGTGGGTATTTGCCAAGAAGTCACCGCCGGGTCCAAAACGGGCCGCCGCCCCAGTTATTCGTCGACCTAAACACGTCAGCCATCAAGTTAATCGAGGTGTACGATGAGTGAATCGATTCGACCGACCAAGAAGCAACGTGAACTACTGACCTTTATTCAGGACTTCATTACCGAACATGGCTATAGCCCGAGCTACCGCGAAATTATGCGTGGACAAAACTATACTTCAGTGGCAACGGTCGCGCTGCACGTCAATAACCTCATCAAACGTGGTCATCTCAAGAAACGTGATCATTCGGCACGTTCGTTAGAGGTTGTGACTGATGTGCAAACTGACCAACCCATCAAAACAAACCAGATAAAAGAATCTGAAGCTAAGTGGCTGGTAGAAAAAGTTGAGTATTTTTTCTCCCAGGCAGAGAAAACCAATGATCCGGATGAGCTTGATCGACTCTTTGTATTGGTTGGGGCGCTCAAAGTACTTGGGCTAGATGGCGCCGCCCAAAGTTTTATCCCGCGCTTGAGTGAACTTAAAGCACGGTATACTAAGAACAAATGACATTCATAGAAGCGGCCATATCAGGCATTGTCCAGGGTTTAACTGAGTTTATTCCGGTTTCAAGTTCTGGCCATCTGGTGTTACTTAGCAAAATATTTGGCGAGGGTGATAATGCACTGTTGTTTGACGTTGCCTTACATGCAGGTACGTTATTGGCGCTGATCATCTTTTTTTGGAAGGACGTGCTCAAGCTCGCTAAGGCATTCTTTGTACAAGGACCAGACACCAAGCCAGCTCGCTTGCTCGCACTGGCAACAATTCCTGCCATTATCTCAGGTTCAATTTTGCAAAGTATGGCTGAAGATACGTTTCGATCAAGTCTGATCGTCGGCATTAATCTAATATTGGTTGGTGTGCTGATGTTTTGGGCCGAAAAAGTTGCTGCCCAAAAGACAACTGCGATTCAGAAGGTCACGTTAAAACAAGCTTTACTGATGGGTTGTGCGCAAGCGTTAGCTGTTATCCCTGGTGTGTCTCGCTCTGGGGGTACTATTACAGCTGGCTTGTTTGCAGGGCTAGACCGAGTAACAGCCACGCGCTTCTCGTTTCTGCTGGGGATCCCAATTATCTCTGGCGCGCTTCTAAAAGTACTTATTGATGGTGGCTCTGGTGCAGTGCGAGAAGATGCTGGAATCTTCACGGTCGGCATACTTGCAGCGTTTTTGAGCGGTCTATTTGCAATCCGATTTATGCTGTCCTATCTCAGTAAACATAGCCTAGCAGTCTTTGCCTATTATCGGATTGCACTCGGTATTATCGTCCTACTCGTAGTGTTGCTATAGGCGCAAAAATTACTACATGTAGCGTGTTCAAAGCATGCTAAGCTAATGGTAATTAACAAATCAAACGCTGGAAGTGAGGTGAAAATCCTCCGCTGTGCCGCAACGGTAAGTTCGATTTAACGGATAAGCCCGATCTAGCAAACAAAAATACTCTGCAGAATGTGCAGGGTCTCCCGAGCAGGAGCGATGAAGATCAGCTATTAGCAGACCCTCGTTTCTTCTCAGGAACGAGGGATTTTTATGGGAGAAGTGCTACGAGTAGAATTTGGACAGGCCGCTCAGTCAGAGTTGGCGCTCGCTGCTGGAGCTGAGTGCTTAGCATCCCAGTCATTAGAAGCGCCACTGGTTGGACTCGCGGATGTCTTACCGATGTTTCCTGAACGACCATTGTCAGAAGTGGTTTGTTTCTCGACCGAGTCCATCCCAGAACTGGATAGTGTACGTCATCAAGCTAGAGCAGAGGCCCATAGAATTCTAGAGGTACGGCGCGAATCACTTTTTGCTGGTGACTTTGAAGCCGTGCCACTCGAAATTGACGTACTGGGCACAGTCGCAAAGGCTGAGGCGGTTAAAGTCGTCTTTGGTGAGCACAGTGATGAGTATAAAGAAGTTCGCAGTGGTGGCTTGCTTGACTATATGCGTAAAGTTGCTGAAGGTGAAGCGGAGCAATACTTTGAACCGACGGTGCAAGTGCTTGATAGAGCGACCGACAAGCTGTTCGCTGACGGCTTATGTGTTGACGAGATGCTGGCTAATGGCTTAACGCCACTGAGTAATCCAGAAGAAGAAGCCTATCGGATTAACGACTTTGTCTTACAGGCTGAAAAAAAGGCAATACTTTTAAACCCAACGCTGGCGGGACGAGCCTCCATTCACACAGCCACTTGTGCGCAGTGGGCAATTGACGCCTACCAACAGGACCAGAAGAGTGCTCACGGTAACTATCGGCCGGCTGACGAAACATTAATGTTTGAGTATGATTGGTTTGATTATGAAGCTGGCGAGACATACCACGAGCAGGTTGCTTTGCCAGGCGATTTTATAACCGATGAGGTTGTTACAAGTGTTTACATAGAGGCAGGACTATTGCCACAAGGAACTAACACAGACAAAGGCGTCATTCACCAGACGCACGGACTTGTTGAAAGGTCTGAAGTCAGCGATGTGTTTGGCTTCGTGAAGCTGCTTGATGCCGAAGCTAGTCGACAATCGGGTAAGACAATTTTTATGGGTAAAGAAGTATCTGATGATCATCCACGTGACTATCAAGCCGTGCGTGATGAAGCCCAAGATAGACGTGCAAAGCAACAAGAAACTGCTGAGCAAATGCTGGAATACGCCGAAGAGTTGTACAGAAATGATACCGATGCGGCACTGGCCGCTATATTAGTAGAAAAGAAGCTCAAAGATTTATTGCTAGCAAAGGCAGAAACTGATCATGAATTGGCTGCTCGAGCCTTTGATGACGCTACAGCTGATGGTTTTGCTAGGGCGCAAGCGCTCAAGGCGGCTGGCCGGCACACAGAGGCGGCACATATTATAGAGCAAACACGTATGCAAGCTCCGGCAGTGGCGTCTTGTGGGGCGGGGAGCTGCGGGCTTGAATCGCTCAGTCCATCAAGCATTCGTGACACAGAGGCCAAGCAAAAACTACAGCTCAAGCCAGGCGAATCAGTTGTCAAAGACACCGAACGAAGCTGTAAAGGCTGCGGCGAAAAATCTATCTACTACGCCTGGACCAGTGGTCATGTCAAAAAACTCTGTATGGGTTGCGGATACAGCAACTTCACTGCAAAGCCATCAAAAGAAGAAAAGCCAAAATCATTTTCGATGTTTAGTTCATCTGACAAGAAAGTCTATACACTAGTAGCCTAATGAAAACTGTTGGAATCTATTCTGGAGTGTTCGATCCAATACATGACGGTCACATTGCTTTTGCCGAGAAGGCCTTGCAACTTGGCAAGGTCGACGAGGTGTATTTTTTACTTGAAGCCGCGCCTCGTAGGAAGCGCAACGTGACCCCTGTGCAGCATCGGCAGGCAATGCTGGAGCTAGCACTTGCCGACAAGCCTAAACTAGACACATTAGTTCTCGAGCAAGCTCAATTTTCCGTTGTCGATACGTTGCCGTGGCTGCAGTCTCATTTTCCGGATACCCAGCTGTGTCTGCTGATGGGTAGTGATCTTTTTGCGTTTGTCGAAACCTGGCCGAACTACCCGCTCCTACGAGATGCTGTGTCGTTTGGCGTAGCAATACGCGAAGGCGGAAGGGTTGATCGGCAAAAAGTATCGACGAACGACTGGGTGATCGACAGTCCACTGCCAGCTGTCTCGTCGTCACAGATTCGCTCAGAAACATCCAAACAAACACCAGCTGGAGTACTACGTTACATCAACACGAACAAGCTCTACTAGCTAGGACTTGTTATCTAAAACGTCGTCGTAGTGATTCTGTAAGTATTCAAGATGCTTGCTGCGGAACTTATTGAACTCACTCTTTTTCATGCCGCTCTTGCGAATAAACGAGGTGATTTTTTCGGTTCCAATGTAGTGTGGCATCATGACGTAACTGGCACCAAGTCCGTACAGTTCCGCGGCCTCTTGAATTGTATCGGCATGGCAAATCGCCACTGCATGCGGGTTAACTTGCTCAAGGTGGGTGAGTAACAAAGCATTAGTTTGATGATCGGTTAAATTAGACACGATTAACTTAGCATGACTCAAATCAACTTCCTCGAGCATTTCTAAATCAGTAGCATCACCGTAAAAGTACGGTATGCCGTGCTGCTCCATGCGCTCAATTGCCTCTGGATCGTAATCTACAACCACGTATCGCTTGGTTAGCGACTTGAAGACACGCACAAACTCGCTGCCACCGTGTCGATAGCCAAACAATACGGCATCATGCTGTTTGCGTACTTCCAGTTCTGACTTTGTGTTCTTTCGCTCAAAGATTCTAAGTAGTGGCTCTAGCCGTTTATACAATGACTCAGAGTAAATAATCATGTACGAAGACAGAGCAATGGTAATCACACCAATCAGAGTCACTAGCGTCACGACCGACTCATTAATCTGACCATTCTTCTGACCGAGTAGAATGAATATGAGAGAGAATTCACTAATTTGCGCGACTGCCAGACCGGCGTTAAAGCTGGTTTTCTTGGTGTAACCGAGCAAGCCCATAATCGACATTACAATAATCGGGTTACCAATTAGAACAAATGCCGACAGACCTATGGCTTGCCAAACAATATCACCCAGGTTGTCGATATTGAGCTTGGCTCCTAGGGCGATAAAGAACACAACAACAAAGAAGTCACGCAACGGACGTAGTCGCGAACCAATCTCTTGAGCATAAGGCATCGAAGCCAGCGCTACACCTGCTAACAAGGCGCCAACTTCCAACGAGAAGCCCGATTCATAAAATAAGGTTCCAATTCCAAAGCCCCAAGCAATCGCAAACAAAAACAACATTTCTTGTGAACGAGCCAAAAAGCCAGAAAGTCGACGCACCACAAGGTTTGCCACCAAGAAAGTAGCAACAGCCAGACCAATTCCCTTGATCGCTAGCAATGCGATGTCTTGTACATTCAAGTTACCCTGACCACTGGCTGAAGCAATAACTAATGCGAAGGTGGCGACAATGTCTTGTACTAACAAGAAGCCAATCGCAATCTTGCCGTAGAGTTTATTCTGCTCCTTTTTATCTGTTAGCAGCTTCAGAATAATGATTGTGCTACTAAAGGTTAGGGCGACCGCAATATAAAAAGCGGCCATTGGGTCGTAGCCCAGCAGCGTAGTGACCCAAAAACCAATGGCTGAGGTGAAGATAACTTGCCCGAGTCCTGTTAAGAGTGATACTTTACCAACCTCTTTAATAACTTTTGGATTAAGTCCAAGGCCGACAATAAACAACAGCAAGGCGATACCGAAGTTACCTAGCAGCTCAATTGCTTCAGGCGAATCAACAATGCCAAGCACGGCCGGGCCAACAATTAGTCCAATCAGTATGTGCCCAATAATGAGCGGCTGTTTGAGGGCGCGCATGATCATGGCCATGGCAGCTGCCAGAACTAGGAGTAAGCTTATTTCTGTGAATATACTATGCATGTGTTTTCATATCTGTTAGCTACGCTTATGGTATATTGTAAGGAGATATATGAAAAACTCAAAGGATATTATGAAGGATAACGGCACTTACCAGGCAATTAGCGAAAAGCTAAACACAGACGTCGACGTCAAGAGTATTATTTCTGCGGTCACACCACACTTGTCTCATCAGGATAATCTAAAGACGCGCCACAAGGCGATTAAAAGCTTCAAGGCCAAGGCTAATGCGAGGCGTTCAGCATCCGAGAAGTTTGCCGATATGCTGACAGCTAAGTTTGGCTCAGTTGTCTTTCTGTCGCTCAATGCTCTGTGGTTTGCAATCTGGATCACAATTAACACCGGGCTTATACCGGGAGTTGAACCTTTTGATCCATTTCCATTCGGGCTTCTGACCATGGTTGTTTCGCTCGAAGCAATATTTCTGGCTATTATTGTGCTTATTTCACAGAACCGGGAAGCTCGGATTGGTGAACTACGTGAAGAAATTGACCTACAAATAAACACCATAACTGAAAGTGAGATTACCAAGCTCATACACTGCTTAACTTTGCTTCTCAAGAAACAAGGTATTTCTCTGGAAGACGATCCTGAGCTGCAACAAATGCTAAAACCTATCAATAACGAAGCATTACAACGTCAGCTTGAGAAAGAATTAGACGATAAGTAGCAAATTATATTGACAGTACTATAAGGCTTATGGCAAACTGTAGTTACTTCAAAGTTTAGAGATCTAGACAGAAGACAAAAATTAACAAAAATAAATCATATGCCGGCAAGGCGAGATGCTGGTTTTACAGGGGGTTCACATGCCTATTACGGTACGTGCCGATCATGCGCCGGGAGAGCGCATAGTCGCGAAGGTTAAACGACCATCGTGGCAGCAGTTCCTAGTCTACTAGAGTAAAAAAGAGTCCGATTTCGGACTCTTTTTTGGTGTAAAACTGCTACATGTTACTGCTGACTGCCGGCTGACTTACTCAACGCTTCGTCTATCAGCTTACTCAACGCTTCGTAGGTTGGTTGCAGTTCTTCTAACTTCTGTCCGTTCAGTACAAATGTTGGTGTTGCACTGATATTGGATTTCTGACCCTCACGGATATCCGCATTAATAGTGTCCAGTGTGGCCTGGGCGGCAACATCAGCCTTGAACTGATCAATGTTTAACCCAAGCTGAGTTGCGTAGTCTTCAAAGATGGGAGTAGCATTCTGGCTCTGTGACCAGGCATTTTGTTGCTGATAAAGTAGATCGTGCATTTCCCAGAATTTACCCTGCTTACCCGCAGCCTCAGCAGCCCGTGAAGCTACCATAGCATTCGGATGAATCTGAACCAGTGGGAAGTGGCGGAATTGAAAACCAATCTTATCCTGGTAGGTTTCTTTGATCTGTTGGACAACAGTGAAGTAGGCTGCGCAGGCTGGACATTCGAAATCACCGTATTCAACAAGCTGGACACTACTGTCAGCTTTGCCATAAACATGATTACTTGGAGATGCTGCCGTGCTAGAGCCACTTTCTTCTTCGCGAGTAAATAAGAACACTCCACCAAGAACAACGACAATTGCTGCAAGTATTAGTAAGAAACGATTATTCATAAGTACCAGTTCTCCCTTAGTTCTTACAGTGTACCCGATAGCTGCCTTACTGGCAAAACGGTGGCTACCAGCGTAAGATAGAAGCATGAGTATTTTACTAGCTAGTGCTATATGGGGTGTGCTTTTTTACTTGGGGCTAACGCTCAAAAAAACATACACGCATCTGCCCCTGGCTGAGTTAAAGCGCCGCGCTCGCCAGCATAACGCGCCGGCTCGTGTGGTTTATCAAGTGCGATCTTTTGGCGCGAGTCTCGACATGTTGCTGTGGCTATGGATTGGCGTTAGTGGTGCTGCCTTCTTGTATGTGGTGGCAACGGCAACGCACGGTTTTTGGGCAGTAGTATCGTTGTTGCTTATCATTTTGTTTGGCTTCTTTTGGATTCCAGATAGTCGGGTTAATAAGCTCAATGACAAGCTAGCTGTTCTGCTTGCTCCTGTGTTGCGGGCAGTTTTAAACTTCTCACATCCAGTGCTTGAGCGGCTCGGCTTGTTTGTTAAAAAATTTCAGCATTTGTCTGTGCACAGTGGTCTGTATGAACGCGAAGACCTGATCCGTCTGCTCGAAAAGCAAAAGCATCAGCCCGACAACCGTATTAGCGATGAAGAACTGTCAATCGCCATGCATGCGCTCTCATTTGGCCAGGAGTTGGTACGAGATGTATTAATCGCCAAGCGAGTCGTCCGGTTTGTGTCGATTGATGACACAATAGGACCGATACTCATGGATGAATTGCACGATACTGGCCACTCACGTTTCCCTGTATACGACGGCAAAAAGGACAATGTGGTTGGCATGCTGATGCTTAAGGACTTAGTTGGCAAAAAATCGGGTGGCAAGATTCGTGACCTAGTGCGCGCCGATGTTTATTACATACATGAGTCGCAAAATCTCTACCAGGCGCTCACAGTCATGCTCAAAACTAAGCACCACTTGTTTTTAGCCGTGAATAGTTTTGAAGAAATTGTGGGTATCGTCACACTCGAAGATGTGATTGAGCGAATTATCGGCAAGCCAATCATGGATGAGTTTGATCAGTATGATGACATGCGAGCAGTAGCCGAGCGCATGGCCGCCAAGGTTCACAAAGAACAAAAGCATGACAAAGATTTGCCAGAAGCTGTACCAGATAACAGCCAGGGGTGATATAATGCTGGTAATGAGTATGTGTCATTACAAATTACAGAATATGAACGTCAGGGTCGGCAGCCGCTAATCAGGCGAGCGGCTTGCTGTCATGACCCGATATCAGCCCTAAAAGACACTAATTTTTTTTGGAGAACAACATGAAACGAACTCTTAGCAAAGAAATCGCCGAGCATGTCGGCAAACAAATTACTATCAAGGGCTGGCTACACAAAAAACGCATGCTGGGTGGTCTGACATTTGTAAACGTGCGCGACCGGGCGGGACTTGTCCAAGTGCTTATTCAGGACAAGGAAGAAGTCGAGAAATTGCGTGGACTACAGATTGGTACTGTACTTGAAGTTACTGGTGATGTTATTGAAGAGCCACGCGCACCTGGTGGTGCTGAGCTACACGAACCAAAGCTGACAGTACTAGTTCCAGTTACCGACGAACCGCCAATCGAAATCGACAAACCTATCAGCCACAAATCAGAACACCTCGACACACTGTTTGACAACCGAGCCATCAGTCTGCGCAACCTGCACGAGCAAGGCATCTTCAAGGCCAAAGACGAAGTCTGCCGATCTGTCAGAAGCTACTTTGCAGCCAACAACTTTACCGAGATTCATACACCAAAGCTTTTGGCAGAAGCCACAGAAGGTGGCGCAGAAGTCTTCCAACTCGACTACTTTGGCAAAACTGCCACACTGGCCCAAAGCGCCCAGTTTTACAAGCAAATGATGGTTGGTGTTTTTGAGCGAGTTTTTGAAATGGGCTCAACATACCGTGCCGAGCCTAGCGCTACAACCCGCCACCTAACAGAATTCATTACAGTTGATTGTGAACTTGGTTTTGTGACTTTTGAAGAACTTCAAAACTTGTTAGGCGACTTGCTGATTCATGTGGTTAATGACACCTGGGCAAATTGTGAGCAGTACTTCAAGCCGTTCAATGCCGTCAAAGCACAACTGCCAGCCAAGGCAGAAGACATTCCACGTGTCACAATTGACGAGATTCACGAGATGTATGCTAAGGCAAACAAAGATGACTTTACTGGCGAAGACGATCTTCGACCAGATGAAGAGCGCTGGATTTGCGAATGGGCCAAGAAGCAAAAGGGCAGTGACGCGGTGTTTGTAACAGGCTGGTCGGCCAAGAGCAAGACTTTCAAGTTCTATCACAAAGCTGATGAGCAAAATCCTGATATAGCTTTGCGGGCTGACTTACTGTTCCGTGGCGTCGAAATCACCACACTCAGCATGCGCCAACACGAGTATCCAAAGCTTGTTGAACAGCTAAAGTCCATGGGTGGTAACCCAGACAACCCTGGCTATGCGTCATACATGAGTGCCTTTAAGTATGGGATGCCCCCACACGGTGGATTTGGCCTGGGCCTTGAGCGATTAGTCGAAAAACTCTTCAAGCTCAACAACATCAAAGAAGCCACGCTCTTCCCGCGCGACATCAACAGGTTAGCGCCATAACCAGTCACTCGACAAAAGTCCGGCTAATCGGTAGAGTATAAGCACGATGTTAGATCAGAGACCACTTTCACAGCAGCAGACTGGCGGTAGCGTCCAGACTTCAAACCCACAGTCTGTTCCAAGCTCAAACTTACAGCCTCAACAATCTGGCTTACAAGGCATGGGCTCACAAGTGCTGGGCACCTCAACCTTTTTAGAGCAATCTTCTAGTGCTGCAATCAAAGTGAATGCGCAAGGTGTCGATAAAGAGCTGACCGACCTAAGAGCCAACCAAGAAACGCAGAATACCAGTGTACAGTCGTTCTACGCTGGACGTGAGCCAGTTGTAATTGGTGGTATTGTCATTCTAATTGCAGTTTTGATCTACGTGCTCGTTAAGCAAGTCATTCACGAACGATCATAGAGACCGTGCTTACGCTTCTGGTATACTAGAGCGTAAGGAACTGTTGTAATGACAAAACAAAACGATAAACAACCAACTAGCAGTGATATTCCTGAGCATATAGTCTCATTGATGGGGCCAACTGCTGCCGATGCAGCGCCAACCGACCAGGCACCAGTTGAAGACACCCCAACAGATCCTGCTAGTGCTCCACCATTGATCCCAAACGACAAACTTCCAGAAGAAATGCGCCAGACTGAGCCTAGCACAGAGACTCCTGATGATGCTCAACAAGATACGCAAGCACCAACAACAGCCCAGTCTGCTGAAACACCAGACGGGATAGATGAAGAAACCGATGCGGCGGTTGATGATATCACGCGCTCCGAAAGTGATAGCTTACTTCAAAAAGAAGACGACGATATTGCCAAAGCGTTTGTACCGCCCGAAAAGCCAAAAGGCTTTCGCGCCAAGCTAAAAAACCTGCTGAGCCGCTGGTGGCATAATCCTAAGGCACGTAATGCTACCTTTGCCGTCATTGGTCTACTTATCGTAGCTGTCTTTGCTGTGCCTTCTTCTCGTTACTTTGTTCTTAACATAGCTGGTGTGCGTGCGGCTATGTCAGTTGTAGTACTAGATGAGAGTACGCGCCAGCCACTCAAGAACGTACTAGTGCAAGTAGGCACAGTTTCGGCACAAACCGACACGGAAGGTAAGGTGACGCTAAAGGATGTGAAGCTGGGTGCGAGTGAGCTCAAGGTTGAGAAAGTAGCCTTCGCTCCGTTTAGCAAAAAAGTCACCATTGGCTGGGGAAGTAATCCACTTGGTGACGTGCCATTAACTCCAACAGGCGCGCAGTACCGATTTGTTGTTAAGGACTTCCTGACCGATAAACCGCTATCTAAAACCGAAGCAACCAGCGGTCTAGCCAGTGCTATTGCGGATGAAAACGGCGAAATTGTATTGACCGTTGACGTGCAAGATCAAGATAAAATAGATGTATCAATTGCAGCAGCTGATTACCGAGTAGAAAAACGTACAATAGCTACCAGCCTCAAAGACACTCAAACTGTTAAAATGGCACCCGCTCAGCAGCACGTTTTTGTTTCTAAGCGCAGCGGTAAGTATGACTTGTTTAAGGTCTATGCCGACGGTAAGCAAGAAAAGCTTTTACTAGCAGCCAGCGGTTCGGAGCGGGACGATATGGTGATTGCGCCCCACTCCACAAAACCGACTGTCGCGGTTGTCTCGACTCGGGATAATAAGCGCAATGATGATGGCTTCTTGTTGAGCAGCCTCTCGCTTGTAGACGTCAACAGTGGTGAACTTAAGTCGGTTGCCACTTCAGAACGTATTCAAATTATTGATTGGGTTGATGATCGCTTGGTCTATGTCACGATTGCAGCCGGCCAAAGTGCTAATAGTCCTAAGCGCCATCGGCTAATGACGTACGACACCTCTAAAGATGAGCTGCAAGAACTGGCATACAGTAACTACTTTAATGATGTTATGGTTGCTCAAGGCGTGATTTACTACGCGCCTTCCAGTGCCAACCAAAAAAACAAAGTTGCTTTGCACCGTGTTAAGGCAGATGGCACGGACGCCCAGCAAATAATCGACAAAGAAGCCTGGAACTTATTCAGGATTGACTACCAAACAATTCAGTTTTCGGTAGGACAAGCCTGGTATGAATACAAACTTGGTGACGTGGCACCAACTACTTTAGCTGGCGCGCCGGCCGATCCGAAGAATCGATTATACCGAGACAGTCCAGATAAGTCCAAGAGTCTGTGGGCAGATCAACGTGACGGCAAAGGTGTGCTGCTGAGCTACGACCTCACAGCGAGACAAGACAAGATAATACAGACTCAAAGTGGCCTACGAAACCCAATTGGTTGGCTGAGCAAGAACCACATCATTTACCGATTAAACACCAATCAGGAGACGGCTGACTATGTGCTAAACCTTGAAGGTGGGGAACCGCGAAAGATCCAAGACGTTACAAATACGGGCGGAATTGACCGCTGGTATTACTACCAATAGCAAGCACGCGCTATACTAATGTTATGTGGAAGCAACAAGACAATAGTTTGGTCAGTGAGTTTAGCTTTGCAAATTTTGCTGAAGCACTAGTGTTCGTTAACAAAGTTGGCGCCTTGGCAGAAGCTGCCCAGCATCATCCTGACATTGCACTGTCGTGGGGCAAAGTAGTTATTAATTTGTCGACACATTCGGCAGGTGCTGTTACTGACCAAGACCGGGCACTAGCTAAAAAAATCGATGACATCAGCGACTGATTGCAATCGTTTCCTAAAAATACTTTGGGATCATTATGATGCACATAATCGCACCTTGCCTTGGCGTGTTCCAAATAATGAGGGTGAATTCGATCCATATCATATTTTAGTGTCAGAGTTAATGTTGCAACAGACACAAGTTAGTCGAGTCATCCCAAAGTACCAAGCTTTTCTAAGTACGTTCCCGAGCGTTACCAGTCTTGCCGGAGCGTCTTTAGGTGATGTACTAGCCTTGTGGAGTGGGCTCGGCTACAACAGGCGGGCGGGCTATCTACATGTTGCCGCAGGCGTGATTACTAAGCAATGGCGGGGAACAATCCCGGCTGACACTCAGCTACTGCAGAGTCTTCCTGGGGTTGGTCATAATACCGCAGCAGCAATCGTAACCTACGCTTTTAATCAACCAACCTACTTCATTGAGACCAATGTTCGTACGGTGTATCTGCATCACTTTTTTGCCGATAAGAACGATGTTACTGATGACGAAATCTTGATTCACTTGCAGGCCACACTCGATCAGAAACATCCCCGCGAATTCTACTGGGCGCTGATGGACTATGGATCACACCTAAAGAGTACTGTCGGCAATCAGAATAAGCGCAGCAAACACTATGCCAAGCAAAGTCGTTTCCAAGGTTCACGTCGACAAGTGCGCGGACGTGTACTGAAGCAACTGCTCAACGGCCCCGCCTCGTTACAAGAACTAGACGTGCTAATACGTGACGAACGATTAAGCAGCGTGCTTGAAGACCTAACAAAGGAGAAGCTGGTTATAAAGAGCAGCAACCAATGGCATTTACCGTAAGAGGCATGCTACTATAGCCATATAAAGCCATGAACGACACACCAACACCCAACACACCCAAGTCTGCTCCGCTGGTTATGGATATTACTCGTCCCAAAGTAGCTTCACCCGACCACCAGTTATCAGAGCATGGAACGCCAGACGCAGCATCACAGGACATTGCAGATGCGCCAATTTCCACTGCAGTGCCATCTGCTGATGAGTTGCTGCAACAAGTTGCTATGGAGCAAACGACCAAAACTGCTTCTAGGCCAGCTCTGCCGGTTGGTTTGATTGCTGTCACGTTTGTGGTACTAGCAATTTTACTTGTAATTGCTTGGTTCGCACTCAGTTCCGCTGCTTAGGACTTCTTGCTCTTACTCGATGGCTGGTGAACTGCAACATGTTGAGTTTGGATTAACGTAATCCCTGCCTTATCAAATTCTTTGCGTAAATGTCGATACAGTTCACCTCTGATTTTCCACTGCTCACCGTCAACCACCTTACCGAGAATCTTCACAATCATCCCGTTAGTAACAAAACCGTCAACTCGAGCAAATGAAGGTGCCTCGATAATGATACTTTTATTATCTTCTTTTTCAGCCAGGCCTTTACCGACCGCGTTAATGATCTTTTCTATCTGAGCAATTTCCGCATCTGCTGACACGATTATATCTTCGTTTATACGGCTAAATCCGCTGGTCATATTGGTGGTGACCACGATTGATCCGTTTGGCACGTGATGTACATTGCCGTCAAGGTCACGCAAGATCGTGGTACGAATGGTGATTGCCTCAACGGTACCGTCCTGTGTGCCAATCCGCACGACGTCCCCAATGCGGTATTGGTTTTCTGAGATAATAAAGATACCTGTCACAAAGTCTTTGATCAGGCTCTGTGCACCAAAACCGAGCGCAATACCTACCACGCCCGCACTCGCCATTAACGGTGCAGTATCGATGCCCAGTTGGTTAATTATCATGAGGGCAGCAACAAACCAGGCACCAACACGGACGATGGCACTGACCAGCTCATTGAGAGTGTCGATACGTTTTTTGCGGTCTTTTTCTGTTGGGTAGAGGTCACGGCGGATTGTTCTGTGTAACGAGCGACCAATCAAAACGGTTAAAACGCGGCGTAGGATATACGTAAAAACCAGTATCAGTAAAATTGGTACGAGGTTTTCACTCAGCCAGTCGCCGACCACATCACCCATTTGATCAAGTTTTTTTGCTATGTTTGTTGCGATTTCTTCCACCATTGGTGGTAGTATAGCAAGGAAATGCAGCATTTTACTACGTTAGATGACGCCGAGTTGATACAAGCTGTTCAGGCTGGTGCAGTGGGTATCTTGCCGACTGATACTGTTTATGGAGTAGTCGCTAAAATCAGTGATGGGGCAGCGGTCGATCGATTATATGGGCTAAAGCAGCGGGTTGCCAAGCCCGGCACCATCATTGCTGCAGACAGCGAGCAGTTGATTGATCTCGGATTAAAAGCTCGCTACCTGAAAGCCGTCGAAAATTACTGGCCTGGCGCTGTGACTGTTGTGATACCGGCCGGACCAGAGCTCGCGGCGTTACACAAGGGTTCGTACAGTCTGGCGGTGCGAATTCCGGCCGACCAATACATTCATAGCTTCTTGAAGCAAACTGGTCCGCTCATGACGACAAGCGCTAATCGTCCCGGTGAACCACCGGCAAATGACCTTAAGGAGGCCCAAGCGTACTTTGAGGATGCGGTTGATTTTTATGTCGACGGAGGTAACCTAAAAGGACACCAACCCTCAACGATTATCCGCATGGTCGATGATGCAGTTGAAGTTTTGCGACCAGGAGCGGTCACCATTGATGAAGCCACTGGTCGAGTTATTTCCTAGGCAAAAATTCTTGGCGGAGCCATTCATCCAGACTACCACCGCCACCTGCGCTGAGACATAACACGGTATCACCACTGGCAACATGCTGCTCAATGGCTGTTTTCAAAGTGACATCACACTGACTAGCGGTAGCGGAATCGGGTTTGCTCATGAGCTGAATCAGATCTGCTGGGGCAAGTAGTTTCAGTGACTCGTCCTCACGGGCCAGGTAACTCGGCACAACATACATGTGTTTAACGTCATCGAACAAGTGCTCAAGATCATCTTTGATAAAGTGCTGGCGTGTATTGTGCAAACCTTCATAGACCACCACCACTTTATCTCCAGCTACTTCTTGGGCCATTTGTAGTGCGCCCCGGATTTTCTCGGGTGTGTGCGCGTAATCACTGAAAATACCAGGCACAATTTGCTCGAAACGGCGGGCAACTCCTGGAAAACGATTCATAATCTCGACCGCCTCGGCCAGTGGTGTTTGTTGGATGTATTGTAGAGCCGCAATCACCTGCCAGGCATCCTGGCGGTTAACCCGGCCCGGTAACGATAATGAAGTAGTGGCTTCATCAGCATTCTTCATGACAGTGGTTTGATGGTCTTCTGCCAGACTCAGCTTGCTGGCGTCTTCGTCCCACACGATGGTGCGGTGCGACTGGCCAACAAAAGTAACAAAAGCTGCCTCATATTCTTTACGAGTTGGGTAAATATCGGCGTGATCCCAGTCAACGCCAGTAATCAAACTCAGGTAGGGGTGAAAAGCCAAAAAGTTGTGATCATACTCGTCACATTCATATACAAAATATTCGCTCGTTGGATCAAAATGGCCCATCTCGCCAAAGGATATCTTAGCACCAACAGAATAGCTGACAGGAATTCCCAGTTCTTTGAGTAGCCAGATCATCATGGCCGTTGTGGTTGTTTTGCCGTGGGTACCGGCTATAGCAATCAGTTTGAGGTGCTTGTCTTTGATGATCTCGTTGAGCAACTCATCACGTTTTGATAGCCGTATATCGTTTTGTCGTGCAAACAGTAATTCTGGGTGGTCAGGGTTTTCTATAGCCACTGCTGAAGAGTAAATCACCCAATCAATTGGCTGCTTGGCGTGTACTGCAGCGATATCCTCAGCCTTTTGCCCGATGGTAATCGTTGCAATGCCGTGGTGTTGTAGGTAGTCAATATACTGTGAATGTTGTTTGTCGGAGCCGCTAACTGTATAGCCTGCCTGCTGGGCGATGAGGGCTAGCGGACCAATTGCCGTACCGCCAATACCAGAGAAGTAAATATGCATAGCATTAGTCTAGCATTGATACGAGCAAATTCAGGTACAATAGGTATAAGCTTATGGTTAATCGTCGTCACTTACGCTATGTTCATCGCCGTCTCGAACCAATCAGTCCGTGGTTCTTTTTGGCCTTGGCGGTAGTTTTTGCAGTTATAAGTGTCGGTGCGCTCCGCCAGAACAACATTCGTATGTTGGAACTCCGTGAAGCAGTCTATGTAGCCGATAAAGAAGAAGGTGACACAGAACTAGCCCTGCGAGAATTGCGCGAGTATGTTCATGGCCATATGAATACCGACCTAACCGCCAACAGCAATGGTATTTATCCGCCAATTCAGCTCAAATATCGCTATGAGAGGCTAGTGGCAGCCGAGAAAACTCGTGTTTCTAAGGCTAACCAGGCAATTTACACCAACGCTCAGGCCTTTTGCGAGCGCCGTTTCCCAGCTGGCTTGTCAGGTAGTGGCCGCATTCCGTGTATCCAGGAGTATGTCTCACGTAACGGTGTAAAAGAGCAGACCATTCCAGACGTATTGTATAAGTTTGACTTCGTATCACCTCGTTGGTCTGCCGACTTGGCTGGCTGGAGTCTGGTTGCGACTGGCTTCTTTGCACTACTCTTTGTCTTCCGCTGGGGGTCAGAGTGGTGGATGCGTTCACAAATATAACATCTATAGTAGATATAAAAAACTCCCATGCATACGCGCGGGAGTTTTTTATAGTAGAAGACCTAGTACTAGTTTTGGTCTTTTTTCTCGGTAGTCGTATTAGTGTTCGCTGCTTCAGTTTCACACTTCTGACCATCTGGGTTCTGTTCGACGTACTGGGCAACTGCCTCGGCAACTTGACCATCTGACTTCAGATTCTCCCAGAAGATGACTTGCTCTTTAGAGATAATCATTTGATCTTCTGGACCATGTAGCTCACAACCGAGTTTTACAAGAGAGATATCTTGTTCCGCTTGTTGGTTCTTATTGTCACCTGGTTGTACTTGCTGGTTAACTCGCAAGTAATAGATATTATTCATGCGAATGTAGTCGTCATTTAGTGTGGTAATGTTGCCGAAATAGACCTGACCGCCGTTAAGGAATACTGCCTGCAGTTTTTCCTCGTTAACCCAGCGGTTCTCACGGCTGTTATCTTTGCCAAACGCTAGAAGCGCAGACAGTGCCAGCACAAGAATTGCTATAGAGAACAGCAATGCAACTGACATTATACTCAAGCTCTTGAGAGTTTTTTTCTTTGGTTTGCCAGCGCCATTGTGGGCTGGGGATGGACTTGCGGACTGAGCAGGTCGGCCGCCATTCACTGAAATATCCATATGGGTTTAACCACCTTTATCTTTTAAACTTGTTACGAATTCTAGTGTAGCTCAAACGCTTACGCTTATGCAACATCAAAACGAAGAATCTACACGATACTACCCCCTGTTAACTGTTGTTATCTTCACTGTCCACCTCCATAAAACTGTTGACAACCCAAAAGCCAGCAGAGTATGTTAGGGGTACATTACTAAGTTATAAGAGAGGGAAAGATTGTCATTATGGCAGCATACAAGCACACAAACTCTAAAGGAGTGACCTACTTCCTTAACAGCAAAGAAGTAACTCTACGTGGTGGAAAAGTACAACGCATCTATTACTTCAGTAAAGACGAGCGACCAGAAGGAACTGACCTTCCTGCAGGTTACTCAGTCAACGAAAACCCACGTAACGGTTTCTTGACTATCAAAAAAGGCGCCTAAGTACTTAGATCGTTCTTTAGGGAAAACACCCCATGAAAAGGGTGTTTTTTCTTTGTTTAAACAAGTGTATACTTGAGTTCAAATGGGGAAGACAATAGTAGAGGTCAAAGAGCTCCGTAAGGTCTATGGCAAGAAAGCCGTAGTCAAAGACGTCAGCTTTTCAGTAGAGAAGGGCGAGATATTCGGTATCTTGGGTCCAAATGGTGCTGGCAAGACCACGACCCTAGAAATGCTCGAAACGCTTCGGCCAATCGATGGCGGCTCGGCAAGTATCGCTGGTCTTGATGTAGCTACTAATCAAGACAAGATCAAGGCCATGATCGGTGTACAACCGCAGAGCCCGGCATTTGAAGAAAAGACCAAGCTGAGTGAGCTGATAGAGTTCTTCTCGGCAACCTACGGCGAGAAGGTCAATCCCAAGAAGTTTCTTGAAGACGTGCAACTACTCGACAAAGCAAATAGTTATGTCGAGAATCTCTCTGGTGGGCAGCAGCAACGATTTAGCATTGCCGCAGCATTAGTACATAGCCCAAAAGTGTTTTTTCTTGATGAACCAACCACTGGTCTTGATCCACAGGCACGTCGCAATCTTTGGGATTTGGTACGCGAAGTCCGTGACCGCGGCGTAACGGTCATTCTGACAACTCACTACATGGAGGAAGCACAGCTACTATGTGACCGAGTGGCCATTATGGATAACGGCATAATCATTGCGCTCGACACACCAAAGAATCTAGTTAAGGCTTTACTCAAACGCGGTTTCAAGAAGTCTCAGCATGTTGAGCAGGCCGACCTAGAAGATGTCTTTATAGACCTGACTGGAAAGGAACTGAGAGAATAATGGATAAACTACGCAAAGCCATATTGCCGATTTCTACTTTTGTTCGGATTGACGTCAAGCGATTGTTCCGCGACAAAGTGGCTATCTTTTTTGTCTTTGTCTTCCCGTTGATCTTCTTGTTTATCTTTGGTTCGATATTCCGTGGTAACGATGATATTTCATTCCGTGTGGCACTGATTAACCAGTCTCAAAGCGAATTTGCCACTAAGTTTGCAGAAGAAATCAAAAATAATAGTGTTTTTGAGGTAGAAGAAGGCGTCTCGACAATTGATCAAGCCAAAGAAAAGATGAACCGCGGCCAACTCGAAGCCACCATTGTACTACCGGCTGACTTTGGGCAAATCGATCCAGCCAAACAGTACCCAACAGGGCAGGCAACCGTACTATATGACCAAAGTAATGAAACGGCTGGCCGGACATTGGGTACTGTGCTGCAAGAGGTGTTTGCTGGAGTCAATAAAGAGTTTGTAGCACCTGCTGCAGAACCGTTTACCGTTAAGACGGAATCAACAGCCACCAAAGGCTTGAGTCAGTTTGACTATACATTCTCTGGAATCCTTGGCTTTACGCTGTTGAGCCTTGGTATTTTTGGTCCGACTACTGTCTTCCCACGGCTCAAGCAGCGTGGTGTGCTGCGTCGTTACCACATGACTACCCTCAAAGTCTGGCAATACTTCACCGGTAACGTGATTTCAAATTCAATCGTAGGATTGTTAGCGCTGGTACTTATGTATTCCACAGCGGTGCTATTCTTTGATCTCAACATGCGTGGCAGTTACTTCAACCTCGCCTTCGTCGTGCTGCTTGGCACCGTCATGCTATTTGGTATAGGTTTGGCACTTGGTGGTTGGGCTAAGAATGAAAACCAAGCCGCGCCGTTAGCGCAATTGGTAACTTTACCGATGATGTTCCTGAGTGGTGTCTTCTTTCCGACGTTCCTAATGCCAGCATTTCTGCAAGCCATCACCAAATTCATTCCACTCACTCCAGTCATCGATTCAATTCGCCTCATCATTACTGAGAATGCCTCGCTCATTGACCTAGGCCCGCAAATTGGCATCATGGCTGCCTGGACTTTGGTCATCTACATCATTGCCTTCCGCGTCTTCCGCTGGGAATAGACACTCGTAGCTCGTTTACGGTTATTTAGCGCTTATGCTATAATTACTGCATACGTTTACAGAGGCAGAATGGGCATTACAAGACAAATACAACGATATCTAAGTTTACTACTGGCAATAGCTTTATTCGCTAGCATATTTGCCGTCACCGGTATGCAAAAAGCTAACGCCGAACTCTCATCCTCGCCAATTGCCGACTTTCCGCAAGTTACAGGAACTGTATATGCTATCGAAACAGCGTCTGACGGTTCAGTGTATGTCGGAGGAAACTTCTACAGTATTGGTGGTGTTTCTCGCACTGGTTTAGCAAGGATTTTGCCGGACAATACTGTTGATCCGAATTTTAACACCAACATACTGCCGGAAGTAGGTGATGACCTTGTAGAAGTACGGGCTTTGGCGCTATCAGAAGATGAACAGATGCTGTACGTTGGCGGTACTTTTGGCCGAATAAACAGCGACACAACCCGCAACAATATTGCATCAGTCAGCACAGAGACCGCAACGGCAACAGCTTTCAATCCAAATACTAACGGGACTGTTCACACTATAGAGCTGAACGAGGATGATGAACTTGTGTATGTTGGTGGGGGTTTCTCTGCGGTAAATGAGGATGTCGTTCGTACTGACCTTGCTGCCTTTAACGATTCTACAGGGGCAGTTACTGCCTTTGATGCCGAAATTAGTAACTTTGCATGTATTTCAAAGACCGTATACGATCTTGACTACAACAGCGATACTGGTGAACTATACGTTGCTGGACACTACGGAAGATTTGGGGAAACAAATAGGCGGGGGCTTGCACTTGTAGACCCAATCACTGGCGCGTTAGACAATACATTTAACCCAAACTTTACATCTGATGAGCAACAGTGTGCTTACGTCTACAGTATTGCTAGGGTAGGAGATGTTATATACGCTGGTGGCTATTTTGATGCTGTAAATGGCGGCGCTGCAGATCGGACAAACTTTGCGGCCGTAGATAGCGCGACAGGAATTGCAACAAATATGAATATTCCTGTTAACGGCACTGTCTTTAGCTTGCTTCATGATCCAGCACAGAACAGCCTTTTCATTGGTGGCGGCTTCTCTGTTGTCAACGCTATCACTCGCAACGAACTAGCCGAGATTAACCTTGCTACGAATCAAGTCACCGACTTCAATCCAAACATCACCACAGAAGAAACTCCCTTAACCGTGCATGCTCTTGCGTTGAGTGCAAATGGCACACTGTATGCTGGTGGCAGCTTTGATCAAGTTGGTGGCAGTGCCCGCACTGGCCTGGCTGCCTTCCTCAATCCTGACTCAGACAATGACGGTATCTCATCCGAAACCGAAAACACCGCCCCCAACTCCGGCGACGGTAATAATGATGGTACGCCCGATGCCGAGCAATCGCACGTAACCTCACTCCTCAATGAAGACACTAATGAATACGTCACCATTGTTGCTCCCTCCGGCACCACCATCTCTACCACTACTGCAGAAGCCGCTCCCACTGAAGATGGCTTCACCCATCTGTTTGGTCTCACTGGCTTCACAGTCTCTGGTGTTACTCCAGGAGACACCATCCCGATTGAAATCTTCTATCCCAACCCAGACAACCTCGACCCTACCACCCTAATCCCTAAGAAATACTTCCCAAGTACCCAAACCTACCAAGACCTAGAAGGCGCTAGCGTAACCAGCGAAACGATAGACACACAACCAACCCTCAAACTCAGCTACTCCCTTACCGATGGCGGCACCTACGACCTCGATGGCACGACAAACGGCCAAATTGCTGACCCCGTATCACTCGCCACCTCAGACGCGGGAGCTCTCGCTGACACCGGTTCAAGCACCCGCCTCAGCCTCCTCGTCGCCACAATTCTCATGACAGCAGGACTCTACAAGGCCAGAAAGGTATATATATGATGAGCAAAACAAAGCGCCTCCTCGTCGCATCCCTCCTACTTACTAGCAGTCTGACCTTTCTGATCTCACCAACCGCTGTTTTCGCCGCTTTCTCCAGTGTGCCAGTTGCCGACTTCCCGCAGGCAAATGGCGAGATCCATGCGATAGACGTAGCTTCTGACGGAGCGGTGTATGTTGGCGGCAGTTTTACTCAAATCGGCGGGGTAGCGCGCAACAGGATTGCTAAAATACTACCCGATAACACGATCGATCCAGATTTTAATCCTAATGTAGATTCTCAAGTAACGGCAATAGCTATTTCATCAGACGACGCTACGATTTATGCTGGTGGCTTATTTTCGACTGTCAACGGCGCCACTACTCGTAATGGCGTAGCTGCATTCTCGGCTATTAACGGTGTCGCAACGGCTTTCAACCCAAATGTTTATATTGGTGAAGCTGGGGTCGTAAATACGCTAGAGCTCAATGAAGAGGCAGGACTTGTTTACGCTGGTGGTGGTTTTTCAGTGGTTAACGGTAATGTAGACCGTACGGACCTTGCTGCGTTTGATGCAACTACAGGAGAAGTGACCTCATTTGACGCAGTTGTAAATTCCTATGACTGTTATGATGGGGGAGATACGGTGTATGCGCTCCATTACGACACAGAAGATAATCAGCTGTATGTTGCCGGACATGTGTTTGGCTTTGGTCCTGGTAGTACGCATCGTCGAGGCTTAGCCAGGGTAGATGCGACTACAGGAGCGCTTGATATGAATTTCAATCCCAATATACGAGATACCACATCAGCGCCAAGTGCGTGCAGTACTGTGTATTCTGTTGCGGTATCTGATGATGCTGTCTATGCTGGCGGCAAGCTCAATAGGGTGAATGGAACCATAGAACGACAGAATCTAGCAGCTGTCAGCAAGACAACGGGGGATGCGCTGCCACTTGATGTGTCAGTCAACGGTTTCGTTTATGCTCTGAAGTACAACGAGATCACAGAGTCGCTTTTTGTTGGCGGCGGCTTCTCGTCAGTCGATGGTACAACTCGCAATGAGCTAGCCGAGATCAACCTTGCTACAAACGAACTTACAACATTTAACCCAAATATCACTACAGAAGAAAGTCAATACACTGTGCACGCACTCGCATTCAGCTCAAACGGTACTCTCTACGCTGGCGGCAGCTTCGATCAGGTAGGTGGCAGTCCACGTGTTGGCATCGCCGCCTTCCTCAACTCTGATCAAGACTCAGACGGCACCCCCAACACAGAAGAACAAGCCGCCCCCAACAATGGTGACGCCAACAACGATGCTATCCCAGACTCTCAACAAGCTAACGTCACCTCCATCCTCAACACTGACTCTAATGAATACGTCACCATTGTTTCTCCCTCCGGCACCACGCTCTCTACCAC
>CAZEBF010000007.1:0-38902 GCA_964510235.1 uncultured Candidatus Saccharibacteria bacterium | reverse complement strand
CCGGCTGCACTGGTCATTAGTGGTGTATCCATGAAAATAGGCGGTAAGTCGGGGTTATATAGGTGTGGTGTGTAGAGGCCAATGCGTCGGCTCGCTCGCTTGCTTTCATAAATGCCTATTTCGAGCGTACCTCTAGGGATGTTGCGAGGTTCTTTGTCGAATGTAAGCTGACCTTCAATCGGCTGATATAACTCTTCTAATAAAACACCCTCCGGTGATGGAGGGTGAAGGTCATGCACAGATGCAAGTGTGTCGTCCTCTATTTGAGGAGATATTTGTTGTTCAGGAGAGAACGGTTCTCGTTGGATGAACGGTACTGCCATGACGGCTCCTTAATAACGCTTGTTCTTATGGTATTCCTGTTGTATGACTTTGTAAAGTTATATTCACAGCCTCTTTCGTATCTGGTCACAAATGCTATACTGAAATAACACTATGAGTAAAATCACACGCGAAGATGTATTAAAGTTGGCCAAACTATCTCGGCTGACCTTAACCGAAGTAGAGGTCGACCAGTTTACTGACGAAATTGCCTCGATACTAGAGTATGTTGAACAGCTACAGCAGGTTGACGTCACTAAGGTAGAGCCAACCTATCAAGTTACCGGGCTCAAGAATGTCATGCGAGCAGATGTAGAGAAATCATACGGCCCTGATTCAAAGGAGCTACTAAAGAATGCGCCAGCTACCGAGAAGGCGCACTTCAAAGTTAAAAGGATGGTGGGATAATGGCAGACTGGCCATCAATTCAATCGCTAGCTACAGACGTTCAGGCTGGCAAGACCACTGCACTTGAGCAGGTCGAAAAGAGTCTTCAGGCTATCAAAGACCATGCTGAGTATGACGCAATCATAGCCACTACTGAACAGCGAGCACGTCAACGTGCCAAAGAAATCGATGCCAGAATTAAGAACGGGGAAGAAGTTGGGCCACTGGCTGGTGTGCCGTTTATCGCCAAAGATAACTTCCTGACCTTTGGCTCAGAAACAACCGCCGCCAGTAACATCCTGAAAGGTTTTGAAGCACCGTACCAGTCAACGGTTATTGAACGCTTAGAAGCAGCAGGTGCCATCTGCGTTGCCAAAGCCAACCTGGATGCTTTTGCGCATGGTTCGAGCACCGAAAACAGTGACTTTATGACTACCAAAAACCCCCATGATACAACACGTGTTCCCGGTGGTAGCAGTGGAGGTTCAGGTACGGCAGTAGTCTTGGGTTTGGCGCCGTTTGCTCTCGGTACTGACACTGGTGGCTCAATTCGTTTACCAGCATCATTTACTGGTTCAGTTGGACTCAAGCCGACATATGGTTTGGTCTCACGTTCTGGTGTAGTAGCTATGGCTAGCAGTACCGACGTCATTGGGCCGCTGGCTATGACAGTTGATGACGTCGCCTATGTTTTAGAAGTTATCTCAGGCCAAGATGAGCTGGACAGCACTACAATTGCAAGAGACAAGCAGCCGTACACAAAACTCGATGAATCTCTCAAGGGCAAGAAACTCGGTGTCGTCAAAGAATATATGACCGATGCTGTGGATAGTGAGGTTAAAGCTGCAGTAGAAGCTACGATCAAAATCGCTCAACAACAAGGCGCAGAAATAGTTGATATCAGTTTGCCGTCCTTGCCGCTTGCTTTAGCTGTGTATTACATTGTGTGTCCAGCAGAAGTAAGCAGCAACCTGAGTCGTTACGATGGCCAACATTACGGCCACGCTACTAAGTCTGCAAAAGATCTTGAAGCCAGTTATAGCGACACCCGCAGCGAAGGCTTTGGCCGTGAGGCTAAGCGTCGTATTATGATCGGTACCTATGTACTGAGCAGCGGTTTTTATGACGCTTACTACAAACGCGCGCAGCAAGTTCGCACAAAACTGATCGAAGAGTTTGCGGATGCGTTTGAGAAAGTCGATTTTTTAGTTGGTCCAACATCTCCTGTCACCGCGTTTAAGATTGGTGAAAACATTGACGACCCACTCAAGATGTATCTGATTGATATCATGACGGTGGCTGCTAGTTTGGTTGGTGTTCCAGCTATCAGTATTCCAGCTAAAACTAACAGCGCATTACCTATTGGTGTACAGTTGATGGCTGCAGCGCAAAAAGATCGCGCGCTACTAGCTGCGGCTCGTGCATTGGAGGTTACTACATGACACTGACACAACTCGATTATATCTTTATTGCCGTGCTGGCTACACTAATGCTTTTGCTTGTTGGACTGATTATTTATCGTAAACGCCCCGGCAAGCTCAAACCGCAAAAATATCACGGTAAATGGCAGGATATTCAAAAGCTCTGTGCTGATAAAGAAAAATGGCCTGAAGTATTATTAGAAGCTGATGCCTTACTGGGTCGGGCACTCAAAAAACGTAAATACAAAGGGAAAAGCTTTGGCGAGCGACTGGTGTCTGCCCAACGTGATCTCAGTGATAACGATGGCGTCTGGTTTGGTCACAAACTTGCCAAGAAAGTAGCTGAAGACAAGACTACCAAGCTGAAGAAAAATGACGTTAAGGATGCCTTGCTAGGAATTCGACGTGCCCTAAAGGACTTAGGAGCGCTTAAATGATAACTGAAGCAGTGCGCAAGCAGTACACCGTGACAATTGGTATAGAATGTCACGTACAGCTCAAAACTCAGACCAAGTTGTTCTCTGCAGTTGGTAACGATGCTCGTGAAGCGGCGCCGAACACGCTCATCAGTCATATTGATCTTGGTATGCCAGGAGCACTGCCAGTATTAAACGAAAAAGCAGTCGAACTAGCTACTCGAGCAGCATTTGCCTTAGGTACGCCACCACAGAAAGTTAGCTCATTCGATCGCAAGCATTATTTCTATCCAGACTTACCAATGGGATATCAGATCACGCAGTTTGAACACCCAATCGTTCGTGATGGCAAAGTAGATATTAACGTTCAGGGCAAGTCCAAAACTGTTCGAATTCACGAGGCACACCTGGAGGCCGATGCCGGCAAAAGCACACACCCGGCTGGTGCAGACTATAGTTTGGTTGACCTAAATCGCGCTGGCACACCACTGCTTGAGATCGTGTCAGAACCTGACATGCACACAGCAGAAGAAGCCAAGGCGTACGTACGCGAACTATACTTACGTATGCGTTATGCAGGTGTGTCCGATGCTAACTTGTACTACGGTAACATGCGATTTGATGTTAATGTGAGCGTTAGTAAAACTGAAGAGCTTGGCACACGAACAGAGAGCAAAAACCTTAACAGTTTCCGCAGTGTTGAAAAGGCGGTTTTGTATGAGGCTGATCGCCAAATTGAGTTGCTCGAAAAAGGCACCGCAATTGTACAAGAAACACGCGGATGGGACGATGCCAAACAAAAGACATTTAGTCAGCGTAGCAAAGAAGAGGCTCATGATTATCGCTATATGCCAGACCCAGACTTGCCGCCAATTGAGCTTGACGAAGCGTTCATCAAACGAATTCAGTCCGATATGCCCGTTATGCCAGATGAGTGGCGAAAACGTCTAGCTAGCCTTGGCATGGACGAAAGTCAGACCGATACATTACTGATGGCAGAAGTTGAAGATGAGGATGTATCCTACCTAAATCATCTTGAAGCAGCGCTTGATGACAAAACAGTTGCAAAAGCCCTGGCCAATTGGTTTGTAAATGTAGAAATCCCCCTACGTCGCGACTCAAAAGACCTTGAAACGCCAACGGAGGATATCCGAGCAGCGATCTATAATGGTGTTTATCGGCTCGTTGCCGCCAATAAACTTAGTTCTACAGGCGCCAAGTCATTGCTTACTGAGCTACTCAAAACTAATTCTGCTCCAAAAGACTTTGAAAAGTATGCAAGTGAACAAGGCTATATTCAAGAGTCAGACGAAGGTGCTATTGAGGCGATTGTCAAAGACGTTCTAGCCCAAAACAGTGCAGCCGCAGCAGACGTCAAGAATGGTGAAATGAAAGCGATTGGTTTTCTGGTTGGACAAGTCATGAAAGCCAGCCAAGGTAAAGCCAACCCATCTGTTGCGCAAGCGAGTATCAAAAAACAACTCGGCCTGTAAGTATTAACCGTATTTCTTGTTGCTGACAGCGGCGGCAAGATTACACTCATGTATACTGTGATCATGTCTAAAAAACAAACACAAAAACCCGTTAGAAAAGCTGTTATTGCCGCAGCTGGCTTTGGTACACGTTTTCTGCCGCAAACAAAAGCTATGCCTAAAGAAATGCTGCCTTTAGTCGACAAGCCAATCATTCAGTATATTGTCGAAGAATTAGTTGCTGCGGGCATTGAAGATATTGTAATAGTGACCGGCTATCACAAACGCGCTATTGAAGACCACTTTGATCAAATGAGTGCGGACTTGCGGGCTAATCTCAAGCAAGGCGATAAGCTTGAACTGCTTGAGCAGACCAAACAGATATCCAACCTGGCAAACTTTGCCTACGTACGTCAAAAAGGTCCTTACGGTAGTGCCACGCCAATTATGAATGTTGCGCACTTGATAGGCGACGAGCCATTTATCTATGCCTTTGCAGACGACATTATAACTGCAGAACCAAACCGTTTTAGCCAACTCATTAAGGTCTATGAGCAACACGGGTCAATTGTTTTGCCCTGCCTAAAAGCTACAAAAGACGTGGACTACGATCGTTACGGTATACTGGCTGGCACTGAACTAGACGGCGGTCTGATGAAGATGAACCAAATAGTAGAGAAGCCTGGTAAAGACAAGGCCCCTTCACAGTTTGCGAGTGTTGGTGGCTATTTGCTTACACCTGACGTGTTCGAATATGTTAATTCGGCCAGAGCTCGTCTTTCCAAAGACCAAGAGTTTCATTTCACGACCTTTGTTTTAGAGCCAATGATTCGAGATGGTCATACGCTACTGGGCTGCATGCTGCAAAACGCACGTTACTATGATACAGGCAACAAACTCGAGTATCTAAAGACAGTTGTCGATTTTGCGCTGCGTGATTCTAATGTAAGTGAGGGATTTCTTACATACTTACAGCAACGAATAAATGATACTAGTAGTGTATAATTGGAGATACTATGGACACAACAACAAGCTACGACATTCTGGTTATCGTTCTATCCGTGATGCTGGTCATATTTTTGACACTTAGTATCGTCATCATGGTTTTCATCATCAAGATTCTAAAGAACATACGTGTCATTACGCAAAAAGCCGAACAAATTGCTGACAAGGCAGAGCACATAAGCGAATTTTTCCAGCAGACTGCGGGTCCAGTAGCCGTGGGACGAATGATTAGTAATATTGCAGAGATGTTCAAAAATAAGAACTCGAAGCGTTAAGGAGGAATTCATGAAGAAATCAACCAAAAGTTTAGCAATTGGAACAGCCATCGCGGCCGGTGTAGGGTATGTAACTGGTCTTTTGACAGCACCAAAAAGTGGCAAAGAGACCCGTAAAGACATTCACGATACTGCACTCAAAGCCAAGCGTGAAGCTGAGAAAAAGCTAAAAAAGTTACACAGCGACCTCGATAGCTTAATTATTGAAGGCCGTAAGCAAGCAGAAAAGCTGAAGGCTGGTTCAAAACAAGATCTTACTATGGCTCTCGAAGTTGCCAATAAAGCGAAGATTAAAGCTCGTGAAGCGCTTTCAGCCGTTCATGAAGGTGGCGGTGACGACAAAGATTTGCAAAAAGCTATCAAAGAAGCCAGTAGTGCTGTTGATCACCTAAAAATCTTCCTCAAGAAGTAAGTGGCTAAACAAAAGGCTAAGCCAGCACCAACTTCCAAAGAGCTTGAAGCTATCGGGCAGATGTTAGTTACCATCACAGAAACTGGTTACGCCAACAACAAACGCTTTTACAAGATGAGTTTCTTGAAAGGTGTGTTGGCTGGCTTTGGCGGTGTGCTGGGTGCAACTGTTTTAGTAGCTCTGTTATTATGGCTACTTAGCTTGCTTGATAGCATTCCATTTTTGGAAGAATTTGTCACTAAAGTCACTAACACTATCGATTCTTCAAAATAATGTTGTAAACCCCGCATATTGACTCGCCAAAGGCACAGGAGTTTTTCTATAATGTAGGTTGAAGTTAAGTGAGGGAGAAGGCGATAGTGCCAAAACAAACCGCCAATGTTACTGCGCGTGACGTTGTGCATCTACACAATCATACGCAGTACAGTCTGCTCGACGGTCTCACTAAGATTCCGGCGCTGATGGACTATGTCAAAGAATCTGGCATGGAGGCTGTGGCGATTACTGATCACGGTACGCTGTCTGGTCTGATTGAATTTTATAAGGAAGCCAGAGCCCGCGATATAAAACCAATCTTGGGTATGGAAGCCTATGTCGCTTCTCGAGGGATGACCGATAAAGATCCAGTCAAAGATAAGGTGTACTATCACTTGATTATCCTGGCTATGAATAATACCGGTTACCAAAATTTAATGCGTTTGAGTACCGAGGCGAATCTTAACGGCTACTATTATAAGCCGAGAGTTGATCACGATTTGCTCGAGAAATACAGTGAAGGGTTAATTGTTCTGAGCGGCTGTATTGGTGGTGAAGTGGGTGACTCGCTGCGGCAAGGTCAATACGACCAGGCTTTGCAGACTGCCTCGTGGTACAAAAAAGTGTTTGGCGATCGCTATTATTTTGAAATCCAAGATCATGGACATACAGAACACCCGAGTAAGTGGGATGAGCAAGTTCGCGTGACTGACCTGACTTTCAAGCTAGCCACTGAACTCAACATACCTTGTGTTGTAACAAGTGACGCTCACTATTTGCGACATGAGGATCAAGAAGCTCACGAAATCTTACTTTGTGTGCAGACGGGCTCTTTCTTGAGTGATACAAATCGCATGAGCCTCAAAGAATTTGAACTGCATGTCACTAAGCCTGAAGATATTATTGAGCGTTGGTCCGGTGAACATCCAGAGATTATTACTAACAGTCGTGCTATTGCTGATCGTTGCAATGTTGAAATAGAGCTTGGAAAAATACTTATTCCTAAGTTTCCCGTACCAAAAGGCAAAACAGAAAAATCTTATCTTCATATTCTTGTATACCAGGGTTTAGCATTTCGCTATGGCGGAGTAGGTGAAGACGAGGCTGCCAAACTGAGTATTGCTGAAGCCCAGAAGCTGCTGTCATCTGACATCAACGAGCGTGTGACGTATGAACTTGGCGTAATTGATAACATGGGTTTTAACGGGTACTTCTTAATTATTTCTGACTTTATCAACTGGGGTAAAAACCAAGGTATTGTCTTTGGGCCAGGGCGTGGTTCGGCAGCAGGCTCGATTATCTCCTACGCCCTTAAGATTACTGAGCTCGATCCGCTGGAGTACGACTTACTATTCGAACGTTTTTTGAATCCCGATCGTATATCAATGCCGGATGTCGATATTGATATTCAGGATACCCGGCGCGACGAAGTTATCCAATATTGCGTAGATAAGTATGGTACAGAACGAGTAGCAAATATTGTGACTTTTGGTCGCATGGCTGCCCGTAACGCTGTGCGCGATGTCGCTCGTGTGCTACAGGTGCCATATGCTGAGGCTGACCGACTTTCAAAAATGATTCCGCCACCAGTGCAGGGTCGTCACATCCCACTGGAGCTATCACTCAAAGATGATGCTGACCTGGCTGCAGAGTATGAGAACAATGAACAATCCAAGCGTGTGTTTGATCTAGCTGTGCAGTTGGAAGGAACCATTCGCTCACATGGGGTACATGCGGCTGGTGTGGTCATCGCGCCAGACGATATTGTTAAGTTTACCCCCCTGGAAATGGCCCAGAAAGGCGTCGTTTCTACGCAGTATTCAATGAACCCTGTCGAAGAGCTTGGGCTGCTTAAAATGGACTTCTTGGGACTATCTAACCTCACGACTATCAAAAACACACTACGTATTGTCAAAAAAGTTCATGGCACAGAGATTGATATAAACACACTGCCACTTGATGATGAGAAAACGTTTGAGTTGCTGCAGCGTGGCGATACTACTGGTGTGTTTCAATTTGAATCTTCTGGTATGAAGCGGTATTTGCGTGAACTCAAGCCAACCGTGTTTGACGACATAGTTGCGATGGGTGCTTTGTATCGGCCAGGGCCTTTGAGTGCTGGACTGACTGACAGTTTTATAAAGCGAAAGAATGGCGAAGAAGAAGTTTCATACGAACACCCACTTATGAAAGCTGCCTTGGAAAATACCTACGGAGTATTGGTCTATCAGGAACAGTTCATGCAGATTTCTCGTGACGTCTGTGGCTTTACGGGTGGCGAGGCTGACACCCTGCGCAAGGCAATCGGCAAGAAAAAGCGTGACTTGATGCAAAAAATGGAAAATCGCTTTATAGAAGGTGCTGTCGAGAACGGTATACCACGCCCACTGATTGAAAAATTCTGGAAGCAACTGCTTGGTTTTGCAGATTATTGTTTTAACAAGTCGCACTCAGCTTGTTACGGCTTGATTTCATACCAGACGGCCTACTTAAAAGCACACTATCCGTCAGCCTTTATGGCCGCCCTGATGACGGGCGATTACGACGATACGGACAGATTAGCCATCGAAATTTCTGAGTGTACTCATATGTGTATTACGGTGCTATCACCTGATGTAAACGAGTCATTCCTGGAATTTGCGGTGGTACCAGAAACTGGTGCTATTCGTTTTGGCATGGCGGCTATTAAGAATGTGGGAACTGGAGCTGTAGAAGAAATATTGCGAGCCCGCGCAGTCGATGGTAGTTTTGCCTCATTGGAAGACTTCTTAGGCAAAGTTAATAACCGTGTAGTTAACCGAAAAGCCCTAGAAAGTCTCATTAAATCAGGCGCACTGGATAGATTTGGCAATCGCAGTACGCTGTTAGCTAATATCGAGACTTTGTTGGCGTTCTCGAGCCGATTACACAAAGAGCAGAATAACGGCCAAACTGATTTGTTCGGATCGCTTGAAGAAGGCGCCGTATCGATGCCGCAGTTGTCGTTAGAAGCGGCTCCAGACCAGTTTCCAAAGCGCGAACAGCTTAAATGGGAGCGTGAGCTACTAGGCTTGTATTTATCTGAGCATCCCTTGAAGTCATACGAAACATTCCTGTCGGAACAAACAATACCTCTCGATTCTTTGCTGCCAGAACATGATGGAAAGCCAGTCACAATTGGTGGTATTGTCCAAGATGTTCGAGAAATTATGACTAAAAAGGGGCAAAAGATGGCGTTCGTAAAACTGGCCGACCTCAAGGCAGAGACAGAACTAATACTGTTTCCAAGCGTTTATCAGCAAACTGTTGGTAGTTGGGAGAAGGACCGTATTATGCTCATTCGCGGCAAAGTTAACGCCAAAGATCGCGATGGCAATCTTAGCACGGAGATTAAGGTTCTGGTTGATGATGCTCGCGAAGTTACACAAGCTCAGGCTCAGGCTTACCAGTCGACCGGCAAGGCCAAGAAAGTTCCCAAAGGCAAGCCTGTTGCCAAAACCAAGAAAGAAGCTCCGGCCCTGGGCGTAGACGCCAAACTATACATACGTATTAGTGATAGTAATGATCAAGATATCCTGCAAAAGCTCAAACGGACCATAGATGCCCATCCAGGACAGCAAGAAGTCGTGTTGGTAATCGGTACAAACGAGCAAAAGCAGATAATCAAATTACCAACCCGTGTTGCGCAAGAACCAGATATTCTCACACAGTTAGCCGAACTAGTCGGTAAAGATAACGTGGTTGTTAAGTAAACGAACTAACGAATTACGCCAACACTTTGGCTTAACAGAATACAAAGTGCTACAAAGCTTAGTACAGTTAGATCAAGTATAGGATGCTTCAGCACAAACTTCTCGCCGTTTCGGAAAGCACGTTTGATACCAATTGCATGTTTTATGAGCAAGTAGGCAAGGCCACTTCCGATTAGTAAGCCGATGATGAAGGTAGCTCCAGGGATCGTCGTGCTCGTCATGGCTTGAATTTTGGAGACTGCTTTGACGCTTGGTTCTACAATGAATGGTTGGCTGGAGTTAACTGGCTTTTCATCGAGTGGTTGAGCAGCTGGAGTAGCCAGTGCTAAACGTGGTGCACTAACCGGCCTAGCATACATTGCGACAATAATCGTTTCTGGACCATTGCCAATATAATCTGGTGATTGGGCGATACCAAAGCCGACCTCGCTGTAAGAGACATCGAGAACATTTTGTCTGTGTGACGGACTGTTCATCCAGCCGTTAACTGTTTCTTGATTGCTGGCAAAACCGTAGGCTAGGTTCTCGCCAGCTTTCTGATACTTGTAGCCAGCTTTCTCTACAAATACCCACGGCATTTGCTCATCTGGAGTGGTGTGCGACCAATAATCTCGCGCAACCATGTCCTGCGCTTTGGCCTGCGCTGCAGCGTTGAGTTTTTCGTTCAGTTCGAGTGAGTTTGTGTCTGAAGCTTGGCGTTCCTGGTT
Source organism: uncultured Candidatus Saccharibacteria bacterium (assembly GCA_964510235.1). GTDB lineage: Bacteria > Patescibacteriota > Saccharimonadia > Saccharimonadales > CAYUUR01 > CAYUUR01. The sequence continues at coordinate 28,500 of CAZEBF010000007.1, read as the reverse complement.
AGTCGCTTCCAGTAAGCCATCGCGTGAGACGTTAGTGGCATAAGATAGCACATCGCTTTGTGAACGGCTGGCGAGAGACTGTCCTACAAATAAGCTAAGGCCTAGAACTAGAATAAGTGGAATATAAGGCCAATATACCTTTGCATAGTTCTTTGGGTGTTTCTTGTGACTAGTGTGTCTGTGGGTTTTTAGGGGCATATTTATTTCTCGTTTTGATATAGTATGACGCTTATGCTACGAATCTGCAATGATAAAGTGCCATCGCCGCCGCCACTGATACGTTGTAGGATTCTTTTTGGCCGATCATGGGGATTTCTACAGTTACATCAACTGCTGCCAGTACCTCGGATTCAATGCCTTCTACTTCGCGGCCGACAATCAATGCCAATTTATCTGGCGGTACGTACTTGGGCAGCGCTACACTAGACTCATTCTGCTCTAAGGCAGCGATCTGGTAGCCATCGTGCCTCAGCTCGGTTAGTAACGTCATAATATCTTGATGATGCCCGCTCCTGACGTTTGTCTCGGCTCCTAAGGCTGTTTTATGTAGCTGTGCCGTAATTTTGCGTTGGATATGTGGCAAACGAGTATCGGCGGGCTCTGAAGGGTAAGGAGTGTAGCCTGTGTAGTAGACTTGATGAACACCAACACCATCAGAAGTCCGCAGTATCGAGCCAACATTGTGTGTGCTCCGCAGATTATGTAAGATAACGGCAATTGTGCGCATAGAGGCAGTATAAATATCTACTCGCCATTGCACCAGTGCTTATGGTTAAATAGAGTCATGTCACAAGATGCTCGTCTTGACGAAGAGCTGATTACTCAGCGACGCGCCCGAATTTTGAATTTGGGCTATGTTGACACTTCTCAGATCCAAGAAAAAACACTCTACAAGGACATTTTTGACGCCAAAGAGTTGTACGCAATGCGGATTATCCCCCTGCGCAGCGAAAAGGGCAACATAACGTTCGGTGTTACTAATACCACCTCACAAGATACCTTCACCAAGCTCAAGCAAGAATTCATAGATCAACGCGTATCCTTTGCATTGATATCTGAGACTGGCTTTAAAGAGTACATGAAGCTATACGACCCACCTAAGCAGGTTGTTTACGAAGATATTTCTATCAAAAACGCCGGTACGGCCGATTTGCAAGAGAAGGTTTCCGCGACCCTAAGCCAAGTGCGGGCTAGCGACATGCTGGCCTATTTGGTTGAACAAGCACACCGCTTAGGAGCCTCAGATATTCACGTCGAAACACAACGTGATCATGCCCGTATTCGGTTCCGTATTGATGGAGTGCTGCACCCGATCGCAAAGTTACAGGCCGACAAGTACCGTATTCTGATGTCTGCTATTGCTAGCGCAGGTAATGTCTCGACAGCATCGCCTGATGCGCAGCAAGGTCACATTTCACAAAAAGTCCAGATGGCTACTGGCGAGCAAGTTGACGTTAACGTTCGTCTAGAAACCGTGCCGACTGTTAATAGCATGGACGTGGTAATGCGTCTGTTCAACATGGACCAAGAAATGTATCAGTTGGATCGACTAGGTTTAGCACCAGATCAGCGCGCCGTAGTTGACGATATTATTAGTAAGCCAAGTGGTTTGGTGCTGGCAGTTGGACCAACCGGTTCAGGTAAAACAACCACGCTTTACTCTATGCTCAACAGTCTCAATACTACTGAGCGTAAAATTATCACGATTGAAGACCCGGTTGAGTATCAGTTTGCCGGCATTACACAGATCCCTGTGATGACCCAAAGCGCCCAAGAAACCAGCTTTGCCAATAAATTACGGGCAATCTTGCGACTCGATCCTGATATCGTGATGGTTGGAGAAATTCGCGATATGGATACGGCCAAAACTGCTTTGCAGGCGTCACTGACAGGTCATCTGGTGCTATCAACCTTTCACGCATCATCTGCCGCAGCCGCTCTAACACGTCTCATGGACGTAGTTGGCGAGAATCCGTTGTTTGTCTCGGCCATTCGCTTGGTAATGGCACAACGTTTGGTCCGTAAACTTGATGATGACAGTAAGGTAGCCTATGACCCAGACGAGGCTAGCCTCAACACGATCAAGCAAGTTATTGATACCTTACCAGAAGGTGTCGAGAAGCCATCACTAGAAGGCCTAAAGCTGTATAAGCCAGGTAAATCAGACGAGAACCCATACGGTTTCCGTGGTCAGATTGCCGTACGCGAGCAATTCACTATGAGTGCTGATCTACGTACATTACTAGAATCCGGCAACAAATCACTCTCCTCTCAACAAATAGAAGAGGCTGCTGTCAAAAGTGGTATGAAAACCATGCTGCAAGACGCTATGCTACATGTTGTGGCCGGCGAAACCACCCTTGAAGAAATCTACCGCGTCATTGGTTAGCGCTTGACCGAGACCCTCAACATGTATAAAAGTATAGAATGTGATACAGGATATTTCTCGATTGAGCATTGGCGAGCGTAAAGTTGCATTTGCATTACTGTCAGGAACGATGGAACGGCAAGAACTTACTGCCAAAAATGTCAGAGAATACTATGCCTTAACGGGTCAGAATGTTAGTGAAGGTACGCTGTATAAGGTTCTTAATAGTTTTCTTAGTGGTGGTCTTTTAAGCGCAGGACATGCAGATTATAGAGGTCAAGGTCGACCTGCAGTATCATATGAAGTAACAGAAGAAGGTCTAGCAATATTTGGTGTCTCCTACCTTAAAGGCCTGGTTGATATGACGCCGCTAGATGTGGACGCATTCCGGGTTGAGGCGAATACTGACCTAGGACAGTTCGCCATTACTTGCGCTGTTGGGACGATCGAACAAAACTAAACAATCACTTTTGAGATAGTTGGGACGAGGCGGTCGTCGAGCGGGGACGGGATGATTTGATCGGCGGTTGGTTTTTCTACCAGGTTGGCAATCGCTTCAGCGGCTGCGATCTTGTGTTGGTCTGTAATTTTACTGACTTGGTTATCGAGGGCGCCTCGGAAGATTCCTGGGAAGGCCAGCGCATTGTTGACTTGGTTCGGGAAGTCACTACGGCCGGTTGCAATAACGGCGGCACCCGCCGCTTTGGCCTCGTCAGGCATAATTTCTGGGGTTGGATTGGCCATGGCAAAGATTATCGGTTTCTCAGACATAGATTTAACCATCGCCTGATTAAGCAGCCCTGGGGCGGAAACGCCAATAAATACGTCGGCTCCCATCAAACCATGCTCTAATGTACCACTAACGTTATCTGGGTTAGTGAACTCAAGGAGCTTTTGCTTCTGATCATTTAAGTCTGTACGATCTTTGCTGACAATGCCTTTGCTATCGACGGCTAGAATTTCTGGCTGAGCATACAAGTGCAGTAACTTCATTATGGCGGTACCAGCTGCACCTGCGCCAACTACCACAACTCTACAGTCTTTGAGCTGACGGCCAGTTACCTTCATGGCGTTAATAAGACCAGCTAAAACTACAATTGCCGTACCGTGTTGGTCGTCGTGAAAGACTGGGATCTCGAGCTTTTCCTTGAGGCGTTCTTCCACTTCAAAACAAATCGGGGCGGCAATATCTTCTAGGTTAATGCCGCCAAAGCTCGGTGCAATCGCCCGAACTGCTGCAACTATCTCGTCGGCTGAGTGAACGTCAAGCACAATCGGTACTGCATCAATGTTGGCAAAGTGTTTGAACAACATGGCTTTACCCTCCATAACAGGCAGTGCACCCTGTGGTCCAATGTTACCTAGTCCAAGTACTGCTGAACCGTCACTAATTACTGCGACTGCGTTGTTCGTCCAGGTGTAATCACGTGTTTCGTTAGGGTGTTCAGCTACATATGTTGAGACCGCTGCCACACCTGGTGTGTAATATGTGCTCAATTTGTCTTGAGAGTCCAGCGTGTCTTTTAGTGACAAGCTAATCTTGCCCTTGAGTTCTTTGTGTTTTTTGAGGGCTTCTTCAGCAAAATCAGTCATAGACATATCATACCACTCGTGTATAATCGTACTCTGTTGTGAAAAATAATGAATCAGAACTTATCAGTGCAGAAGAACGATTTGCGCGTCGTGTGGCAGAAATTGACCTTGAAGGATTAGAAGGCGATACTGCACTTACAGACCATGCTTACTATCGTTTGTGGCAGTATGGCGGCATAGTTCAAGAGCGCGTGGGCGTTGATGTTGAACTGGTGCAGTCAACAGATTCAGGTGAACAGGGTCAGGTGATCATGTTTCCTGGCATGTATGCAAACGATTAACAGATAGAAATGTGTTGCAAAGAGTATAAAAACAGTGTAAGATGATTTGGTCATGCAATCAGTAATTCAGAAAATCGAAGCTAAATACAAGAAACACGCCGTCGTTGATGTACAAAGTGGCGACACTGTTCGTGTCCACCAGAAGATCAAAGAAGGCAGCAAAGAGCGCATTCAGATCTTCGAAGGTCTTGTTATTCGAACCGACCGTTCAGGCAGTCACACGGCATCTATAACAGTGCGACGTATCGCCAGCGGTGTTGGCGTAGAAAAGAACTTCCCAGTTCACTCACCACTTGTTACCAAGATTGAAGTTACCAAGCGTAGTAAAGTACGCCGCAACTACCTCAGCTACATGCGACAACGAACCGGTAAGGCCGCTCGTCTAACTGGCGTCGACTTTGACCGTAACGCTGTGAACACTGTTCCAGAAGCGCCAAAGGCCGAAGAGCCAGCAGTAGAAGCGGAAGCTACTGAAGCACCAGCAACTGAAGAAAAGTAACAGCACTTAGACTTGTATATAAAACCGTCCACCTTAGGGCGGTTTTTTGTTATGCTTGTGGGCATGATAGGTATTGATGAAGTAGGTAGAGGTTGCTGGGCGGGTCCATTGTTAGTAGTGGCGATGCGTCAGTCTTCAGAAATACCACCACATGTAACTGATTCAAAATTACTATCTAAAAGTCGGCGTGAAGCAATTTTTGATGAGCTCAGCACATACGGCACATACGGCGAAGGTTGGGTGACGCCTCACGAAATCGATGAGATTGGCTTGTCTGGTGGGATGAAGTTAGGCGTCGCACGAGCATTAGAGGCAATTAAAGCCCAGTTAACCGAGCAAATTATCATGGACGGCAGTGTTAATTATTGTGGCGAACGATTTAGTAATGTACTGACTGTTATCAAAGCTGATCTACATCATCCCTGTGTTAGTGCGGCCAGTATCTATGCCAAAGTCCGTCGTGATACATTTATGGCCGAGCAATCGAGTAACTATCCAGAGTATGACTTCGCATCTCACGTGGGTTACGGCACTCAGGCACACCAGCGCGCACTAGAAAAGTACGGCCCATCACCGCTCCATCGCTTAAGCTACAAACCCGTAATGGTGCAGTATGAGCTCCACCGAGCGCGGTAAACGAGCCGAACAAGCAGCAGGCGAGTATTTGCAGACACTCGGCTACAAAGTCCTAGAGTACAACTGGCGGACCCGCTACTGTGAAATCGATGTAGTGGCACAGAACAATGAGTCAATAGTATTTGTTGAAGTAAAATACCGCCAATCGTCACGCCAAGGTCATGGTCTAGAATACATCACACCACAAAAGCTCAAGCAGATGGCGCGGGCGGCTGATATGTGGGTGTCATACCACTACTGGCCGGGTGAGTATTGTCTAGGTGCTATAGAAGTGAGTGGTGACGAGTATTCTGTAGACGCGTTTATTGATCAGCTTTAGCTTTATTTAGGAAGAAATCAAGAACAGCTTGGTAGTCCCTTTCCTTCCAATCAGCTTGCATCTCAATGATCTCAGCACCTTGCTTGATTGCACGGTCAGTCGCGGGTGAGTGCACTCCGTCAAAGAACGTCGTGTAATCTTTGAGAAATTCATGACTGCCAAATGCCCGTGCGGCGAATACTGGGAAACGCCCAAAACTGAGATCTGTCCCCAAATTTTCTTCGAGCCATGACCATTCATGTTTGAGCCACTGCCAGGCCTGGTTTTTAGCGTGTCGGTTCATGAAGCTGTATGCAACCCAGTAGCTCACATCTTGCTGACGAACTCGATCGGTTTTTATCAATGAAAGAGATTTCTTAATGAGCGCAGGTTGCTCAAAGCTCGTTAATGCTGCACAAAGACTAGTGCGGACTTCGCTACTTGTGCTGGTATCATGCCAGGCTAGCATTTTTTCGTACTCTGGCTTGTCGCCAAGTCGTGCGGCAGTGGCTAAAATGACGCCACGGACATCCGCTGCTAAGTCCTCAGGTTTCTTGGCATCCTTAAAGCGTTTGAGTGCCTCTTTGACGACAGTTGGCTCATCTGCTCCTGCTGCAAGACCCAAAATGGTTGGCCGTAGCAATGTGTCAAAATAAGTTTCGTTTTGGCGAGGCTTCCAGCCGAGGTCTTTTAGACAGTTCGCGACAAGAGAGCGAACATATGGCTTCATTGTGTTACGGAGGACATCATTATCTTCATCGCCCATAACTGCGCGCACTCCGCCGACCGTACCAGCAATTACATCCCATACCGGTGCCTGGGTCTCCGCCTGGTAACTCTCTAAGAGCGTTAACACATTGGCGGTATTGCTGTAGCCTGCTTTGGCGCATTCATACTGACTAGATAGCAAATTAAGCCGTTTGATCTCGTCAAAATCACCAGCTGCTACGTGTTTAGCTAGTTCGTTTAGATGAGCCGGGTCATAAGCAACTCGGTAAAAGCCACTGCCATTTTGATTGAGCAAGAAATCAGACTTTAGTGAAGATCCATTAAGCTTGTGTACCGATTTCTCAAGCATTTGTATATCGAGCTGCTCCGAAGCTAACAACGGAACCGGCCATAGCTGTTCAGATGTTGTAGCTGGTTTTTGGGCATAAAAACGTTCCTGCTTTATGTTTGGATTATCAGTGTTGATGTTGGCAGTAACCAACGGAAAGCCTGGGCGAGTAATCCAATGGTTCATAAAGTGTTTTACTGGCATTTTAGAGACTTCTTCAAGCGCTGCCCACAGATCAACTGTATCGGTATTACCGTATGAGTGACGTTCTAGGTAGCACTGGAGGCCCTTGCGGAACATGTCTGGTCCAAGATAATCATGCAGCATATGAATGACACTGGCGCCCTTACCGTAACTAATGCCATCAAAGATTGTACGGATCTCATCAGGATGGTGAATCGATGCTTCGATTGGATGGGTGTTTTCTAGCGCATCAAGTTTCATGGCCGGCAACTGTTCGTCAACAATAAATTGTGTCCACATGTGCCAGTCCGGGAAGAGGTGATCAATAGCCATGTACTCGATCCAGCTGGCAAAGCCCTCGTTGAGCCACAAGTCTGTCCACCAGCGCATGGTCACCAGGTTACCAAACCACTGGTGTGCTAGTTCATGAGCTACTACCATCGCGACATATTGCTTGGTTGGCAAAGAGGTGTTTTCTTCATCAACCAGCATGCAGTGTTCACGGTAGGTAATGCAGCCCCAGTTTTCCATTGCACCAGAAGCAAAGTCTGGGAGGGCGACCATATCGCACTTTACTAAAGGGTACGCAATGCCAAAGTAATCATCATAAAATTCGAGGGTACGAACAGCAACATCGAGGGCAAAGTCAGTTTGATCAACTTTATCTGGTGTGGCGTAGGTTCGTACAATAACGTCTTGCTTGGTTTTGGCTTCCTTGTAGGCCATGTCGCCAATCACAAAAGCGAGCAGGTAACTGGACATGATTGGTGTAGTCTCAAAAGTAGTTGTGGTCCATTCTCCTGTAGTTGATGCTTCCTTGACTGGTGTATTCCCTAGGGCGATTTCATTTTTTGGGCTAACAACAGTAAGGTCAAAGGTAGCTTTAGCAGCAGGCTCATCAATGCAGGGGAAGACTTCACGGGCGTGGTGACTTTCAAACTGTGTACCCAGAATAATTTGTTCCTTGTCGTCGAGTTTAAAACGTGATGGATAGAGCCCGTTCATGTGATCAGTAATTGCGCCACTAAACTCTAGTGTAATCTCATAGCTTCCTGGGTAGATTAGGTCTGGACTATGTAGACGGACTTCGTCATATGATTTCTGCAGATTAATGCGGTCAATAGTGATGTTGCGGGTATCTTTGTCGGTTTGCTTTACGGTTGCCGAGCTAATCTTAAGGCCTTTTTGATGGAATGTGATGCGTCGACTAGGCCGGCCGGTTTTTTTACCAGTTATAACAACAGAGCCGGTAAACGTCATGGTTGCTTTTTCAGGGTGCACAAGTAACTTGTAGTTGGCGGGAATAAACTGGGTAAGTAATCTAGTAACATCTTTGCTCATATATGGCATTCTAGCACGCCAGATTGACAAAACTGGATGTGTAATTTACACTTGAAGTTGTTGTAAGTGATGTCCGGCCAGCAGGTCGGATTTTTTAATAACGGAAAGAAGAGAAATACATCATGGATTTTGATCTAAAACAACTGGCCGTCGCAATAAAGGCGATCGCCGAAGAAAAAAACCTACCAGAAGAGACTGTACAAGAAGTTGTTGAACAAGCTTTAGCCGCAGCCTATCGTCGTGATTACGGTGACCGTGAACAAGAAGTTCGCGTTAGTATGAATCTGAACAGCGGTGATGTTACAGCATACACCAGCAAAGAAGTAGTCGAGAAAGTCGGCGATCCAGCTGTCGAGATTAGCTTAACTGAAGCACAGGCCATTCGAAAGAACGCTAAAGTTGGTGAAACTGTCGAGATTATCGAAAAAGTTGAGACTTTTGGTCGTGTTGCCGCCCAGACTGCCAAGCAGGTTATCTTGCAGCGTTTGCGTGAAGCCGAGCGCGATATCGTTCTAGCTGAATACGAAGATAAGATTGGCACTGTAATAAATGCAATCGTTTCTCGTGTTGAGGGCCGTATCGTCCGACTCGAACTTGGCAAAGCCCAAGGCATTATGCCAATGAGCGAACAGATCCAAGGTGAGCGCTATTACCCAGGACAACGTCTCAAGGTATTCCTAAAAGACGTAGAAAAAGGCTTCCGTGGTCCACAACTGGTTGTCTCACGAGGCAACAAAGAGTTCATTGAATGGTTATTCCGCGCAGAAGTCCCTGAGATGGAAAACGGTGCAGTAGAAATCAAAGAACTCTCACGTGAAGCAGGTGTACGCACTAAGCTAGCCGTACACAGTACCGTGCCTGGTGTTGACCCAGTTGGTACTTTTGTTGGTGGTCACGGTACGCGCGTTAATGCAGTCACCAGCGAAATTGGCGAGCAAGAAAAGATCGATATTGTTGTCTGGAATGAAGACCCAGCAACCTATATCAAGAATGCGCTGAGTCCTACAGAAGTTCAACGGGTCGTACTCGATGAAAGTAATAAGAAAGCTCGCGTTATCGTCAACGAAGATCAGCTGAGTATCGCAATTGGCCGCAGCGGACAGAACGTTCGCTTAGCAAGTAAACTGACCGGCTATGAACTTGATATCGAGTCTGCTGGTAAAGAGCCAGAAGAAGCTCCAGCTGCACCCGCACCAGTAGCAGAAGACAAGCCAAAAACTGCCGCACCAAAGCTCAAGAAGAAATCAGAACTCGAGAGCAGTCTGATAGACGCCATCGAATCTCACGAAGGCTAGAAACAAAGGCGCCACAAAATTAGCACTCGCAGTTGACGAGTGCTAATTTTTGCCTTATATTTAGAGGTGAGCGAATCAAAATAAACCGCTCGGGGGACATGATTTGATGCCAAATTCACCTGATTTTCAAGAGTTTTTAAACAATCTTAGCGAGAATGCCTTACATAGTTTGAAGCATGCTGACGCGATTGCGCGCAGTTTTGGTAGTACTTATATCGGTACGGAACACTTACTACTTGGTGTGTTGGCTCAAGAATCAAGCATGGGTGCTAAAGTTCTTGAAGGTGTCGGTGTTTCATTAGAGCAAGCCCGTTTGGCTATGAATCTGACTCCAAAAACGCTGGTTATCAACATGGGCGCAAAAGATCTTAGCGAGACAGCCAAGCTAACCCTGCGCATGGCCTATGATGTCAGCCAGGATTTTGCACAAGAACACTGTGGAACCGAGCATATTCTTTATAGTATTTTGAGCCAAAAGAATGCGCGCGCAACCGTCATACTGCGTGAGATGAATGTTGATGTAGAAAACCTACTAGCTGAGCTTGAGCAGTTCATGAATCGCCAACAGTATGATGAAGGCGGTGCAAACCCAACTCGTACAGATAAGCAGCGACGAGGCGGCAAGAAGCTACGCAAAACTGCCCTGGATTTTTATGGAACTGATCTTACGCAAATGGCACATGGCGGCAAGCTCGATCCGGTAGTTGGTCGTGACAATCAAATCCGTCGTATGATTACAATTCTAAACCGTCGCACCAAAAACAACCCAGTTCTGATTGGTGAGCCGGGTGTCGGTAAAACAGCAATTGTAGAAGGTCTTGCCCAACGAATTATTTCTGAAGACGTACCTGATAGCTTGCTTGATAAGCGCATCGTGATGCTAGACCTGGCAGGTATGATTGCTGGCACAAAGTACCGCGGTGAGTTCGAGGAGCGACTCAAGAAAGTCATGTCCGAACTCGAGAATGACAAGCACACCATTATCTTTATTGATGAGTTACACCTCATCGTTGGTGCTGGCGCAGCCGAAGGTGCTATGGACGCCGGTAACATTCTTAAGCCAGCGCTTGCCCGCGGTAAAATCCAAGTCATTGGCGCTACGACAACCGCTGAATACAACAAGCATATCGAGAAAGACGCTGCCTTAGAGCGTCGCTTCCAACCGATTGTAGTACCCGAAACCAACAGTGGTGAAACCCTAGGCATCCTTAAGGGTCTGCGCAAACACTATGAGGAATACCACAATGTCGAACTGAGCGACGAAGTCCTTACTGATACGGTTGAGCTAGCTAAACGCTACATTAGCGATCGCTATATGCCCGATAAGGCCATCGACTTATTAGATGAAACATCGGCGCATCTGCGAGTAGACAAAGGTAAAACACCACCAGAAGTACGTAAATTACAGAAAGAACTCAAGCTAGTGAACGGTCGGATTGAAGACGCCGTTGATAACGAAGATTATGAACTCGCTGCACAGCACAAAACGCGGGCTAGCCAGATACACGCTGAGCTCGATAAAGTTCGTGCCGAGACTAAATCGGGTAATCCAATTGTTGTTACCAGTGAAGATGTAGCTGATGTTGTCTCACGTATGACTGGTGTCCCAGTTACAAAGGTTATTCGATCTGAAGCTAAGTATCTACTTAATCTAGAAAAGCAGTTGGGCAAGCACGTGATAGGTCAAGACGAAGCCGTCGAAGCCGTCTCCAAGGCTGTTAGGCGCAATCGCTCTGGCATTAGTGCGGCTAATCGACCAATCGGTTCATTCATCTTTCTTGGTCCAACTGGTGTTGGTAAGACCGAGCTGGCCCGCGTGTTAGCTCGAGAGTTCTTTGGCTCAGAAGAATCACTGATCAAAATTGATATGAGTGAGTTCGGTGAGCGTCATAACGTGTCGCGTCTGGTTGGTGCTCCAGCTGGTTATGTTGGTTATGATGAAGGGGGTCAGCTGACAGACAAGATTCGTCGCCAACCGTACAGCTTAGTATTGTTCGATGAGATCGAAAAAGCTCACCCAGAAGTATTCAACATGCTACTGCAAATTCTAGAAGACGGCACGCTGAGTGACGCCAAGGGCAGGAAAGTTGATTTTAGTAATACCATCATCATCATGACGAGTAATATTGGGGCTGATAAGCTTCAAAAAGAAGCTAACCTTGGTTTTCATGCTAATGATGCTGCCGACCTGGAAGACCTCGACGCATTACATAAACGCAATCGTGACAAGGTTCATGATGAACTCAAGAAAATGATGCGCCCAGAACTATTGAACCGTATCGATAAGACAATTGTCTTTAGAGCTCTGACCAAAAAGGATGTGTTGCGAATTCTTGACTTGCAACTCAACGAGCTAAAAGGTCGCCTGGTTAAGCACGGTTTGGGACTCGAAGTCACCAAAGCTGCTAAGGAACATTTGCTAGAAAACGGCTATGATGCCAAAAACGGTGTAAGACCGCTCAGACGACTCATCCAGGACACAATCGAAGATCATATCGCTTTACAATTATTGGATAACCAGTACAACAAAGGAAACATCGTTCAGGTTGGTTCTAAAGGTAAAGAACTCGCGTACTCATCAACTTCTGAATAGCGTATACTATTAAGCACATGCGTGTTCAAAAAGTACTCACAGTCCTGTTTAGCGGCTTTTTTATAACCATAGCCTTATTGACAATTCTGAACTTCCAGTCGATCTTTGACTGGTATCGCTTACGTGGATACACGCCGCCGGCAGAGATTGCCGTGCTAGCTGATGTTACAACAATGAACAGCTATGGTGAGAAGTTATTTTACGTTAATCGGCCAGAGTTAAATGATAAAACGACATTTCAACAAAACTGCACCAGTGCCGAGGCTTCGATTGTACTAGGTTGTTATGTTAGTAATCGAGGCATTTACATTTATGATGTGCAAGACGATCGTTTAGCAGGCATTGAGGAGGTGACAGCAGCTCACGAAATGCTACATGTTGGCTACGAGCGTTTGAATTCCAGTGAACGCGAGCGTGTGGACCAGCTAACAGCAGAAAGTTTTAGTCAGATAAAGAATAAGCGCATCATTGATACAGTCGAACAATACCGACAAGCTGATGCTTCTGTCGTTCCTAACGAATTACACTCCATACTAGCAACTGAGGTTGCAGTGTTGCCAGCTGAACTCGAAGAGCATTACAAACAATTCTTTGATGATCGCTCGCAAGTTGTAGCATTGGCAGAACGGTACGAAGCAGCATTTACTAAACGCGAAGAACAGATCGCGCGCTTTGACCGCCAGTTAGCAAGTCTAGAAACCTCTATTAACAGTGCTCGACAAGAAATTGATGGTCTCAATATCGATCTGCAGAATCAGCGTCAGCAGCTGGATGGTCTGCTCAGTTCTGGTAACGCGTCAGCCTACAATAACAGCGTTGAAGACTATAACGCGGCCGTTCAAGACTACAATAGGTTACTGAAATCAACTGAGGCTGACATTCAGTCGTATAACAGACTCGTTAAAGAACGGAATGAAATCGCTTTGGAAGAGCGAGAACTGTACCAGTCACTCGACAGTCGTACCTTGCCGCAAGAACAGTAAGACCTGGTACACTAAAGCATATGGCGAAAAAAACGAGCACATATATCTGTACAAATTGTGCGGCGCAGTCACCTACGTGGTCGGGCAAATGTTATAACTGTGGCGAGTGGAATACGCTCGAAGAGCAAGTTAATGTTGCTGCAGTTACAGGTAGCAGTAAGGGCAGTGCCCTCAAGCCAAAACAAGTTAGCGATCATATAAAGCGAGATGACGATAAACGACTTCTAACTGGGTTAGACGACGTTGACTTAGTGCTAGGTGGTGGAATTGTACTTGGCAGCGTTTCTTTGATTGCGGGCGAGCCTGGCATCGGGAAAAGCACGTTACTGTTGCAGTTAGCCCATGCTCTGGCCCAGAAGTACACTGTTTTATATGTTTCTGGTGAGGAATCTGGACATCAAATTGGCCTGCGGGCTGAAAGACTGGGCACAACCAGCAAGCAACTCATGATTGTCACCAGTAATTCAGCAGACGACATTGCAGCTACGATTGCCAGTGCGACCTATGACCTAGTGATTGTCGACTCGGTACAAACAGTGAGCTGTGCAAGCGTAGCTTCTGCGGCTGGTTCAGTCAGTCAAATCACTAATAGTACGCATTTGCTTACTACTGCTGCAAAACGATCAAATACGGCTTTGCTAATCGTCGGTCACGTTACCAAAGAAGGCTCAATTGCCGGGCCAAAGCTGCTCGAGCACCTGGTTGATGTAGTCCTGCAGCTAGAGGGTGATCGTTATGGTGGCTTCAAACTACTGCGTGGCATCAAAAACCGTTATGGTTCGACCAATGAAGTAGCGATCTTTGAAATGAAGAACGAAGGGCTAGTACCTGTGTCTAACCCATCTGCGGCACTTTTAGCTGAAAGACAGATTACAGATGGCTCAGTAGTGCTGGCCACGATGGAAGGTTCACGGCCAATTCTTGTTGAAGTCCAAGCTCTGGTAAACAAGACGTCCTACGGCTATCCTAAGCGCGCTGCAAGCGGCATTGACCTAAACCGCGTCAATCTACTAATTGCCATGCTTGAGCGCCGTACCAAGCTGCAGTTAAGCGACCAAGACATATATATAAACATCGTGGGTGGTATTCGCATTACCGAGCCGGCTGCTGACCTGGCAATCTGTATGGCCATAGCTTCTGCCGCCAAAGGTCTCCAGCTCAAACAAAATGCCGTTGTTTTTGGAGAAGTCGGTTTGAGCGGAGAAGTACGCCATGTGCCCTATGCTGAGAAACGCATCGCAGAAGCCGCCAAGCTCAAGTTTGACGTAGTGATTGGCCCTGGACTAAGCGTCAAGCCAACCAAGAACTATACTTCAGTCAAGCACATTCGTGACGCGCTCAACACTTTCTTGGAAAAGTAGACTAAACTAGTTAACTGTAAACTCGCCTGATTTTTTACCATCTGCATCAGTAGCGTAGATCTTCGTTCCGACAGGAGCGTCGCCTGCTGGCGCCGTACAACTACCATCGGTTTCATTCACACAGAGTGTATCGCCGTCTTTGGTACGAATCGTGATTGGATTAGTGCCGCCACTCCAGGTGATATTGACGTTTACTCCAGTTACCTTGGCAGAGGAAATGCTTGGCCCAGTGGCTCCACTTCCAAAGTTAGCTGTTGCAGAATCTGAAGCTTCATAGAGCACACTATCTACCACTGATACACTGATTTTTTTGCTGCCTGTGCCCGTTGTTGTGAATTGAACTGTTGCAGGGCTATTTTTGACACTGGCTGTGCGGACGGATTGTCCGTCGAGCGTAAAGGTGACTGTACCTGGGAAGCGACTGCTGTTGATCGGGTGAGTTCCTTGGGTTACTGTGGCTACAAAAGTACAACTACCTCCGCTACAGTTTGCAGTAACAGTAATGCTCGGTTTATCGTCACCACATTTATGTATGTCATCTTTTTCGGCGGTGTTGGCGGAACCAGCGCCACCATCAACAAATGTATCGCCAGAGAAGGACGATGCATCTCGATCATTGACCTTCTTACGTGCACGTTCAGGAGTACAGTTTGTCGATAGTTTGTTAGAGACGATATCTATAGTCTTGTTGCTGCTGGTTGTCTTGTTTGGTTGTTGGTACCACGATGGGAATATATCAGTTGCAGCGCTTGGCACTACCGCACCAAGTCCAGGGTTAGCACGGACTACGTAAGCAGCTTGCGTCTTAACGCCTTCTGGCTTTTTGCGCTCGACGACTTTCTTACCGTCATGAGCACGTTGCATCCAACCCTGCCATATTGGCTGAGTCATTGCTTCCATCGTGCCAGACATCTCACGTTGCCCCGTGTGATAGCCAACCCATACACCAGCTGCGTACTTGGCAGAGAATCCCATCATCCAACCGTCCTTGGCGTCGTTGGTCGTACCAGTCTTCATGGCAAACTTCCAGCCGTTGTAGCGGTGAGGTTTACGGCCTGCTGGGAAGTAACTGGCATTTGGGTCTTCCATCATGTCAGCCACAATGTAAGCACTTTCTGGTCGTACAACTTGTTCGCCTTTACTGGCTTCCCACTTGAAGACTGGTCGGTTACCTGCGTCATTAATCTCAAGGATGTACGTTTGGTCAACTTTTACGCCATTTCGGGAAATAGTTCCGTAGGCATGGACATGCTCATCAAGATGTAGATAGGCACCGTCACCAATTGCTGAAGAACCGTAACATTGTTGTTCGTCACTAGCGGTTGCCTGGCTGATGTCGTCTGTTTCGCTCTTGTAGCATTTATAACCACTTTTAAGGCCCAGTTTTTCAGCCGTATCAATTGTTTTATCAACGCCCGTAATTAGCATTGCTTTGACTGCCGGGATGTTACGTGAACCACCTAATGCGTAACGTAGTGTCATTGGGCCAGGGAACCGGAAGTCGTAATCATATAGACAGTTACCTTGGCCGCGAGGTGGTGGCAGGGTTTTATTGGTACATGGATAGCCTTCCAGCGCTCCCTTGGTGTCATAGAGCACAGAGCCAGCTCCAAAGTTGTTGTTATGCTCAATCAAGGCCAAGTAGTCATATGGTTTAAAGCTAGAGCCTGGAGGTAGCGGACGAGTTGCGTAGTTAATCTTACCGAACTCTTTATTGTTAAAGTCAGATCCACCAACCAATGCAACCATTTGTCCGGTCTCTACGTCACTAGCTGCGAAGGCTGCTGTGTCACCACCTTGCGCACGAATCTGACCGATTCCGTTATTAACTTGCTCTTCAGCGATCTTCTGAAGGCCAAGGTCAAGACTAGTTTTGACTGACCAGCCACCACGTTGTGCGGTTTCGGCACCTACTCGGTCTTCTAGTTGTTTCTTGGCGGCGAGTACAAACCATGGGGCACGGATGTTATCGTACTTTGGTTTACGCTGTTTAACTTTCGCTACTACATTTACTTCTTTCGCAGCATCGCTTTCGGCGGCAGTAATCATGCCTTGTTCAACCATTTGGTTAAGAATGTAGTGTTGACGGCCGGTGAAGGATTCTTTGTCAAAGTCAGCACTATACGGAGAGTAGTATCGTGGAGACTTAGGGATAGCTGCCAAGAAAGTAGCTTCATCTAGTGTCAGCTTGCTGGCAGGTTTGGCAAAATAACCTTGTGACGCAGCCTCAACACCATACTCAATACCACCGTATGGAGCAGTGTTTAGGTAACCGGTCAAAATCTCATCCTTAGTGTAACTACGCTCTAATTCGACAGCTAGGATAAGCTCCTTTACTTTACGAGTGTAGGTTTGGTCTTCTGTCCAGTTTTGTGTTAGTTTGACCAATTGCTGAGTAATTGTAGAGCCACCTTGCTGACCACCAGAACTACCAGTAATGTTGTTCACTCCAGCACGCATAATGCCCCGGACGTCAAAGCCACCGTGTTCAAAGAAGTCCTTATCTTCGATAGCAACAGTTGCCATTTTGATATTCTCGTTAATCTGATCGCTCTTAACTGGAATACGTTTGACGGCGTCATAGTCTTCCCAGAGCAGCACTGTATTAGTGCGATCATAGTAACGAATACTGCCACCAATGTTTTTACCCGATATATCATCTTTGAGATTAGGTAGGTCTTTTCGGAAATAGGCAAACAGGCCAATAACAAGTAAGAAGCTGGCAACAATGCCTATACCGATAATCTTGAGTGCCATGATTGCACCTTGGCGACTAAACCAGTATCGGTAGAGGCGCTTTGGGTGTAAGCGTGCAAAGAAACGTTTAACTCTACCCTTTGGTAGGGTAGCAAGGTACGCAGCCTTTGCTCGTGAGCGAGCGTCCTTACGGGCGCGGCTTTTTGACGAAAGGCTTTTGTTGATCTTGATGTTAGTACCTGAACGTGTCGTGTAATGGTTCTTGTCGAGACGCGCTTTGCGTTTCGACGATTTGAATGGATTCATGTATCTGTCAATTGCTCCTTATACTCTCGTATTATAGCAAATAAACGGTATTTCAAGGCATAAATTCTGCTAATGCTGTGAAGCTTGTGCCAGGGTAGGTTATACTTGTCATTATGAGTAAAACAGATTCAAAAATGACCTTAAGCGAAGAACTACAATGGCGTGGCCAGATTAAAGACAAAACCTTTGAACCAGTCAACTGGCTCGATACACCAAGAGTGTTCTATTTGGGTGCTGATGTAGGCTCGTCTGACAGTCTACAAGTAGGCAACCTGGCTGTATATATGTTGGCACGTCGTTTGGTTAAGGCGGGCTGGAAGCCAATTATGTTGGTTGGTGGCGCCACAAGTTTAATTGGTGATCCAGGTGGCAAGACCGAGGAGCGCCCTCTTGTAAGCAAGGAAACAGTTGAGCACAACAAAAAATGCATCGCCGCACAGGTCAAGCGATTATTTGGCGACATCGACTTTACTCTGGTTGATAACTACGACTGGTTCAAAGATGTTGGTTATCTGCAGTTTCTTCGTGACGTTGGCAAACACTACAGCCTAACAGAGCTGATTCAACGCGATTTTATTGCTTCTCGAATCGGTGAAAATAGTAGTGGTATCAGCTACGCAGAGTTCAGTTACTCACTCATCCAAGGCTATGACTACTGGCATCTTTTCAAGCATCACAATGTGGTCTTGCAAATTGGCGGCTCTGATCAGTGGGGCAATATGTTGTCGGGTGTTCCTTTGATTCGCAAAAAAGAAGGAGCCGAAGTCCACGCTCTCAGCATGCCACTGGTTATTAATAAGTCGACAGGTAAGAAGTTTGGTAAAAGTGAAGACGGCGCAGTCTGGCTTGATGCCGATAAAACCAGTGTCTACCAGTTTTACCAGTTCTGGCTGAATGTTGATGATGAGGGTGTCGAAGATTATCTCAAGATTTACTCTGAACTCAATAAGATAGAGCTAGACACTCTCATAAAGTCATTCTCTGCGGATAAGGCTAGCCGGTCAGCTCAAAAGGTCCTTGCTAAAGAAGTTACTCGGATTGTTCACGGCAGCGAGCGTGCCGAATCAGCAGAAAGAGTGACTGCAGTCTTGTTTGGCAGGGCAGATTTCAAAGAGCTTACAGCTGCTGACATTGACCTGCTTAAAGATGAACTAACGGTTGTTCAAGCTCAAGAAACTATGGCGCAAACAGTTGTGAAGGCTGGTCTAGCCAGTTCTAACAGTGAGGCAAATCGTTTTATTGCGGCTGGCGCACTGACACTAAACGGAGAGAAAGTAACGCCTGAACATACAGGCGTTAGCAAAGGCACCCATCTACTAAAACGCGGTAAAAATAACTTCGCAATTATTGAACACGCTTGAAGGTAGAGCTGATATACTGCTTGTCATGAATAAACCCACCAAACAAACCAAGAAAAAAGCCGACCAATATAATGATCCCAAGCACAACTACCTGCAGTACTGGGACGGTCGTGATTACGAACATGCCAGTGAAGAAGTAGCCATTAAGCGTCTGCTCAAAGGTAGGCGCTTCCGTCACGCCACAGACATTGGCGGTGGTTACGGTCGCCTTTGTGTTTTGTTAGAGAATTATGCTGACAAGGTTACTTTAGCTGAACCTTCACAGCAGCAGCTTGATATCGCCAAAGATTTTCTTAAGGATCACCCAGAAGTTGAGCGTAAACTCATGCAAGCAGATGATCTCAAGTTCAAAGACGGGCAACTTGACCTAATTACGATGATCCGCGTCATGCATCATCTTCCAGATCCAAGTCCAGAGTTTAAAGAGCTGGCTCGTGTATTGGCTGATGATGGCTTACTTATCCTAGAAGTAGCCAATAATAGTCATGCCCGCAATAGGCTCAAATACTACGCACGTGGTAAAAAGTTACCAGTCCAGCCAGTAGATATTCGCTCTGCCAAGAATCAGCGAGAGGATGAGATCCCTTTCGTAAACCACAACCCTAAGACCGTGATTAAGCAATTGGCTCACGCAGGACTCAAAGTTGAGAGCATCTTGAGTGTATCGAACCTACGTAGTCCTGGTGTCAAAAAAATCGTACCAATGTCAGTCATGCTGTCTGTCGAAAAAGTACTACAGAAGCCATTGGCGCATACTTTCTTTGGTCCGAGCACCTTTCTACTTGTACGAAAAGCTAAGTAAGACGTAATATTGACATATCACTGTAATGTACTATAATAGTTCGCACTATGAAAAGTGTTGCCTATGAAACATCCAGAACACAGCCACGAGATCTAAAGCGTGTTATTAAGACGGGTCTTGCGGGTGGAGCAATTGGCGTTGGCACAGTTTTGTATGGCGCCATGTCTGCAGCAAGTCAGGAGCCAGTTTCTCCAGCTATTTCTGAAGCACGGCTAGAAGAGGCTACAGCAGAAAAGGCCCAAAATCTACATCAGCTTGATGCTATACAAGCAAGTGTTGGTAAAGCTTGTATCGAACAAGTTAAATCACATTATGCAGATGTACCTCCAGTGCAGCATATCTCACGTATTTATGATGGTTACTCGTATGATGGTTTAAGCTCATACGACATCGAGTCAATAGAGTATGAGTATTTAGAAGCTGCTTCTGCGGCAGAAGATGCTGTTGTGCAAACAGAAGCGTGTGATACCGGCCGTAACGATGTAGGCTATAACATTACGACCGCTCATGAAGCACTGTTCGATGTTGAACTTGCTAACGAGGCAATTGCAGACATTGAAGGTGACTTGGACCGTTACCGACAATGGGAAGATAGCTTAGATGTATTCGATCCATATAATATTGCCCTGGTAGTTGGCAGCTGCGCTGTCCTTCCTGCGCTTGCTGCAGGTGTGTATGGTCCACGTAAAGATCAGAATCAGTAACAGCACTTCCTGTATTACACAGCATCCGACATTACAGCGTAGTGACCTACATATAATGACGGTATACTACAGATATGACACTTGAAACGCCACTAGCTGAGGTAAAGGGAGTAGGGCCTGTTCTTCAGAGAAAACTCGCCACCATTGGGCTGCAGTCGGTGCATGACCTGATTGAATACTTTCCGAGGGCTTACCAAGATTTTTCGACCGTACATGCCATCGGCAAGTTAAAGCCGGGTAGTGTGACTATTCAGGCTACAATCACTTCAGTTACGGGTCGCTATGTGCGTCGTGGCATGCATATAACAGAAGCTGTCGCTAGTGACGAGACTGGCAGCGTGCGCATAGTCTGGTTTAATCAGCCATACCGTGCTCAGCAAACGAAGCCAGATACTACGTACTATATATCTGGGATTTTTGAGCTCAGTCATCAGAAGTTTGCCATTATGAATCCGTCAATAGAGAAAGTGTCGGATTTCCCGTTGCATGCGGCGCGTCTGGTACCGATCTACCCTGAGCGCCAGGGTATTCGGTCTGCCACGTTCCGTAAGATCCTTGATCAAGTGCGACCAGTTGTGGAACGTATGCATGACTATTTGCCACCAGATATGGTTAAACGTCATAAGCTGGTATCGCGCGCAGAAGCCTACTACAAACTACATTTTCCGATGACGACCGATGAGCTAACTGAGGCCAAGAGACGGCTAGGCTTTGAAGAAGTTTTCCTTCTGAGTCTGGCTAGCTTACTGAACAAGCGTGAATTTGCTCATCAGCGGGCCATCCAAATCCCATTTGATGAGGGTTTGGCGCGTTCATTTGTGCGCCATCTGCCTTTCACGCTGACTGATGACCAGCGCAAAGTCGTCTGGCAAGTTTATAAAGATATCGAAAAAGAGCAACCCATGAACAGACTCGTACAAGGCGATGTTGGGTCTGGAAAGACCGTTGTTGCAACCATGGCTGCGCTGATGGCAATGGAACAGGGCTACCAAGTTGCTTTGATGGCGCCGACCGAAATCTTGGCACGTCAACATGCTCAATCAATCTACGAGCTATTGGAGCCACTTGGTTTTGCTGATCAGTTAGTACTGCTGGTGGGTAGTCTTAAACCAACGCAGAAGAAACGCGCTCACGAAGCTATAGCCAACAACCAAGCCCGACTGATTATTGGTACCCATGCATTGATACAAGATAAAGTTACTCCCAAGAACCTGGGTCTCGTAATTGTAGATGAGCAGCACCGATTTGGCGTTGATCAGCGTAAAAAACTCCAGGCCAAAGCCGGTCATGCTGTTCATGTGCTAACCATGACCGCGACACCAATTCCACGAAGCCTGGCTTTAACGGTGTACGGAGAGATGGACATTAGCGTTATTCTCGCTAAGCCGCGCAATCGCAAGCCAATCAAAACCAAGATAGTGCCATCAGCTTCAAAAGCGAGTATGTATCAATCTGTCGACGAGCGACTTAAAGCTGGCGAGCAAGCCTTTATTGTGGCGCCACTGATCACAGAATCAGAGATGCTGGCAGCTGCTTCTGCCGAACAGCTACATAAAGAACTGACTGCCAAAGCCTTCAAACATCGTCGGGTTGGGTTATTGCACGGCAAAATGAAAGCCGATGACAAGCAGCACGTCATGCAAGAATTCATAGATAAAAAACTTGATGTTCTCGTGGCCACAACTGTCATTGAAGTAGGCGTAGACGTGCCAAATGCTACAGTAATGGTAATAGAATCGGCCGATCGCTTTGGTTTGGCCCAGGCGCATCAGCTACGTGGACGGGTTGGTCGCGGTAGCGCACAAGCCTACTGTTACTTAGCTTTAAGCGACAACAAACCGCCATCGAGGCGTCTCCGAGCGCTGGAAACCAGTTCTGATGGCTTTGCGCTGGCCGAGCTTGATCTTGAACTGCGTGGCCCTGGCGCCATCTATGGTTCGATGCAGCATGGTGCGCTGGACCTCAGAATTGCCCAGCTAACAGATACCAAGCTGATAAGTGAAGCTCGCAGTGCAGCACAAGCAGTACTGGATAAACCCGACGAGCTGGTACAATATACGCAATTGGTTAACACAGTCGAAAAACTAAGAGCCATCACAAACCTAAATTAATGACAATAAAAATGATTACGAGTAGTCAAAATGTATAGCGGTACGACCCTGACAAAAACGTCTGGTCGGATTTTAGGTGCACATCAAAAGTTTGATAAAGTTGCTCGCAAACATCTCAAGCAACTTATTCCCGACAACGGCGTATTCCCGCGGGCATCACGCATTCTGCATTTTGAAGGCAAAAACGGTCCCGATGCGATAAAGCGAAAAAGTCCCGCCAAAGACGAGCCATGGCATTATTATGACCCTTTCGATGACGGTGATTCGCAGTTGCTTGGACTGATTGATGATCATTATCAGCAGCTTGTTAAAGAGCTACGAGCCGGCAACGAGGAGCGGATAGCTTTTGAGGCTGCCTGGTTAGCTCACGCCATTGTTGATGGTCTGACACCAGCTCACCACTACCCTTATGAGCAAAAGTTGACAGAACTTCGTGGGGGCCAAGGTATCGAAACGCGCACAAGCATTAAAGAAAAGTGGGTTATCCCAGGCGACACCCGCAGAGCAAAACTCAAGAATAACTTCCTTGTGTGGGGGCCAAAAGGTTTGTTCGTGACACATGGACTGTTTGAGATGGGTATTGCTACAATTATTGCGCCCTTAACCTTCAAAGACGCCGTACCGAGTAATCATGATATTGAACGAATACTAGAAATAGGGGTAATTGGCTGGTTTTCAAATGCCGCCAAAGAGATAGCCGTCCTGGACATGTACGGTAGTTATTACAAACGTGGTTGGACACCAAAACTGGCCTGGCAGGTTCGCCACAAACTAGGACCAGTCATTACACAGTCGCTCACACTGGCCTGGTTATCAGCGCTGGTTGACGCTGGCTTAGTCAAGAAGAAAGACATTTTGGTGTCATGAGAATCATCGCTGGCAGACTCAAAAGCCTGCAGTTCAAGTCTCCACGTGGCCGACGCACTCATCCGATGAGTGAAAAAGCTCGCAGCGCACTTTTTAACATCCTTGGTGATGTAGAAGGCCTGACCATGCTCGATGCTTTTGGTGGCAGTGGTGGTATTAGCTTTGAGGCCGCCAGTCGCGGGGTTTCACGAGTTATTTGTGTTGATAGTGACAAGCAAGCTTATAGGACAATCACCGAGAATATTGAGAAACTTGGTTTGGGTGAAATTGTGCATGCAACCATCGCTAACGTGTCTTCTTGGGCGGACAATAACCGTGATGAACGATTTGATATTGTTGTCTGTGATCCGCCGTATAACGATATTCGCTTGAATATTATTCAAAAACTCGCAAACATGGTTGAGTACAAAGGATTACTGGTTCTGTCGTGGCCAGCAGCATTTGATTTACCTGAATTCATTGGTATGAACATAGAGAGCGAAAGAAACCATGCAGGGCTTAAACTGGTAATCTACTGCCGAACAATGTAAAATAGCCCAGTAATTTTGTTTGTAGTCGTGACTACGCACAAAACGAGTCGATAGCGGCAGGTCGCTACAAACACGTGTACATTTAGAAATATATCAATACGCGAGTGGTGGCCGTGCGTGAAACGCACAAGAAGACAATAGAAGACACGCTGCGAGTCAAACGATCTTCAGTTGCTAGAAGTTCACGTATCCTTTACAGTACAAAACATGCGCGAGTGGTGGAATTGGTAGACACGCATGCCTTAGGAGCATGTGCCGCAAGGCGTGGAGGTTCAAGTCCTCTCTCGCGCACCAACAAAAAATCTCAGCTAATTGT
Organism: uncultured Candidatus Saccharibacteria bacterium; assembly: GCA_964510235.1. GTDB lineage: Bacteria > Patescibacteriota > Saccharimonadia > Saccharimonadales > CAYUUR01 > CAYUUR01. Next base: position 4,318 of record CAZEBF010000007.1, on the reverse strand, counting down.
TGAGATTTTTTGTTGGCTTATGCAGTGCGTCGACGGATAGCTCGACCGTCTTGGGTCAGGTTGTCGTAGCGACCACTACCGAGCACTGTGCTAATTATTGGAATAAGCTTGCCATTAAAGTAGCGAGATACAAGCCGAGTTAGCGCTTCTCGCTCTTCAAATTCGGTTAGTCCAGTTTCTTTAACAATCTCCCAGTCAACAGAGAGATCGTGCATGGCCTTAAAATGATCAGCAAAATCCGGGTCTTCCTCGTGTTCACGGTTAATAACGCTGTCGACAGTAATAACTTCCGCCTGATCCAAGCCAGAGCGGTCTAGCGCTTCACGCACGCGTGGCCTATGGAAGTTAAAGCAAGTCACCGTCATGCCATCAAGATCCGTTTCAAAAGCAATACGTCCCATAAGATCAGCCAGGGCGTCGGTTTGTAACTGTGTATGGATAAGTCGGTTACGATCATTACGTAGCACTGTAAAATAGTCATCTATTTCATCTGCAACCGGGTGTTGACGTAGCGCCTCGCCCGTCGTAACAGGGTGTTGTGACCAGCTTTGTTCAGTGGCTGTCACGATTTTAGGTGTTACATCGCTGAAGCTTAGGTCTCGCGCAAGAATAGCTGCAGCATGCAATGCAACACTGCTTAGTCTTGATGGAATAATTTCACCTCTGACAAGGTTAGCGCTGTAACTTATAGGTGCAACTACATGCAATGGCTGCGTAAATGATAGATCGGGCAAGTTTTCTGGTGTAAGTTGTGCTGTCATTTGTATCAGCATACAGCATAGAACAACTGTACAATGTAGTAATTTATGCTATAATAGCCGCATGACAAATTTTGCAAACAACCACTCACATATGTTGCCGGAGCTGATCGGTTAGTTTGCTATTTTCTTGAATCACCAAAACGCCGATCCTTCGGCGTTTTTTGTTTAATTTCGTAACGAGGAGAATACAATGCAAATTGGAATTATTGGCTCAGCCGCAGATTTAAATTACAGCAATAATGCTGTTAAGGCTGCTCAGCGATTAGGAAAAGAGATTGCACGTCGCAAGTACAATTTAGTTTTTGGTGCGGAGCAAGATTGTACGTCACTATCGACTATCGCAGCAATAAGCTGTAGAGAAAACGGAGGCATAACCGTTGGTATCACCTATGGAACTACAAAGGATATCTTTGATGAGTCAGCAGCAACTATTGTTGTGCCAACAGGATTAATTCGTGGTGGCGGGAGAGAAATGGTTCAGTCGCTGGCTTGCGATGGAATAATTGCCATAGCTGGCGGCTCAGGCACGCTAAACGAGATAGCTGTCGCTTACCAGGCAAATATACCTGTTGTAATGTTAAAGGGCTATGGAGGCTGGAGCGATCGTCTTGCAGGCACATATCTCGATGAAAGAAATCGCTATAGATTTGCAAGTTCTCGCAATACTGCACAAGCAGTTGCTATACTAGAAGAAATGATACTATCAAGAAAAGGCAAAAAATCATGAGTCTATCAACACAACCATATAAGGGTGCACGGGATTTTTACCCAGAAGATAAGCGCAAACAAAAGTACATGTTTAGCGTTATGCGCAGCGTCGCCGAAAAATTCGGCTATGAAGAATACGATGCTCCGATACTTGAGCCGTTAGAACTGTACGCGGCAAAATCCGGTGAAGAAATTGTTAATGAGCAGACCTATACATTTGAAGATCGTGGTGGTCGTAAAGTAGCAATTCGTCCTGAAATGACGCCAACCGTCAGCAGAATGGTGGCAGCTAGACGCCAAGAACTCCCGTATCCGCTACGTTGGTATAGTCTACCAGTAAACTGGCGCTATGAACGCCCTCAGCGCGGTCGCTTACGTGAGTTTTGGCAGCTCAACATTGATGTCTTTGGTATCGAGGACATCAAGGCTGAGTATGAAACGATCATGATTGCCGATGGTATCATGCAGGCTTTTGGTGCAAAGAGAGATATGTACATCATTCGCCTTAACAGCCGGAAGCTCATTGATGCCGCACTCAAAGACTATCTAAATCTGGATGGCGTACAGTCGCAGAGCATGATCAGACTAATTGACCGCATGAACAAGCTTGAGCCGGCTGACTTTAGTGCCCAGCTCGATGCAATCTTGAGTCCAACTCAGCGAGAAGACGGCACGGAAGACAAGTTGCGTCAGCTACTTGCTATGCAAGATATTGAGAAACTTCCAGCAGAACTGCAAGCACATGAGTCAGTTGCCCAACTAACTCAACTGATGAAACTACTTAAAGATTCTTTAGTTACAAACGTTACTTTTGATATCTCGCTGATGCGTGGCTTTGACTACTACACTGATATTGTGTTTGAGGTCTTTGACACTTACCCAGACAATAATCGTTCGATGTTTGGTGGCGGTCGCTATGATGGATTGGTTGGTATGTTTGGTGTTGAGCCCGTACCTACGGTTGGCTTTGGGATGGGTGATGTGACACTACAAAACTTCTTAGATACACACCAGCTGTTGCCCGAGCTCAAACCAGAAACCGAGTTATTCGTGGCGTTACTGGGTGATAGCTACGAACAAGCGCAGCGCGTCGTTCATGACTTGCGCGAAATGGGGCTGAAGGTCGCTGTAGATGCATCAGGACGCAAGCCTGATAAGCTGATTAAGAACGCCGTTAAACTTGGCATCCGCTACATGTTGTTTATTGGTGAAAATGAGTTGGCTAGCGAGCAGTACACACTCAAAGACCTACAAACAGGCGAATCTTCGACCCATAGCGCTCAGCGCGTCGTTAGTACCATCAAAGATTTCCGAAAATAACTCAATGACACCTGGCTAGCATTAGGGGTGGATATCTGATATAGTCTACCCCTATGCGAATAACCAAGAATCAACTCAGCGAAACTCAAATTAGCTTAACAATTACTGCCAACCAGGATGACCTTAGTCCTATCAGGCAAAATGCCGTCAAAAAACTTGGCAAAAATATCAAAGTTGCTGGCTTCCGTGAAGGCAAAGCCCCACAAGCAGTGATTGAAAAGAATCTTGACGAATCCTTGCTTCAAACAGAAGTCATTGAAGAAGCTGTCAACGCTTTCTACATTAAGGCTCTGGACGAGCACAAGATCCGCCCTGTAGCGCGTCCCGATGTGTCTATCAAGAAGTTCGTGCCTTTTACGGACTTGGAGTTCGAAACTACTGTTAGTGTGATTGGTGATATTAAGCTACCTGACTATTCAAAGATTAAACTTGCAAAAACAAAGGCTACTGTGGCCGCAAAAGACGTTGCTGACGTCATTGACACCCTTAAAAGCCGTGCTGCTGAGCGCAAGCGTGTTGATCGAGCTGCAAAAAACGGCGATCAAGTTACGATCGATTTCAAAGGAACCAATGAAAAGGGCGAAGCCATCAATGGGGCCGAAGGAAAAGCCTATCCGCTGATTCTAGGCAGCAACACCTTTATACCTGGCTTTGAAGATAAACTGCTTGGCAAGAAAGCCGGTAAAGAATTCACTTTTAACATTACATTCCCCAAGGATTACGGAGTTAAAGCCTTGGCGAACAAGAATGTCACATTTGCTGTGACTATCACGCAAGTTGATGAATTAGTTGAGCCAAAACTTGATGACGCATTTGCGGCGCAAGTTGGTCCATTCAAAACTCTAGCTGACCTAAAAGCTGATGTTAAGACGCAACTGACTCAGGAACGACAGAATCAGATTGATCGTGATTATGAACAAGAACTTGTCGAAAAAATTGTCGATAAGAGCACTGTTCATGTTCCTGAAGCACTGCTTGCCGAGCAAACTGATGCATTACTGAACGAACAAAAGCAGAATGTCGTGTATCGTGGTCTCACGTGGCAAGAGTATCTAGAGGGTGAGCAGCAAACCGAAGACTCATACATTGAAAAAGTAGCCAAGCCTCAAGCCAAAACTCGCGTCATGGCGGGGCTGGTCCTAGCAGAGATTGCCGACAAAGAAGGCATTACTGTCACTCCAGAAGAAGTTTCGGTCCGAGTTCAGCTACTCAAAGGTCAGTACCAGGATCCTAAGATGCAGGCAGAGCTCGATAAGCCAGAAAATCAGCGCGACATTGGTGGTCGCTTAATTACCGAGAAAACTATCGAAATGTTAGTAGCTTCAGCCAGTACCAAGTAATTGTTATGACAACACCCGAATTTGACCCAGAAGACGTACTATCTGCAGCGATGCCCGGCTGGCAAGGGTACGAAGACCCATCTGCTGTAGCAGAAACAGAAGCTCTGAAACGCATGGCACAGCGAGACGCATTTGTCCGTGCGCATATTGACGGGCCGCTATACTATATTGACAGCCCGCCAGAAACTA
>CAZEBF010000006.1:38044-39474 GCA_964510235.1 uncultured Candidatus Saccharibacteria bacterium | reverse complement strand
TCGTGCTTTTGATTTGCGCCGTAATTCCTTTGTTTGCAAACACAAAACGTACCACTAAGTAATAAACAAGGCCATACTACCAACTATGAGCAAAGTATTCACGACAAAGACGAGCAAGAAGTAGAAGACAACAATTAGTCCTAGCTCGGACCCTGCCCCAACTTCTGCAATTATTGGTGCCCACGCACTGTAATTCCAATAATCCTTTTGGTTGCGTCACTACGATTTGTCAACGTCAAGAGTGGAAAAAAGCTAGCTAAGACTCACATCAAAGAACTCGGTGAATTCTGCATCCCCCAGTATCTAGCAGCCTAGTACGCGTGTCTAGCCAATGTATTCACTGTCAACCGAGCAAGGGAAACTGAGCTGGTCGGTGGAGCGCATTGCAACACAAACACCGCCCTGGACTACTACATTCACATCGGTATTGGTACAAGGTTCGACCGGCATATCACGAATTACCACTTCGTGGGGGTTGCCGTTGTGGGGGTTGATTACTCGAAATTGCCCAAGATAATTCTGATGTGGCGCAAGCGCTGGTAAGGTATTTTCCTGATATGTTTCTTCATAAATAACATCCTCTGCAGCAAAGCCTATCGAACGTCCGTAGTGCGTATCAGCGCCATGCAGCGCCCAGCCAACTGCACGGACTGTGTTTGCGGGTAGGCCGTCAACAAACGGATGCACCGTGATTGCACCGGCGTCGCCATACCAGCCATCCTGCGGGCGACAGGTTTTTGGCAAGCGTACTTGCGCGACCTGATTTTTACCCGGAAATATCTCGGCACTCCGAGCCGCACCATAGAAATGCTCGGTTGACGTTGGCTCACCATGCGGCGTATTGCTGTAGTCAAGCTCAATCTTGTAGACCTCAACGTGCACTGATGCGTTAGGTGGCATATCCTCAATACATATTTGATTGGTGCCTTGGTCGAAAGAACCTTCAGGAGGCAACTCTGGATTAATGTACACAAAATCACTGTACTGAGAGTAGCGATCTTCGATTGGGTTGCCATTTTCATCAAGTTTTTGCCCATTCATCTTGCTATCAAAATCCCATGAAACTTGCGCCGTAATGTTGCGACCATCTTCACCCTGCACGATTACCGGCATGACGATACCGTCGTCGCAACCGTTTTCTTCATATATTCGATTGTACCAGTCGGGCAGCGGATCGGTTGTTGTCGTAGTTGTTTCAGGTAGAGTAATTGTCGTGGTCGTTGATTCAGTGCTTGGCGATATTACTGTTGTGGTCGGAAGTGTAATGGTCGTCTCTTCCAGCATAGTAGTGGTCGATGTCTCGGGCGAATCAGCTTCGACGCTGTCACCACAAGCCGCGAGAAAGAGACTGCCACTTGCGAGGACGGCAATCGAAGCGTCTCTCAAGTTAGAAATAGTCAGTTGTTCATGTCGCATACAGAAAAAATCAT
>CAZEBF010000006.1:0-38034 GCA_964510235.1 uncultured Candidatus Saccharibacteria bacterium | reverse complement strand
TCGATTTTGTTGTATACGTAGTTTTGCATTAATTGAAACTAAAGAAAAAATCATACGATAAACTCTGCGTTCATAAAAGGGCGAGTTCGCTAACTATAACTGCCGGTTAAAGGCACGAAGATGGTTTTCTGAGGCGCTGCGTAGCGACTCGTATGCAACCACAATGTCTTGATCTGAAGTTATCGCAAGCTGTGCTGATAAATCAGCAATGTCTCTCTCTTCAATAGCAACCCCAACCTTATAAGCCTCAGTGGCACTTTGATTGCCTTGTTGGATTAGTTGATCATAGAACTTCTGAAGATCTTGGTTCTTGAACACGCCGATTTCTGCTGAACGTGGGTCGGCGATGTTACGAGCTTCAAGCAAGGTGAGTACTTTTTCTTGATGGGTAGATTCACTCTTGAGGATATTACCAAACACCTGGGCGCCATACTTTTCATACATAACGGAATAGACATCATGGGCTAGCTTTTCTTCTTCGATCATGAAAAGTAGCTGTGCTTCGGTCGAGTCGGCAGCGATAGTAGATGATGGTTGTGGCCTTGTGACGGTCTGACTTGTCTGAGGCTGTTGTTCAACAGCTTTCTCTGCGGCTTGGTCAGATAGACTGTTTATCACAAAATAGCCACCTATCAGGACCAGGAAAACCGCGAACGTAGCGGCCAGCTTTTTTTGATTAGTTCTCTTCATACTGGTATCCTCCTCATTTCTTAGTTGCCAACGCCGCCTCAAAACGAGGCCGATCAAAACCAAGGATCTTTTCTACCGTGCCATCGTCATACTCGACGGTACTAAACGGCACACCCATCTGGCCGCTTAAGTTGACCATGTGTTCCGCAGCAATCGGATTTTTATCAACCATGTAATCGGTAAACTCAACTGATTTTGATTGCAACCAGCTTTTGAGCATCACACAGTATGGGCAGGTGGTCGTGCTATATACAGTTATCTTCATAGTGTCTCCTTACATTGTTTACAGGTACCACTTATTGTCAGCCGACCTGAAATATGACAATCACCAATCGATGACTCAAGTAGTGGTACAACAGCTGCCTTTACATCCGTATCACGAAGCATGCCACATGTAATGCACTGGAAGTGATCATGAGGTGATATGTTTGCGTCATAACGTAGAGAGCCAGAAGGTGAGGATGGGGCGACGGCAATCGTCCCGCGAGAGGCTAACCGCGCGGTCGCACGATGAACTGTGGTTGCACTTAACTCAGGATAGGTTTTTCTTAGTTCCGCCAGCAGCTCACTGTTTGTGGCGTGGCCAACTACGCCAAGCGACTTCTCGATCGCATGGCAGTACTTAGTTTGTCGTTGTGCAATTGTTACGGTACTCATACTAAGAGTGTATGCCAATTTGTTGCTAATGTAAACGTTTTACATTAAAGTACTGGAAGGTAGTTAAGTGAAGGAGCATTATGGACAGAGTGTTTATAGATGTGCGTGAGCCTTTTGAGTTTGCAGTCGATCATGCAAACGGAGCGATCAATATCCCACCGTCGGAATTGATGGCAGGAACCAGAAAACTGGATGATATAGCAAAAGATACTGAGCTTATTGTCTACTGTCTCTCTGGCAGCCGGTCAAACGTATCGATAAACATACTCCGCGGAATGGGCTATACAAATCTGGTTAACGGAATCAACAAAAACCATGTAGAAGCAAAATACGGTCTGTAGACTTGTTAGCAATTCGTATCCCATATAGCTAGGTATCGAGAAGCTATCTCTCACAAAACACTTACAAGTGACTCAACTATAAGAAACCAGACTTTTGACGCAGCGATAAACAGCTGTTATCATTTGCGCATGAAAGCAGAGGCTCACATTACAGAGATACATCTCGTTGATGATTTTCAAGCTGCACTTGGTGTCGCAGAGTATCTCGAGTCTGAAGCCGTTGCTTTTGACATGGAAGGCGTGCTCGGCAACTACGTTGGTAATAATCGGTATCCAAATAGGTATCCGGATTTTATGCATGGCGATGGCTATGTCAATATGCGTCATGCGAGCGGCTTCATAAAAGATCACAGTGAAGTTGCCTTCGGCATCGCCACTAACAATACCAACCTTCCAAACTGTGAGACTGGTCAGGATGGCCTCGTTACATGTGTTGCTGATGCACTTGATATCTTAGCTCTCCACAAGGGTCTTTCTGTTGGTGGCACAGTCCTGCGCGCTAAACCTTCTGGGGACCAAACAAGTGTGTTCTGCGAGATCGTAGAAGTGTCCCCGCGGCGAACAGTTCTAATTGATGACCAGGGCATTAAAAATGCCGGTGAAGCCGTTCGCGCTGACCTCAAGGCAATAATTGTACCGCACCCAATTGGTCTGCCTCGTGAGGAAGGTGACGGAGTAATAGAACACGTGTGGGTACAACGAGCACGCACACTCGAACCTAGTATTTATGCCAGCCTTAAACACCACGGCCCACTAGCCCGACTGGCCTTTAGAAGACTCGGGAAAGTAGAAGACCCAAGCCGTCTCAGGCTTCATGATTGGCGTACATAGCAGCTTTGATTTTTTAGAAGACTAACCATACGATATGATAGTGTCATGCATGATAAAACTATCAATCCCAATACGATTACCGGGAAAATTAACACGACTGCAATTGAGCTACTGAGCAAAAACCCAGATGGCTTACGCTGGACTGATCTAAGTAATCAAATCAAAGAGTCTGATCCAAATTTGCACCCCAAAACCGTCAACGGCTGTGTATGGTTATTGGCAGAAAACTTTCCTAGCAAAGTCTACAAACCAGAAAAGGGCCTTTTCCGTCACACGCAGTTCAAATAAATACTAGGCCAACGCGCTGTACTTCCGTTAGATTTCTTACAGCTGTACCAGAAAAGTATGGTTAAATTTAACTGATGAAAAAGAAAGTCTTGGTCGTTGAGGACGAAGTTGCCCTTAACGAGGCGTACCAAATGATACTCGAGAACGCTGGTTACACTGTCGTGGTTGCTCATGACGGCGAGGACGCACTCGAAAAAACAAAAGCCTACGAGCCGGACATCATTCTACTTGATCTTCGGATGCCTCGACTTAACGGCATTGGCTTCTTAGAGCAGTACGAACTGCCCAAGCTCCACCCTAAAGTGAAGGTCATCGTCTTTAGCAACCTCGATACACAGAGTGAGATTGATGAAGCATACAAACTGGGTGCGGAGCGTTATATTCTCAAGGCTTGGGCGTCGCCTAGAGAATTGCTCAACATTATCGAGGACACCTTAAAAGTCCATTAACAGCCTGTAGCGTAGGCCAACCAGCCAAGGAGAGCACCAGTTTAGCAACCATGTTCTACATCGACACTACCCGTTTATTCCAAAAGCGAGACAAACTTCTGTTGCATATCCTGCCGACTTTTGTGGTGTTTACGGTATTCTTTGTGCTCGTTCTGTTCAGTTGGACAACGGCCAAAGACAATGTTCGTGAAGAGCAACAGCGAGGCTTGAACCAGCGAAATACTGAAACTATCGCAACAATCGAACAACGAATGGATGCTTACGAACAAATCCTGCGTGGTGCTCGTGGTCTGTTTGATGCGAGTTCTGACGTCAATCGAGCTGAGTGGCGTGACTATCTCAAGTCTTACCGCATTACCGAACGGTATCCAGGCATCCAAGGCGTGGGCTACGCCACTATTCTGAGTCCAGACGAGGTAGAAGCACACGTGACCGCCGTGCGACAAGAAGGGATAGCTGAGTATACAATCCGCCCAGCTGGAGATCGTGCACTGTACTCGAGTATTCAATACATCGAACCGCTCGAGGGACGCAATAGAAATGTGCTCGGCTACGATATGTACAGCGAGCCAACCCGACGAATAGCCATGGATAAAGCACGAGATAGTGGCGAGCCAGCTATGAGCGCCCCAGTGACACCTATACAAGATTCAAACGGTTCGGTTGAACAGTCCGGCCTGCTTATATACCTAGCGGTGTACCGCACAAAAAGTATCCCCACCACAGTAGCCGAACGCCGTGCGCAACTACTTGGCTACGTCTACCTGCCATTTAGAACTTATGAACTGATCAATAATACTGTTGCTGCCACGGACAATTCATACGGGTTTCGCTTGTTTAGCCTCAGTGGCTCTGATGAAAAACTAATGTACGAGAGCCAAACGTATGCCACGTTGTCAACGGCCACTGATAGGCAAGTCCAGTTGGCTCGAATTGAGGCTAGTGGGGGCGAGTGGGAGATCGAAGGCGTGGTGAACACCAACGTAGCCAGCAAGAACGTCACTGAGCGACCTGGTTCTGTTCTAGCCGGTGGCTTGCTGTTTTGTTTTTTGATTGCGGGCTTCTTGTATCTGCTGCTCGGCAACCGTAATCGCGCATTTGCAGAGAAAGAAGAGCAGACTATCCAAGCAGCCAAGGACGAGTTACTAGCGCTAGCTTCGCACCAATTGCGCACACCTGCCACTGGCGTAAAGCAATATGTCGGCATGCTGCGTGAAGGTTTTGTTGGTGAGCTGACGCCAACGCAAAAACAGCTACTTGACAAGGCCTACGAGAGCAATGAACGCCAGCTTGGCACTATCAACGAAATGCTGTTTGTGGCTCGCTCGGACGCAGGCCACTTAGAGATGAAGAGCGAGACTTTTGACTTATCTAGTATGGTGCAAGATATTGTCGATGAACAGCGGGGTGTCATCAAACAGCGTGGCCAAAAACTAACTATCAAGCTTCCTAAGCGAGCCATCATACTTAATGGCGATACTCAATATATCCGCATGGCACTCGAGAATATCCTTAGTAATGCCACCAAATACACCTGCGAAGACGGCGAAATTACTGTGCAGCTAAAGAAGCACGGTAAAAGCGTGCTCTATATCGTTACTGATACTGGTGTAGGGGTTTCAAAACGGCACCGACAGTTGTTATTCAAGAAGTTCTCCCGTATACCCAACGAGCTAACCAACCAGGTTGTGGGCAGTGGTATTGGTCTCTACTTGGCTAAGCAGGTGATCGATGCCCACAACGGTACCATCACCTTTGACTCGATTGAAGGCAAAGGTTCAACAGTCACCGTAAGAATCCCGTTATTAGGACAGGCCACACAAACGAGACGCCAGTAGACTAACGCGGTTCTTTGATAGAAAGGCCTTTGAAGCTGTCTTCGCCAAGCAGCGCAAACAGCTTATCGCGGTGCACAAAGTAGCGGCGCTGTTTATAATCAATCACACCAGATTTTTTGAGCTTATTCATCTCGATCGCCACGGTTTCGCGGGTTAAGCCCACGAGGCTGGCAAAGTTCTGGTGAGTTAGTGTAAGCGGGATTTCGATAATCCCTCCGAGTTCTTTACTGTAACGCTGACAGAGGTAAAACAGGGTGTAGACGAGCTTGTCGTGTGCTTTTGGCTGCTCCAGTGCGTTTACGCGTATCATAGATGCCGCAAAGTTGGTGGTGTAGTAGTCAAGCAGAGTATCGGTGCGCTCAGGCGTGGCCCGCATATACTGGATGAGCTCATCACGATCGCACATAGCAACTTCACAGTCAGTTAAAGCTTCATAAAAGAACAATGTGCCAGGCGCCTTTCTAAATATCCAGGAGGTGGGGAAGAACTCTCCAGCGACATGAAACGATACAATCTGTTCATCTCCTTGCGAAGAGATGCTAAACACCCTCACGATACCCTTAGCGAGAATACAGGCCGAGCGCGGCGCTTCACCCTGGTAGAGAATGGTTGAGCTGGCCGCGTACTTGCGTACAAGTGACCGTTTAATCAAAGGTTGGAGTTGGCTATACATATGGTAGTTCCGTTACTTATTGTAGGCGATAACTACTGTGAGCGTGTAATTTATCTCACATATCCGTCGGTCATCGATGATGCTCCGCCTACACATTATTCTTTAGTTAGGGCGTGTACCGACAAGCATCCAGGTATCGTTCTCGTTACGCAAGCGATAGACGGTCTGACCATCGCTCATATCAAACAAGCGCACGACGTGTTGACCTTGGCGGACCAGGTACTGCATGCCATCCTTGAATGTGCAGTTAGTAGTACCAAATTCGATTGAGCGGGGGAAGCTGCGCATCTGACGACCGCCAGCAAAATAAAAGGCGTTAACATTTACAATTTCATTAATTCGAGTCATATTCGTTCTCCAGAAGGTTATTATTGGTTATAAAAAAGAGAGCTAACAAGGTAACTGCACCGATGTTAGTGAACGGATTTATAGGTGGAGAACTGCTTGCCAGTGATTAAAGTACCGTCCGATCAGTCACTGTTAGTACAAGAAGTTTGATTGAATATGAGGCGCACAGGGACCGAAGTATGATTGCCAAAAAATGGTTGTAAGTTTGTGAGTAGTTGGCTTGAACTTTCGCCCACGCACCCCCGCTCAAACTCACATAACTAATAGCTAGTTTAAGCCCTTATATGCCAAATTGCTAGTGCTTTATAGACAACATTTACGCTAGTGTAAGCATTCTTACAGCCTTACTATGGTTTGAGGAGTTAAATGCTTATGTAAAGTAAAAGGAGGGGAAGATGAGTGCAGGAACAATTTCACAAAACAGCGCGGAACGTCATAGTTTTATCCAAGCAATGAACGAAAAGTGGCAGCGTAAATATCAGGACGAGCAAGCTTGGCTCGATTCGATGGATGAACACACTATCGAACGCACCAGATAACACAAACACCAAAAGGATTAGCATGCCAGAACGCGACTAAATACTCAATCTATAGACGGGTGAGTTTTATTATGATATAATATACTCAATGAGATCCTCTGAACAGATTGCAACAGAAATAGAATTCTACGATTTTGCAAGCAGCCACGGCGGAGATATTCTACAACCTCAGGAATGCCAACCTGGCACGGTGTACTGGGGTGCGGCCGAAAGAGGTGCTACTTCTGAAATAGCAGCCTGCATCGGCAAAGCCTGTGGCCTGACAATTTTTGAAGGCATTGTCTACGAGCAAGGTGGTTGGCAGCTCGCCACCACTCATCACACTACTGACAATCCGCGCTACGCTAGTTACGTACCGTTTACAGCAATTGGCCCAGACCCGTATACAAACAGGCAAGTCAGTGAATCAGGCCGCATTGCCTGGTACCAGTCTCTACTTGAAGACATGTATACGCTACGTCTTGATTGGCTACAAGACGAACGCATGCCTGCAAAATTCAAACAACTTGATGCACTGGCATATACCATTCATGACGACAAAAGCGCTCTGTTACACCTACAGCGTACCGCTAGTCAATACGCATTAACTCGCTAACTGCTCATGATTGCTCCTCGTCCAAACCTGTTGCTATACTGATAGCACTATGGGAGCACAGTCACCAGAACTTATACGACCTACTAACGATGAAATCGCTTTCATTACGAGCTTAACACCAGAAACAGTCGTCGACTTGCAGCCGGACAAGCCAGATAGCGAGATTATCCAATTATCAAAAATCCGGAAGTTGTCATTTGACGGCGTAAAGCGGTTGTATACACCAAAGGGCAGAACAACCGAAAAACGGTATGATGTAGCCACTATCGACAACAGCTGGGGCCTGCCCGCGGGCGAAAGTTGCCCAGGTGCTACACCTTTCTGTCAGGACTGCTACGGCAAGGCGGCAGAGGAATGGGACCCTGTGCGTCTCAAGATGGAACGCAATATGGACCTACTGGTCAGCGCAGAGACACCGGGACGAATGCTTGATGTAATGGCACCGGCGGTGGCACAGTGGCGCAGGCGCGTGGACCGTATGGGCGGCAAAAAGAGCCAGCTGATCTTTCGTCCGCACTGGAACGGCGATATTTTTAACGAGAATTACACTGAAGCGTTGGCAGCACTGATGCAAAACGACGACAACAAGGATGTGTCATTCTGGCTATTTACCCGATCGTTTGGTTGGGGAGAGAATCCAGTTGACGCCATTCCAATGCTAGCTGGGATCGGTAATCTTGCACTGTACCTCAGTGTTGATTGGTTCAACAAAGATAGGGCGGATGAAGTCATGAGCGAATATGGAGACCAGATCAGTGCAGCCTATTGCGGCGAAACAACCGTCGATACTATGAACCTCAGCGGTGGAGAAGGCTTCATATGTCCTGAAACAGCTGGCGAGATGGAACTGATGCCCAAAAAAGCTCGTAATAATCCAGACGGTAACCGCGTTCAGGGAGCCTGTACTGTCTGCCGGGTCTGTATAACAGGCCGCGAGGACGTGCATTTCATCACTGGTAAAACCACTGGAGAAATCGAGGCGCCACGTATCTTCCCCAAAGTGCTTGGCGGCAGACGCCAGCCGCGACCAAAGGCACCTGCAACTACCGAGGAACCATCTGAGGACCGTCTGTTCACTGATCCGCAAGCAATCCCTACCCAAGAGTCATTCTTCTAAACCATAAGCATTGACCAAGCGTAGTAATAAAAACAAGTACTTGTCTAGTCGACTACAAATGTACATACTAGAAGCCAATGGAGGCCATGTACGACAGAAATGAGTTGAGAGGCGCCGATTTATCGGCCGTCCTGCCACCTGCGGTTGTAGTCAATTTTGACGAGCCAGGCTACTACGAAAGTCTGCTTCCAACCGATCGCTACTCTGAAGAATTGATAGAACCACCGCTAATCGGCCGGAATCTGCCACCAACCTGCCACACTCGGCAACTGTATGTTGATAGCAAAGCCAGCACAATCAGCCACAAGGGCAAAGAACTAGAGATCGGCACGCCAGAAGAGCTTGTCGTTTTTAATTGCTTTATACGAATGTTAGGCCAGGGCTGGTTCCACCGCCGGGACGTCGGCGACGTTATGAGCGCCAACAACGTGGATCACAGACGTTTTCGAATTGTAGCTACCCATCTAGGCGACTTAGTACAATCTACGTTTGATTTTCCACTGTTCTCGGATAACGGTCGCAGAACCAAAGCTCGTGCCTACATGACTAACCCCTACATTGTTCCGGTTTCACTCGCAGCCAGGCCAAACCCAAACAGGCAACTTTCTCTGGTTGAACCAGCGATACCAATTGATGATTCTGAAAGCGACGTCAGTGACGACTCGAACCCAACAGAGCATACTGATCTGGACGAGCCAGAAGTTCAAGATGAAGAAGAGCGAAGTCGTCTGCGTGCCGACAGGATAGAACGCAATCGTCAGCAAAGAGCACAACCGCAGAGGGTTAGTAAGCAAATCGTTAGGAGAGTCAGCGCAGTAAACCGAACGCCAATCGTGCAGTTAGGGCCAATTAGCAAGACAGCCATGCCATCAATGCGCCATGACAGTGAACCACTCGCTTTGCCGTCAGGACCAACCAGCCGAGAAGTTGCGCAAGAGCGACACCAGAGAGAATCGCAAAGACTTGCTGAAGCCAGAGTGGCAGAGGATCAAGCTGTACTTGATGCATTTCTAAGCGGATCACTCGATAACAACATCTCGACTATCAAACAGATTCAGACTGAATCGACGGCAGCCCGCCAATCTCATGCATCATCAGGTGACGACGATACCTTGGGATGGAAAAAACTATCCAATTGTCTAGGTGTTGACCCTGATCTGTTCTTTCCAGAGAGAGGCGCCAGCACCAAAGAGGCTAAAGCGGTATGTCAGGCCTGTGTGGTTCGGGATGATTGTGCGGAATTTGCACTAGCAAATGGTGAAAAGTTTGGCATTTGGGGTGGTTTGAGCGAACGGGAACGTCGCCGTATTCGTCGCCAACGAAAACTATCAAACGGTCGGCCATAGCAGTAGTAGCAAGTAATAAAACCAGTTATACTAGAGACCAATGTTGAGGACACGAATGGAGCGGGTTAGTACTACTTTACTGGCGTGGTTGGGAACAACCCAAGCCTTTGCAGTCATTTTGGTGATTTTTGTGCTCAATTCGACCTGGCTAGCCCTGAGCGCCATCTATCCATTACCGTTTGATGAGTACTTCCACTTCGGTATCATAAAGTTGTACGCCCAACAATGGTCGCCATTCATTAGCATCCAGCCGCCAGAAGCTAGCATCTACGGCGACATTACGCGTTTGCCATCCTATCTTTACCATTACCTGATGAGCTGGCCGTTTAAACTAATTGAACAGGTTATCCCAAGCGAAGAAGGCCAGATTATTGCCCTCAGGCTGATCAACATCATTATGTTTGCCCTCGGTATTGTGCTGATTCGCCATTTACTTCTTAAAGCAAACGTCTCGCGCAAAATTATCCACGTTGCACTCCTGTTTTTTGTTGTAACACCTATTGTGCCATTCTTGGCAGCCCACATTAACTATGACAACAGCGTGATGATCTTAGCGCCACTTGCCCTGATTCTTGGCTATCAGATTATTCAAAGCCGTAAACCAGACATCCGTAGCCTGTTGTATTTGATAATCCTCGGTCTGCTCGGCTGTCTTATTAAGGAGACATTCCTGCCAATTATCGGTTTGGTTGGTTTATATGCTCTTTTCGTGCTCATCTGGCGCTACCGTATATCATTACCGTCGCAACTCTGGAAATCGTTTTTGGCACAGAAGCTGGCCTGGCGCTTTGGCATGGCGGCGTTACTAATTCTATCTGTTGGTATGTTTAGTGAACGCTACGTTGTCAATCAGCTACAGTACGGCGATTACAGCCCGTCATGCGAGAAGATCCAATCAATAGAGGTCTGTTCGGACAACATGCCCTGGTTTCGAAACTACCAGAACAAGCTCAATCCGCCAGAGAAGCTACCGTATGGGAACCCAATCAGCTACACCCAACATTGGGTAAGTAAGATCATGCGCGGCTTCTTCGCAGTCTTTAGCCACACGCCCACACTGGTCGTTTCGCCGCAGGAGCCCTTTGGTCCAATTGTCTTAAAAGCACTACTGCCGTTACCAATTGTTCTGGCATCACTTTTGTCTATAACATCTCTTGTAGTGGTCACTACCTCTATTAAACGATTATGGAAACAACCGTTCTATCGGTATGCCGTATTGATAGTGGTAGGTTACGCAGCTGTAGTCTGGTTCTTTAACTTGAGTGTCTATCAAGAGCTGGCAGCGGCCCAGGCCATCCAGGCACGATACTTCTTGCCACTATTGCCATTGGCGCTCGTTATCGTGCTGCAATCGTATGCCTGGGTTGTTCGGCAGGAAAGAGCACGTGCGCTGCTTTTGATAGCTTTCGGTGGGCTATACATCTATAGCGGCGGCATCTTGGGCTGGCTAATTCGAGCAGATACAACCTGGTATTGGCAGCAGCCAACCGTGATCCAAGTTAACCAGTCGGTTCAGGAGGGGCTCAAACGGATTATCATCCACTAAAGTCATATTGCTAAAGTTTATTGACAATGTGACATGTTTATGCTAATATGTAGTCAATCCCCTATATGGGGGTGGAAAGGGAATAATAATAATGAAGATTCGAAATTTTGTAATCGCTGGTGTAGTAACTGCTGCTTCTATCGTAGCTGTTATCCCTGCGGTAAACACACAAGCTGCTGAGTGTAGCGTCGGCGCCGTTGGCGGTGACCACACCCAGAAGAACATTACAGTAAACGGTACCACTGCAAGCGTTAAGTTCGCAGTTAAAGGTGACGCTGACTGTATGCAAGATGTAACTTTTGCTGCTTGGGAGGCGCCAAGTAAAACTGGTTTGCCCCTCAACGAACAGAAGCTTTACAACTTCAAAACTGGCAAATACGCTGTAGGTATCCACGAGGTTACTGTTCAGTTGCCAGTATGTGAGACCGACAAGAACATTGTCCGTTTCTACCAGGCTGACCTGCTCCGTGGTACTAACCCTACTAACGTAAACGGTTCAGCTGACTACGCAGCTACTGGTGAATCAGCTCGTCTGATTGACTGGAAGACTGGTGGCGAGAAGTGCCCAGAGCCTAAAAAGCCTGCGACACCTGTCACTAAAACCACCCCTGCTGCTCCTGAAGCACTGCCAGTAACTGGTGCTGCGAGCCTTATCGCTCCTGTACTTGTATCTGGTACGCTCGCTGGTGTTGTACACAACATCCGCCAACGCCGTCTTAAGTAATTCCCCTTAAGATAGCACCAATTGACCCGTCTGCAATTAAGTAGGCGGGTCTTTTGTTTGGCTTAGAGAACGCGCGTGTACAGTACAAACATCATAGTGCCGCAACCAGCGATGATAAGTGCAATCAAGACGTTGCCCAGCGTGCGATGCTTACGATAATGAGCGCTGAGTCGTTCAATCTGTAATAGGAAGTAATCGCGTAAACGAGCTGCCCAGTGGAATTCGGTCGCTAGTATGGCTACACCAAGCAGGAATATTGGGATGCCACCTGGACCAGGCAATACGCCAGTAAACGGCGCCAGTATGACTAATGACATGCCTATGATTAAAACGATGGTTTGACGAACCTTCGCAGGCAACCGCTTCCATGACTTCCTCAAACTTTCCATATGGCTACAGCCTATCTGTTTTACAGGGGAAATACAATGACTAATTGCGTTTGCTTTTTTGCTACCACGTAGTATTATCTATAGTTGTGGCACACTTGCTTGCCGCCAAGATACCTCGCTTCTGCACCCGGAGCGAGGTACTTTGTTTATCAGGGGTAGGTGAAGTACTGAGCAGACGTGCCTACATTTGTCGTAAAGCATCAATCGGGTGCTTGCGTGCAGCCTTGACTGCTGGTGCGATACCAAAGACAACACCAACCAAAACAGATACAGCAACCGATAAACCGATGACCGGCAATGAAAGTGCTGGTTGTAGACTCGTCAGAATCCTAATCAACATATTAACGGCAACGGCCGCAATTATTCCCAAGATGCCGCCTGCAAAACTCAACACTACAGCTTCTACCAAGAATTGGCCAAGTATTTGAGAATTAGTAGCACCGACAGCTTTTCGTATACCGATCTCATTGGTGCGTTCACTGACTGCAACCAACATGATGTTCATGATACCGATGCCGCCGACTAGCAACGACACGGCCGCCACTGCCGTAATCAGCTGAGTTAGGAGCGATAGAACATCATTATTGGAACTAAGCAGGTCATCTTGAGTCAGCACAGTCACGTCTTCTTGATTACCGTGGGCGAAGTAAAGGCGCTCACTGATTGCCGCCTTGGCTTGCTCGGGCGTAACGCCTGCGTCAGGCTTGGCAACAATCTGATAGATTGGCGCAACACCATTGTTGAGACGTGCCGCCACCGGGTAGGGGATGAGTATCGCTTCGTTGTAATTTGGCGAGGTACTAAACGGACTAGTCTTCGATTCTTCGAGAACGCCGCGGACAATAAAATCTTCACCACGGACCGTCAAAGTCCTGCCTGTTGGCACATTCTCTTGGAATAATCGTTCTGCCACGCGCTTGCCAATGACTGCAACTTGTCGGTTTTGTTCTGCATCAGAAAAGAAGACGCCAAACTCAACTTTAAGCTGCAAGACATCGGCCATATCTTGATTGGTGCCAAATACCGAGGCTTGTGGATATGAGACGTCCTCAACCTGTGGCACGCCGCTAACGGTACTAAATGGCACAGCTTGAGCGATACCGTCAGTCTGGTCGACAATAGCGTAGTCACGATCACTCAACGCCTGAGTGCCACGTGCGCCAATGCCGCCGGATGTCACTGAAGACGTATTCGCCTCGATATTGCCCGGAATAACTGTCACGATGTTTTCGCCTGTGCTCTTAATCTGCTTGGCAACTTGCAGCTTGACGCCTTCACCTAAACTAACGATTGTCACTACCGATACGACACCGATAATAATGCCCAGCATAGTCAGGAAGCTACGCCAACGCGCTGCCCTAATGGAAGCCCAGGCCATTTTGACGTTACCCCTAAACATTACTTTTTGGCCTTTCGTGATGAAACGGTGTGACGTTTGGCTGGTTTGCGGGTACGCCGCTTTTTGACAGCTTTTTTGAGGCTGTCCTTGCCTGGAATTGTCTTCATGAGTGCTGACACGCCCGCCAGATCATCTTCTTCGGTTTTGTTGTGCTGGCCAAAGATTATCTTCTTGGCACGAGCTGGGATAGTACCAATCTGCTTTTGTTCATCGTGTACAATCATACCGTCATGCATGTAGACCACCCGGGTCGCGTAGCGAGTTAGCTCGGGGTTGTGTGTCACCATGAGCACCGTGTTACCATTCTGGTGAATTTCGCTCAGTAACTCCATTACAACACGGCTTGAGGCACTGTCTAGGTTACCGGTTGGTTCATCAGCGATAATAATCTCGGGATTATTAATAAGGGCACGGGCGATAGCAACTTGCTGAGCCTGACCACCACTCAGCTGCTTAGGGAAATAATACTCGCGGTCCTGCAGGCCGACTTGTGCTAACAGCATACTGGCGCGCTTAAGTCGACGTGTTTGCGACATACCACGGTAGGCCAATGGCAAAGCAACGTTTTCTAATACGACTAGGCGAGGTAATAGGTTAAATGACTGGAAGATAAAGCCGATTTTGTCGCGACGAACTTTGGCCCGTTGCGTATTGCGTAGTTTGGCGACAGATCGGCCGCTCAGTCCGTAGCTGCCATGACTCGGCTGATCAAGCAAGCCAATGATGTTCATAAGCGTCGATTTACCACACCCACTTGGGCCCATCACTGCCACAAACTCGCCTTTCTCGATTGTCAGATTAACCTCTTCGAGTGCGACAGTCGTGGCATCGCCAAGACCATAGAGTTTACTGACATCATTGAGCTGGATTAGTGACACTGGCGTTGCTGCTCCGTTTGTATTGATTTGCTGCATTCATTCTATCCCTGTTGTATCTCTGGACACAAGCATAAGGGATAACATTTTATCATTTTTGTGTGATATCTGTGCCTTTTCAGTATAATACCCGTCAACGGAGAGGTGTCCGAGTGGCTGAAGGAGCACGCTTGGAAAGCGTGTATAGGGGCAACTCTATCGAGGGTTCGAATCCCTCTCTCTCCGCCAGGAGAGAACTGGTCATGCCCAGCGCGTGGCCAGTTTTCTTTTTGCAGAAGAAAAGGGGGATTCGAGCCAGGTTCGGTCAACAAGTCCGCGCGCAGGAACTTGTTCCGAGCACGGATACAGCTGTGCATTATCGCTCTCTCTCCGCCAACCAAACTTCCCCAGAATTTGACACTGTTTCCAGATAAGCCTAAGATGTAAGCATAACCTTTAAAAAATCAAGGAAAACTATGCCAACCAAAACAAACAAACGTAAAAAAGCTCCAGTAAAATCATCTGTCCGTCAGGGTGGTCACAAGAAAGCCAACCTGCGTAACCAGTCCAAGCCAATGCAAATTCTAATTGTGCTGGTGATTATTACCGTCGCACTCGTGGTCGGTATGTTTGTCTACAGTCGGATGCAAACTGCAGACCTAAAAGCAAAGGCCAACCGCTGGACAACCGTACCGCAAATTGGCGCTAACTCAGGTATGAAGATTGTTGCCTGTAAGAAGCCGGCTAGTGCAGGCAAGTACTCAGTCATTGTAGTTGCCTCAAAAGAGAAGTCACTCCAACTAACTAAACGTGACGCATCAGGCAATCCGCTTTCCACCAATCTACCGAACCCGCAAGTCTATGTGGGCGGTTACGCAATGCAAAGTTATGCTACCAGCAAGAAGGCCTACGAATACGTCTGGTCAGGCAGTGTAGACACACCAACCAAGCAAGGTAATGTTTGGTGGAACAATGAAGTTACTGCGATTGCTGCCGACAAGCTTCCTAAGGGTAGAGTCATGGCTGCCAACGAGAAGCTCTTGGTATTCGGTATGAGCAACCAGGCCAACGCGCCAACCTTTACTCAGTCAGGCAGTGGCATCATCATTCCACGTGGCGGCTTTACCGGCTTTCCGCCAGCCGCAGAAGACTATCCGAACAAACCGCTCGACTACAACAAGGCGCGAACAGCCTGGGAAAAACAAGTTCCTTCTGTACAAAGCCTTGTTAACTGCCAGTAAGATACTATTTAGTTACTAGGCAACCTACTTTACTATTGTGATACTTGGTGCTACTATAGCGCTATATCACAAGGAGTTCGTATGATTGTCTACAAAATTGAAAAGCAGGCCGCACAACGCATTAACGCTCGTATTCGCGAGATGGATGCCGTCCTCAAGGAAATTGCTCCAACCCTCCAGATCCTGGCAGAAATTGTTGCCGAACAAGGTGAGACAATTAGCTCACCAACCTTAAACGCTTACCGCAGTGACCTACAGCACCGTTTAGCTGCAGCAGTTACCGAAACAGCTCGTATTGCAGACGATGCTCAGCGCCTGATTGCTGTTAGCGACCAAGCCGCCAAGCACCTTGCAGCCATAGAAGAGCACTTTGGCACTCAACTTCGACCCCGCCAGACAGCGCCTATCGAAGCGACTCGTAGTAATCAGCTCGTAGCGTAGGTTTATAGATATGCCAAAGAAGCGCAAGCTCGAACAGCTCGATCAGCAAATTAGTGAACTCCAATCATCGCTTTTTGATCTATACAAACAACGCCAAGTACTCTTTTCGGGCGACAACGACTATCCAGCAGCACTACGAGCGGCCACTAGCCAGACTACTGCTTCGGCCGACAGCCAATACGAGCTTCTCAAAGTTGAGTGGGCGGCACGTGAAGTCGCGATTCCAGCCCGCACCAAACTAATCAAGAAGATCAAGTCTGGCCTGGTAGTTATTGAGCAACTAGCACAAGAACTCGGCGTGTCTCCAGAAGTTTTTAGACTTGTCCTCGTTCCACCGACCAAAGTGTACGGCGACAAAGAGCTGGCGCATGACCGGCTAATGCAGGGGCATATCCGTTACAGCGACCAGTTTGACTCAACACAACCACGCACTCGTCAAACCGACTGGAAGCTACTGGCTGTCTATGACGGGCTTGATGGTCTCGACTTTGGCTCAGCCGCCGAGATACTTGCCGATAAAACATACGTGATAAACGGACTAGACAGCCGCGCGCTTGGCTCACGTGAATATGCAATCTATGCGCTCACACACACGGGAAAACGCGACAGCAACTGGCTATGGCTGCTTAAAGACGTAACTGGCCAAGCTTGGTCAGTTCGATTGATGAGTGGTGCCTACCACTACACCCTTGATGAGTTGCAGGGAATTGGTCAGGGTGAACTGTTCCGCCCAAGCGTGGAGATCGTCTAATGACCGAGTGGCAAACAGACCCAATTCAGGGCATGAATGTATACAACCTCAAGACCACTCCAACCAAGCCAACAGCTAAGCCTTTGCCAAGTCCTCTTATCAATGCTTCAAAGTCACTAACAAAATCATACCGACAGATTCTTGAGTCTTTCAAGACCAAAGAGCCAACCGGCAACGGCGACCTCAAACCACAAGACGCTGCCGACCTTCTCCGCCGTTTCAAATAGTTTTCTAGTGCTATACTAACAATCATGAAACTCTACTCATGGAACGTTAATGGCATTCGTGCTGTGCTCAATAAAGGTGCTTTTCAACAGTTTATTAAAGAGCATGACCCGGACATTCTGTGCTTGCAAGAAACCAAGGCACAGCCAGGACAAGCTGAAGTCGACCTACCCGAATATACAGAATATTGGTATTCAGCAGTCAAAAAAGGCTACAGTGGTACGGCGATTTATTCTAAAGTTAAGCCGATTAGTGTCACCAACGGCTTTCCAGAAGACATCATCAAGCAGTTCAAACTAACGGGCGATACCTACGGCGATCCAAACCAAGAAGGTAGAGTCATGGCGGCCGAGTTTGAAGATTTTATTGTAGCCACCGTGTACACACCAAACAGTAAAGGGGATCTGTCGCGAGTGGAGCTACGACACAAACACTGGGACCCAGCGTTCTTGGCTTACATGAAAAGACTGGAAGAAACCAAGCCAGTGCTATTTTGCGGCGACCTTAATGTAGCCCACCAAGAAATTGACCTAGCCAATCCCAAACCAAATGTTGGCAAGCACGGTTTTACAGACGAGGAACGCGAAGGCTTCAGTAATTTTTTGAAAGCCGGCTTTGTAGATACCTTCCGTAAGTTTTACCCAGACAAGACAGAGGCCTACACCTGGTGGACACACTGGGCAAATGCTCGTGCCCGCAACGTTGGTTGGCGCATTGACTACTGGCTCGCCAGTAAATCTATAGTCGACAAAATCACCGCAGCTAACATCCACGCCGATGTCATGGGCTCAGACCACTGCCCGGTCAGCATCACGCTTGGCGATTAATCGCCGTCATCTGAGTACACCTGCTAGAATATGAACATGAAGAAGTTTGCGGTGTTTGATATCGACGGAACGCTGATTCGTTGGCAACTGTACCATGCGGTGGTTGATCGGCTGGCTAAAAAGGGTCTGCTGGGGACCGATGCCAAAGAGCGCCTGCACGAGGCACGTATGCGCTGGAAACGTCGTGAAGATGAAGCTGCTTTTCATGTCTACGAACGGGCCTTGATCTCAATTTATGACACAGCTTTGCCAACCCTCAAGCCGAGTGATTTTGATACAACCGTCAAAGAGATCATCCACGAGTACAAAACGCAAAGCTACACCTATACAAGAGACCTCGCAAAAGATTTGAAAGCCAAAGGCTACATGCTACTCGCCATTTCTGGTTCACATAACGAACTGGTAGAACAGATTGCTTCAGAGTACGATTTTGACGATTACATCGGCTCTACCTATCAGCGCAAAGATGACACGTTCACGGGCAAAGTCGAGATAGCCAGTTTTGATAAGCGCAAACATCTGCAAGCGCTGATTGACAAACACCATTTGAGCCACGAAGATAGCTACGCAGTGGGCGATAGCGACAGTGACGCGGCTATGCTCGAGATGGTTACAAACCCAATCGCCTTTAATCCTGACAAGCAACTTTTTTCTAAAGCCAAGCAAGCTGGCTGGAAAGTTGTAGTCGAACGAAAAAACATGATCTATGAACTGGAGCCGCACGATGGAACGTACATACTGGCATAAACAGGGGACCGAACCACTTTTTCCGGACCTCATATGGAGCAAACCAGAAACTAAACATGCGGCCGGCAAATTACTGATTGTGGGCGGCAATAGTCACGGCTTTTCTGCATCAGCCGAGGCCTATCAAGCCGCCACCAAAGCAGGCATCGGCACAGTGCGGGTAGCGTTACCGGATAGTTTGCAAAAGACTGTTGGCACGTTCTTAGAAAACGCCTTCTTTTTACCAAGCACACCCAGCGGCAGCCTCGCAAAAGCTGCTTTAGCAGAACTATTAGAACACGCTATGTGGTCTGACGGTGTACTATTAACAGGCGAGTTAGGGCGCAATAGCGAAACCGCAGTACTGCTAGAATCGTTTGTCAGCAAATATAGCGGAACCTTGATAATCACGCGAGACGCAGCCGATTACTTTTACGCTCATCCTAGTACGGTTCTAGCTCGAGCCAACACCACACTTGTTATTTCACTCAGCCAGCTCCAGCAACTGGCTAAAAACAATAGGTATCCGCAGCCGGTACGCTTCCAGATGGATGTCATGCAGTTGGTGGATTGGCTTCATGACTTCACGCTCGACTACAAATGCAATATTGTAGTTCAGCACCTTGGTAAAATCTTCGTTGCCGTCAGTGGACAGGTGAGTACAACGGCGCATGAGACAGAAATATGGCGATTGCAAACGGCTAGCGCTGCCAGCGTATGGCTCATCCAGCATCCTCAAAAGCCGTTTGAAGCACTCACAACTTCTTTAGTTTACTGATCGAATGCGCCGAGACTGTTCAATGCCTGAAGTACGCGGGAGGCCATTGGGTGAGGATGTACATGCAGGTCTGGTATGCTCGACACATCAACAGATGGACCTTCGCGCTCCTCCACAACCCACTGCGGTACTGGTAGTCTTAGATTTGACCATAGGGGATGATCGTCAGTCAAAATGAGCTTAGGATCTTGCATGCCAGTAAACGCTTCAGGATCGCTGATACGTGGCATTCTGGTGCATGTATTGTGATTCATAAACAACATAGTGGCACAATGTACTAATTTCGTAAATAGTATACTGGCTAGTCCGTGATGAAGTGGGACCGCGCATAAGCCGGATGGGTTCGATTCGCTTCAATCACCAATCTAAAAACCGGCATGGATGCCGGTTTTTAGATTGGTGGGCGAGGAGGGAATCGCCTGGCTCACTCAAGTGAGCCACCGACCAACATGCCATCAGGCATGAGTTGGCCGGCTAAAGGGTGCCGGGGAATGCGCTTCAACGCATTCCCGTTCGATCCCCAGCCTTGCATCAGCCAAGAAAAAAACCTTACTCGTTTGAGCAAGGTTTCATTCTTGGTGGGCGAGGAGGGAATCGAACCCTCAATCCGTAAGGAACACGATTTTGAGTCGTGCGCGTATACCAGTTCCGCCACTCGCCCGCGGTTAAGTAATCTAGATGTAAAGGTTAGTTTAGCGTCATCACGGACGATCCACGCAGCGCGTATACAATTGTTTTCTGGCTGTGCTTTGCACGAGACCCGCCACTCGCCGTAATTACCATTAACGTTACTCTATAAATACAGGGGTTATTGTACTATACTTGAGGTACATCGAAAAGATGATTCATTCACATGACTAATTCAAATCCACCTAATCACAATACCTCGCAGGACAATGAACTCGCAGCTGACGTAATCCGACAAAAAATTGCCGGTATCTATAAAGTTGAGCCAGATGCTAAAGAAGAGGTCAAAGTAGCCGAGACAACCGAACACCGCTCCAAGCATCAACGCTTTATGCACGAGCTAACTACGTCGGGTAAATCACTAGCTGACATACAGACTGCCTGGCACGAGTACTATCAGCAGCTGTCAGACGAAGATAAGCACCAAGTGTGGCAAGAGTTCTATTCAGCGCACAATGCTGTGTCTCAAACAGCCCAAACCTCTCACCATCCTGCCGGGCAACCAGTCGCGCCAATGCTGCATCACAAAGCCCCCGCACAGCCTAAAAGCTACGGTAAGAAGCGTCTGGCGAGCCAAGCAACCACAGTTGGCGAACTCAAGGACCGTATAGCTCGCAAGGCTACCAGCAGCACCAAGCTATCCAAGAAACAACATGTACAATCGCTACTATTTGGCTTTGGAATGGGCGCAATTGTGCTGTTAATTATGCTGTTTGGTTTTTTCAACGAACGCTTTATTGCGCCATTTATTACCCCAAGCAAAGCCGTCAGCAACACGCCTATTATTCTTGACCCATCAAGTGCCGCCGTCGGCAATGAGGACGAGATAATCATTCCTAAGATTAACGTTGAAATCCCTGTGGTGTACGACGAACCGAGCACCAAAGAAGAAGCGTTACAAAATGCTCTCGAACGTGGCGTGGTGCACTACGCAACCACTCCAAATCCTGGCGAGAAAGGTAACGCCGTTATCGTTGGTCATTCAAGCAATAATATCCTCAACCAAGGT
Organism: uncultured Candidatus Saccharibacteria bacterium; assembly: GCA_964510235.1. Lineage (GTDB taxonomy): Bacteria > Patescibacteriota > Saccharimonadia > Saccharimonadales > CAYUUR01 > CAYUUR01. The sequence goes on along the minus strand of CAZEBF010000006.1, from coordinate 16,725 downwards.
AAGTACAAGTTTGCATTTGTGCTGCTCAAACAGCTTGAGCCAGGCGACACGATCGTCCTCACAAAAGACGGCAAGCGTTATGTGTACAAGGTCTACGAAAAGAAAATCGTTAAACCTACCGACGTGTCTGTACTCGGTGCAGCCAGTAAACCGTCCACGCTCACACTGATCACATGTGACCCGCCTGGTACCTCCATTAATCGTCTGATTGTGGTTGCCGAACAAGTGACTCCCGACCCAGCCAATAACAAGGCTAGCAGCGCCGCACCTACAGCAGAAACGGCCGAGATAGTACCTGGTAATTCACCGACACTTTGGAGTCGCATTACCAACTGGCTAACTGGCAGTAGCGACGAAGAATAGATACGTTACTGGACGAGCAGGTTACCTTTTATGAGATCAGCTTCTTTAGAATTCGCCTTGAGTGCGATGGTATACAGGTTTTCATAGTTGGCGCTGAAGTAAGGCAAAAGACCAGGTACAGAACTGGTAAGAACTTGTTTGTTGATGCCGTCAAAATCAAACACCACAACGTCATCACCGATCACGCCTGTCAGCCGGTGACCATCCATCCAAACAGCCTTTTGACCAGGCTTAAAGTCAAGCTCAGTATCATACCGATAGGCACGTTTGGTCTCGGCGTCGTAGACCGCAAATTGTCCTCGCGCCTGAACAGAAACAAATCGAGTATTTTGCGAGAAGCTCACAAACTCTGGGTCCTTGAGACGCATAATAGTAGCCGGCACCAAAGCCCGTTGCGGCTTGGCCCGGATAGCACTGAAAGGTTCTTCATAAATGTACACCTTGCCATCAGAAGCAGCGCCTACGGCGAAGTACCATCGATTATCAAAGCGGGCTACATCCAGCAAATAGCGTTTACTGACGGCCACTTCACGCAGTAGGTCAGTCTGTCCCTGGTCCCAGATTTGTACACGTGCTTTGCCTTTTGGTGCTTTGTCGGTAGTCACATACACAATCACGTTCGTACCATGTGTTTTATAGTCGGCCACTTGATTGATAATAACGGTTGGTTGAGGGCGTGATCTCGTTGCGGACGACAACTGCAGCGTCTTGTTGTCGTGCAAGTACCACTCATCGAAGCGTTTGTCCTTTAGCGTCATGCTTGTAAAGGTGGCTTTGGTCAGCGTGGTGACGTTAATTGATTCGGCCGGCTTTTCACGGTCAATCAGGATAAACTCACTGCCTTTATCGCTGATGTGATTCAGAAGAACGTGGCGATTATTATTTGACCACTCTACTAGCTTGAACGAACGCGTTTTTCCAGTCAGCAGTGTCGGTGGCACGGTAATTGCGCGGGCAACTGGAGCATCTTGGTTGAGATCATACAATTCAAACTGCGCTATTGCAGCCGTGTCTTGCGTCAGCAGCCAGCGGCGATCGGGACTTTGGGTCGAGAGCACTGGTGCAACCTTGTAGGTGTCTACTGGCGTTGTTTTGATCTCTTTAGGGAACAGCAACGGATAGACAAATCGCTCGATGCCACCTCCTGCTAAAAAGAAATCACGCTCCCAGTTGCGGTATCCCTCGCGGGTGAGTACCAAACGATAATCGTCGCTTGGCAAGACTGCTCGTGTATCTGTAGTGTCTTTATATTGATCACTACCAAAGAAGATAGTGGCGCCAGATGGTTTGGATGCCACAAAGACAATGCCGTTCTGGATGACATTGCCAGTTTTTCGGTCAAGCGTATAGCCATATGCCAAAGAGATTAGAATTACTGCAGCCAACAGGATACCGATACCTACTAAGATATAGCCGATGATAAGTTTTATGCCGTTTTTGCGTTTTTTGGCTGGGTCAAGAAAATCCATGCTCTACCATTTATACCATGCCATAGGGATATCGTCACCCTATACCACGTGCTTTTTAGACTTGCAGGATAGACCGCTCAGCGGTAAGATACCTTCAGTCAAATAAAACGATAAGCGTTATAAAAAGAGGGTAGACCGGTCGAATGACAAAATCAGTAGTTGAACTGAACGGTAAGAAATACGATGCCGTCACCGGTAAAGAGCTGGCTCCGGCTACGCCTAAAACATCTCAACCAACCGTTAGTCATGTCAAGCACAAGGGCACAAACATGGATGGTTTTGTGCGTGCGCCGCAAGCTCAGACAATTCATCCTGCCACGGCTCATCATCCAAAACCAAAGGCTACAGCACCAAAACAACACAGTCCACACCATGCAGCTCGTAAACCACAGGGTACCAAGACACTTATGCGGCATGTTGTTGCTAAGCCACACAAAGTATCCGCCGTCATAAGCGGTATTTCTGCGACCATAGACAGTACCACTGTTAGCGTACCGGCCGAGACCCGCCAGAAGCGTCTCAAGCAAGCCGCTACGATTTCTAAAAGCCCGCTCATTAGTCGGTTTGGATCTGTGGCTGCCAAGCCAACAGTCACCAAAAAAGTCGAGCACGTACCAGTTACACCAGCACCTCCGCACCATGCGCCCAAGCTGACGACCTCTCAGCCCATGCCGGCACACAAGCCTGTCGCACAAAAACGGACCCCAAGTGCGGCTGATGCACATATTGCCAAAGCACTCGAGCAAGCCACCAGCCACACCAAACCGCAACTAGCCAAACAAAAACGGCGCCATAAGGCTGCCCATAAGTTAGGTGTGAGCAGCAAATTTATTAGCACGGCTGCTGCTAGCCTGGCCGTCTTGCTGTTGGTTGGTTTCTTTGCCTACCAAAACGTTCCCAACATCAGCGTCCGAATGGCTGCCAGTAAAGCTGGTTTTGACGCCAAGTTACCCGGCTATCAACCAACCGGTTTTGCCATGAACGGTCCGGTACAAGCAGGACCTGGTGTGGTGACGCTCAACTTTGCCTCCAACAGTGATGATCGTGCCTTCCAGATTAGCCAGCGTCCATCGTCATGGAATAGTGAATCGTTATTGTCTAACTTTGTTGAGACAAAGACCCAGCCGTATCAAAAGTACCAAGAAGCCGGCAAGACTATTTATCTATACGACAACTCTAGTGCAACCTGGGTGAGTGGTGGCGTCTGGTATCAAATCGAAGGTGACTCGAGTCTGTCCAGCGACCAGCTGCTACGCATTGCCTCAAGTCTGTAGACCTTTTAATCAGGGGTGAAATCAGCTACAATAGCGTTAATGAAACCTGCTCGAACTCGTTTTGCGCCAAGCCCAACTGGCTACTTACACGTTGGCGGTATTCGCACAGCACTATTCGCTTGGCTGATCGCCCGGCAAACTGGCGGTCAGTTCATATTGCGCCTAGAAGATACCGACAAAAAGCGTGAAGTGGCTGGTGCCGCTGAACATATAATCGAAAGTTTTAAAGCGCTTGGTCTGCACTATGATGAAGGTCCAGACATTGACGGTCCGTATGCGCCGTATCGTCAGAGTGAAAGACTCGAGTCATACAAAGTGTGGGCACAAAAGTTGATTGATGCTGGGCGTGCCTACGCCGACCCATACACATCAGAAGAAGTTCAAGCTTTTCGTGAGCAGGCTCAGGCAGCAAAGCGACCATTTTTGTATCGTAATCACCGTCCAGATAATCCACCAAAGTGGGACGGCACGCAACCATTGCGTTTTAAATCTGAGCCAAAAGCGTACCAATGGCATGACGAAGTAATGGGCGACTTGTCGACCGGGCCAGAAGTTATTGACGATTTTATTCTGATCAAATCTGACGGCTATCCAACCTATAATTTCTCACACATCGTCGATGATGCTGAGATGAAGATCACGCATGCCATTCGTAGCCAAGAATTCATCGCCAGTGTTCCGAACTACCTCAACTTGTACGAAGCTTTAGGGATAGATCGACCAGTTCTAGCCACTTTGCCATTTGTGATGGGACCCGACGGACGCAAAAAGCTGTCTAAACGAGATGGCGCCAAAGACGTGCTCGACTACATTCGCGAAGGATTCTTACCAGAAACTATGATCAGCTTTTTAGCTACGTTGGGATGGAATGATGGCACCGAACAAGAAGTCTTCACGACAGATGAGTTGATTGAAAAATTTAGTCTGTCGCGCGTTGGCAAAAGTGGTGCACAGTTTGATGAACGACGATTGCTCTGGACCAATGGTCACTTTATTCGCGAGCTAACAGTAGATGATCTCTACACTAAAGTTGCTGACTTTTGGCCCGAACAAGCTGCAGACTACGATGAAACCTACAAGAAATCCGTCCTTGGGCTTGTCCAAGAACGACTCAAGTTCTTTGCTGAGTTACCAGAACTTTCCACATTCTTCTTTACTGATTTACCAGTTAATCCAGAGTTAATCACTGGTCACAAGCAACTCAAAAAACTCGAACAAAGCGAGCTCAAAACCCTGCTCACATCAGCTCGAACCTCACTCGAGGGTAGTGACTTCAGAACAGAGGACTTACAAGCACGGCTCAACCAACTACTCGAGACAACTGGTCACAAACCGGCAGTCTTGTTTAGCCTCATTAGAATCGCCACCACCCAAAACCCTGCCAGCCCAGGTCTGGCCGAGTCAATGCATGTGCTTGGCAAAGAAACTGTACTTCGTCGGATTGACAAACAACTATCAGCGTTCTAAACGCCAGGGGTAGCCACTGTCAACAAAGCTTGCTACAATAGCGCTTATGATAGATGAAAACCAGGGCTCTGGTTCGGCAACACCGACAGAACCACCAAAACAAAACGCCCCAGAATCAGACAGACAGCCGAGCCAAACTACCACTGACGATGAGAGTGGCGGTATTCCAATCGATATGGCGATCGATCGCTTCGGCAAAAAAGACCAAAAAAAGAAACGCTCATTCCATATATGGCCAAGCCACTTATCCAAGAAGAAGCAAATTGCTTTGGCCGTAGCACTAGTCATCATCATCGGCAGTATTATCGGCTTTTTTGTCTACTCAGTACTGTTTGCAAAGTCACCAACTACCTACGTAGCTCCCGCTGTCCAGCAAAAGGCCGCTCCAACCACAGAAGCCTCACGGTTAACTGGGGTTGAGATTGATCCAGCACTCAATGACCGTCCAGTAACTGGGGTCATGATAGAGAACAGTCCAGATGCGCGACCACAATCTGGCCTGCATCAAGCGGGCGTTGTTTATGAGGCGGTTGCCGAAGCTGGCATCACTCGATTCTTAGCACTCTACCAAGAATCCGTGCCAGATCGCATTGGTCCTGTCAGAAGTGCCCGTCCATATTACCTAGACTGGGTGCTCGGTTTTGATGCAGCCTATGCACACGTTGGCGGTAGCCCAGAAGCACTCCAGCAGATCAAACAGCTAAAGGTGAAGGATCTTGACCAGTTCAGTAACTCGCAGTATTTCCGACGTATTCCTGAGCGCTATGCACCACACAACGTCTATACCAATATGAAGGATCTTGATGCCGCCAAGAAGGCTAGAGGAATCACCAAAAGCGAGTTCAAGAGTTTTGAACGCAAAAAAGAAAAGAAAGTCGCCACCCCAACTGATGTCAGGATTAATCTGGCGATTTCGTCGGCCTTATACAATGTCGAATATCGCTATGACGGCAAAACTAACTCATACCAGCGTCTAATGGGCGGAACCACTCACAAAGACGAAAAAAGCGGCAAGGTAATCACGCCTAAGGTAGTCGTGGCGCTCGTCATGAAAAAAGGCTTGGCGCGAGATGGCTATCATACTACGTATCAAACTACAGGTAGTGGCGCTATGACCGTCTTCCAAGACGGCACTAAGACAACTGGCACCTGGACCAAGAAAGATCGGAAATCCCAATTTGTATTTACTGATGACGCCGGAAAGCCCATCAAACTAAACCCGGGGTTAACCTGGATCACTGTCGTAGATAGGGCAGGTGCGATAACGTCCGCGGCCAAGTAGCCGAAAACGGTGGGGTATGGATCATTTTAATAAACTAAAGAACCAGGTCCAAACCTTCATTTTTGTTTTGTTGCTGGCCTGTACCTCTCTTGTTATTTTGATGGGTTGGGCAGTGCGCCAGGTATTTCCTGGACGCGACACAGCCGTCAGTCTACTGCTGTTAGGTATCAGCGTCATTATCATTCTGGTCATTTCACGAGTTGTCACGAATTACACACTCAAGCCGCTGGGACTGGTCTGGCGAGCCGTGCTGCATATTTCGCCCAAAACGAACTCCAATGCACCACCAAATCTAGTCAGTAACACAGTCGGGCAAGAACTCGTCAACAGCTTAGCGCTCCAAGTCTATGAAGCTGCCAGTCGAGCGCAGACGCCAGAAAAACCATCAGCTGACCCCATTCTAGAGATTATCTGCGCTAACCTGCCTGTGCCGGTTGTTGCCATGAATAACGAAGGTGAGATTGTGTTTGCCAATGCCGCTTCTCTCAAGTATGTTGGCAGAACAAAAGAGGCCGTCATCGGTCAACAGCTGGCCAGCGTTATGAGCTTAGACTTTTCTGGAGAAAGCACCCTGAATGGCTGGCTAGAAGGTTGTCGTCAAACCCGCGTCACTAGTCAGTCAACCTGGCAACGCGTTCGACTCAATCCGCCAAACGAGCCCGATCGTCACAAACAATTCGACATGGCCGCGTATTACAGTAAGGACAGTTCGGCAGGCATCGAGACCATTGTAGCCATCTTTGACCGGACCGAAGCCTATAACCAGGATGATGACGGCCTTGGTTTCATCGCCTTAGCTGTGCACGAGCTGCGTACGCCGCTTACCATGTTGCGTGGCTACATTGAGGTGTTTGAAGACGAACTAGGCAACACACTCGACCCAGAGATGAAAAGCTTCATGCATAAAATGCATGCCTCGGCCGAACAACTAGCCGCATTTGTGAATAACATTTTGAACGTGGCACGTGTCGAAGAAAACCAACTGTCACTGCGATTAAACGAAGAAGACTGGGCTACACTGGTCAAGCAAACCATCCAGGACATCAAACTGCGCATCCAGGTCCACCAAAAAGTAGTTGAATGGGAGATTGCGCCCAACCTGCCGCCCGTGGCGGCTGACCGCGTCAGCATCTATGAAGTATTAGCTAACTTGATTGATAACGCCGTCAAATACAGCGTCAACAGCACAAAAATTATTGTCAAAGTCCGCCAAACGCCTGACGGCATGATAGAAACCACCATCCAGGACTTTGGTGTCGGTATTCCAGAAACTGTCGTGCCACATCTGTTCGAGAAGTTTCAGCGCAACCATCGCAATCGTTCGCAAATTGGTGGTACCGGCCTCGGTCTCTACTTATCTAAAGCTATCGTCACAGCGCACGGCGGCAATATCTGGGTTAATTCGCGCGAGGGCGAGGGCAGCACCTTTGGTTTTACCCTCCAACCATACGAAACACTTGCAGAAGAGCTCAAAACCAACAATAATCAAGGTATTGAACGTACTGCCCACGGCTGGATTAAAAACCATTCAATGTATAGGAAATAAATGAGCGACCACAAGAAAGTTCTATGTATCGAAGATGAACACTTTATTAGTGAGCTCTATGTCCGCGCCCTAACCAAAACTGGCTACGAAGTCAAAGTGGTAGTTGATGGGGCCGAGGGCCTCAAAGAAGCCCAGACCAACCAATACGACATCATCTTGTTGGACATTATGGTGCCGAGCATTTCTGGCACTGATATCTTAAAGATTCTACGGGACCCAGCCCAAACGCCTGAACTCAAAGCTCAAGTACTGATCACCACCAACCTGGAACAACGCGAAGAAGTCCGCGAAGCTATCGAACGCCAAGCCGACGGCTACATCATCAAAGCCGAACTCACACCAAAAGAACTCGTCGGCGTCCTCGACAAGCTCAAATAGATTTCTTATACTACTAGCAGCGATGTGAGTACTCGGTTAGCCGTTTCCACTCACAGGCTTTATTACAAAAGACGCCCCTTGTCGTGTTGAGGATGTATCCGAGCGACACCAAACACCTCTTATTAACCTCTCAACAGGAGTTTTTGTAATGGAGCCTTCTCCCTATTTGAATGATGCCGAAAGTGTCACCGAACACCGCGGTTTTCCCAACGCCGCCACTGATAGCAATATCATTTCACTTGATCTATCAACCCTACTCATCAAACATCCGGCCAGTACGTTTCTGATGCGAGTAGGTGATGACATCGTCGTGATAGACAAAGCACTCGAACCTAAACCCCACGACGTAGTGGTGTGGTGGGACGAAGAAGAATATACCCTGAGCCGCTTCCGTAAACTACCCGCTAACGTACAACCGTGGGGCGTCGTTACCAGCCATATTCGGAGGTATCGCGTATGAGTCCCGTTAGAACCACTATGTACAGCAAACATTCTCATAGAGACCAATCCATACATAGCTACCCACAAAATATAAGAAAGGTTCTAACGGGATGAGCAAGGACACAGTATTTGCTCTTATCGACTGTAATAACTTTTTTGTGAGTTGCATGCGCGTTTTTAGGCCAGACCTAGAAGGCAAGCCGGTTGTAGCACTATCTAGTAACGACGGCTGTGTGGTGGCGCGCAGCAACGAAGCCAAAGCTTTAGGCATCCCGATGGGCGCGCCAGCTTTTAAATGGCGGCAGTTCTTCAAAGACCACCAGGTACAGTCTTTCAGTGGCAACTTTGAGCTCTACGGCGACATGTCGCGGCGCATCACCAGCATTCTCACCAGCATTACGCCACATATCGAAATCTACTCGGTCGACGAGTCATTCCTGGATTTATCGGCTCTCCAGATAGACGACTACACCGCGTGGGGCAAAATGGTGCGCGCCAAGCTACTGCAGTGGACCGGCATGCCCGTCTCGATTGGCATTGCACCCAGCAAAACATTGGCCAAGCTATCCAGTGAGCGGGCCAAAAAAGAAGCAGACTTAGGCGGCGTGCTTGATGTCGCTACACTCAGCCAAACAGAGCGACAACCGTACCTAGAACGCACACCAATCAGCGACGTCTGGGGCGTCGGTAGGCGATTAAGCCCGCGTCTCAAAGCCGAAGGCATCACCAATGCCTGGAAGCTGAGTCAGACCCGCCCACAGCTGGCCCAAAGTTGGATGGGTATTCATGGTCGGCAAATGGTCATGGAGCTGAACGGCACGGCTTGTTTGCCCCTGGTTCGCGTTGGTAAGCCAGTCCAAAGCATTGCCAACACCCGAACATTTGGCGAGGACACCAGCGAGCTGCATGTGCTAGAAGGAGCCTTGGCGACCTTTGCCGCTAAAACCACCCAACGTTTGCGAGCCAGTAAGCAATTGGCCCGCAAAGCCAGCTTTTTTATGACCACCAGTCGTTTTAAACCAGGCTATCAAGCGGTCAGCCGCGACATCGACCTGCCGTTTCCAACCGCCGACACAGGGCTCATCACCAGTATTCTGGTCGATGAATTAACTCGTCAATTCAACCCTAACTATTCATATCACCGGGCAGGAGTGTGGCTGCATGATTTCATTCCTGAAAAATCTCTGCAGATAGACCTGCTTGGCACGGTCAAGCCAAGCGATCACGACGCCAGCACCCAGCGTATGCAAGCCCTCGACCAGCTCAACCAGCGCTACGGCAAACGCACGGTATATCTGGCAGCCGAAGACCTCGGCAACAGCTGGCAACCCATCCGCAAAATTCAACTACCGCGCTGGACTACCCGCTGGAACGAACTACCCGAGGTAATCATCAAAGCATAAGCTATACTAATTGCATGAAGCTACATATCGTCACCATCGGCAAGCCTAAGCTGGACTACGCTAAGAAAGGCTGGGCGGAATATCTAAAGCGCCTCAAAAAACAGCACGACGTGCGCGTGACCCATATTGCCGATAAAAAGAATGACGCCAAGACAATCCTGGCTGCAACCGAAGGCAGCTACCGAGTTGGCCTAGTTATTAACGCACCACAAATGAGTAGTATGACGCTGGCTGATTTTTTGCAAAAACGTAGCATGGAGGGCAGAGAAGTCAGCTTTATCATTGGTGGACCAGATGGCTTACCCAACGAGGTCATCAACGGCTGCCACACCCTTTGGAGCATGTCCGCCCTGACATTCCCACACGACCTGGCCATGGTTGTCCTGCTAGAAACGCTCTACCGCTCCAGCACCATCACCGCCGGCCACCCGTATCATCATTAGCTATAGATATCGTCCATTTTGTGGATCAGCTGAGAATAGGCTCTTTTAATGGTTGCCATGGTTGCTGGTTCTTGTATCTCGGGCCATAACTTTTCAATTTCTAGTAGCGGCAGGAGGTAATCGAAGGCGAGCGAGTAATCAGCGAGTACTGGACTCTTATGGAATCGTTCAAGTTCTTCGGGCGAATTTTTTGCAACAAGATGAGCGACGCTCACCAGTATTTGCGGCATGAACTGGACGTTATGTTCTTGCTCAAGGCCACGAACACGACTACCAGATTGCTGCATTTGAGCAATTTGCCGCTCACCAAGCGCAAAGTACGCACTCGCAAGTTTCGCGGGATAGCTGTCAGGTTCATGCACATCTCTAACACGATGCATGAGCCCAGAGACTACTCCACCACACAATCGTTCCATATGCTTTCGGCTATGCGCTTTACCTTTTCCCTCAGGAGTCGCTAGAAAATCGTCTAGCATAAAGAGGGCTTCAGGGTTGCGCACAAGAGAGCGTGGATCGGTAACAAATTGCCTATGTTCTCTTTTTACCGAATCAAAACAGCGAGGATCATTGACCATCGCCTTTACCAAACGAGTAGCGAATACCGTACTAGAACCGATGATTGACTCCGGTCGTGCCAGTATATCGAAGAGCGCATTGCGAGCTAGATACATAGACTTGTTTGAAGTAGCCCCATCTCCTTGGTCGTTAGCGGCTGTAAAGTTTAAGCCAAGTGATCGTAAAAATGCTGCTTGTTCAGTTTCTTCGAGTGACTCTAGAATCTGCTTACCTTTAGTGAATATTGTAACGAAATCGGCTCTTACTTTCTCGTGCACTACACGACCTTTTGCTGTTGAAGCGGTGATCATAGTGGCACCTTCGTTGGCGATGGTACTCGTATATAGCCCGAACCCCACCGTAAATTCATCTGGGCTGGTCATTTCTTCTATCTCTTCAAGAAATCTAACTCTGTCTACGACCATACTGAGCGCACCGAGCTGGCGCGCACGAGATTCAATACTAGAGAGCAGATCCATCTCACCACTGTCATTTCTTAGGTAGGCACTAGAGTCGCGCTCATTCTCGCCCCAAGGATGTAGGTATGCAGGCACAGGGATAGCATCGGCAGGTAGGGTAAGTAGGATTGGCGGCACAGAGGTGCGTTCTATAGGTGTAAAGTTTACGCGACCATCGCTAGTTGTGACATCAGACATGTATTATATTGTACAACATTATACACATAATATCAATAATCATTTGCTCGCTTTTGTATTTTAATATGCTAACTGCACATCGTACATTTGCTTGTACACCAGGCACAGTAATTGGCCATCGACGACACTGACAGGCGAATCGCGCAGGACAGTCATACCAGCTTTCTCAATTTGGCTTGCGTAATTTCCAAATCATAAAGGTCGGGATCTTAGTGAGCTGTTCGTAATGCTCGGCAGCATCTTTAGTTGGTTGCGGCTCAGTTACGCGCTCGATACTAAAGCCAGATGCTAGAATTTCTTCCAGCATCTTGCTGAACGTGCGATGATATACCACCACTTCGACATCTTTAATAATGCCTCTGACTGGCTTAACGCCGCCAGTTTCTGCCGCCAAGTAATCGCCATAAATAATTCGCTCATCAGTCTCGAGGTTGAGCTGACGCCCCAGCCGAGCATACTTATATTTGCCCTCGGTGGCGTATTCCATGGCACTGTCAATTGGGTGTCCACATGAGAACACGTATTGGCCGCCTGGCCGCAATATCCGATGTGCTTCTTTGAGGGGCCGCGTCCAATCATCAACATAATGAATTGCCAAGCTCGAGTAGGCCAAGTCAAAACTGGAATCAGGCAGGTCAAGCTGTTCCATATCCATTTCAAAGAATTCGATGTCGGGGTTTTCGGTGCGGGCTATATCCAACAAACCAGTTGAGATATCAATACCAACCACACGCTTGGCGCCGTTATCAGCCAACCAACGCGCATCGACACCACTGCCACAACCAATACTTATAACTTCGAGGCCTGTTAAATCGGGCAGCTCAGCTCTGATTGCTGGCTTCTCGTAGCCAGCATGGAAGACACTATCAGTCGGGTCAGACACATGCCGATGATATTGCTCAGCATTGGCGTTGTAGTGTTTTGCGGTATTTGGATCTGTCGCCATCTTGTAAGCATACTATCAAATTATGATAAAAACGACTGTTCAGCGAATTCCTGGTGTCACTATTGTGGCTACAGCGTCCCAGCGATAAATGCACCAATGACCACCACGAGAGTAAACAGTGCTGCCGGCAAAAAGATATAGATCACTACGCTCGTAAAAAGGCCTCTTTTGGGTCGGCCGACACGATTCGATAGCCTGGCTCGATCATGACTTCGCTTAGCAAGGAATATAAACGACCCGAAGGCAGCCCAAAATACCAGGCTCAGTATCCAAAACAGTAGTGGAGATAGGCTGTTACTATCCTTTGCAATTACTACAGCTAATGTTAAGACTACGAAGGAGACCTTGCAAAAATAAGAAAGGGCGACTTCAACTTTGTTGTTCTTGTCGATTACGTATAGTTTCGTCAACGCTGAGTAATTTGGAGTGTGTGGATTATCCATGGTTTTATCCTACAGCCGTATTCATTTTTTTCCTACATAACGTGACCGCATCATAAGTATTCAATCGACTACCAAATAAAACACCCCAGACAAGCTGGGGCACTTTATTTGGTGACCTCTAGGAGACTGTTGCTAAACAACCATTTCCTCGCATGCTCGAAGCAAGCTTCTGCGCGTGCTCGTCATGAGCGAACCCAGGGTTCGATACGTTTCGCTACTCGAAACCTCCAAATAAAACACCCCAGACAAGCTGGGGCACTTTATTTGGTGACCTCTAGGGGAATCGAACCCCTATTGCCAGGATGAGAACCTGGTGTCCTAACCGTTAGACGAAGAGGCCATCTCTTCTTGAAAACGTGATAACAATAGCACAATAACAGGGGACAGTCCAGAGGTATCATGTCAGGCAAATAATAGGTATAATAGACTCCAGAAACCATTAGCAGCATGAATACGGTAATACTGATAGCGATTGTTGGCATTGTAATAACGGGGGTGGGAGCCGCACTGTTTGCGCTGCTGACTGCAAAAAAGCACAAAAAAGCTAGTCACGTTACCGTCCTAGCATCAAACCTTCGCGACGAAAAGCTAAAGTCTGACATCATCATCAACGCCATCGAGGATGCAGTCATTCTGCTCGACAGCGAACGCGTTATCCAGTTATTCAACCCGGCTGCCACCAACCTGACCGGCTGGAAGGCAAGCGAAGCAGTTGGTCTCGACTTTAGATCGGTTGTGCGACTAGCCGACGCCAAGAATAACGAGTATGAAGACAGTCTGCATCCGTTTGCCATTGCCTATCAACAGAAACAGCTAGTCAAAGATAATCAAGCTAACCTGATCACCCAGACCGAGAAGCACGTAGCAGTCAATGTAAGTGTATCGCCCCTGTTTGATGAAGCTGATAAAGTCTCTGGTCTGGTGGCGATTCTGCGTGACGTTACCCAAGAGCGCCAGGATGAACAGCGGCGAGCTGAATTTATCAGCACAGCCAGTCACGAAATGCGCACCCCTGTAGCGGCCATTGAAGGCTACCTGGCGCTGGCACTGAATGAAAAGGTCAGTAAGATCGATTCAGCTGCACGTAATTACCTCGAGAAAGCCCACGCTTCCACGCAGCATCTCGGCCAATTATTTCAGGACCTACTCACCAGCGCCAAGGCTGAAGACGGTCGTCTAACGAGCCATCCACAGATTGTTGAAATGGGTGAGTTCCTAGAAAAACTAACCGAAGACTTGCGTTTCTCGGCAGAAAAGAAGGGTCTTGGAATCGAGTTTGTAGTCGGCGCTAAACAAGCTGTCATCGACACCACGCAAACCGCAGAGGTCGGCAACAGGATTGTGAGGCCACTGTATTTTGTTTCAGTCGATCCTGACCGCATCCGTGAAGTCATCACTAACCTGTTTGATAACGCTGTCAAGTACACGGAAGCTGGCCGCGTATCGATCGGTCTGACTGGCGACAACGGTGTAGTCCAAGTGTATGTCCGCGACACCGGTCACGGCATACCGCAAGAAGACCTGGCCCACCTCTTCCAGAAGTTCTACCGCGTCGACAACTCCATCACACGCACCATCGGCGGCACGGGACTTGGTTTATTTATCTCGCGCAAGATTATTGAACTGTATGAGGGGCGCATCTGGGCAGACAGCACCGTCGGCAAGGGCAGTACGTTCTATATCAACTTGCCGCGCATAGATGCAATCAAGGCCCAGACACTCAAGAGTCAAGAGATCGCACCAGCACCACTCGATAACAGCTTAACGGAGGTACCGAAGGCATGATACAATTACATACAAGCACAAGCATTATAAAGAAAAGGACTTCATAAAATGGCAAAGGTAATGCTCGTCGAAGACGACAACAACTTACGTGAAATCTACGAAGCCCGACTGGCAGCAGAAGGCTACGAGATCGTGTCTGCACATGACGGCGAAGAAGCCCTGGCTATTGCCGTCAAAGAACAACCTGACCTGATTATCTCTGACATTATGATGCCCAAAATCAGCGGCTTTGACATGCTCGATATCCTGCGGAGCACGCCAGAAACTCAGCACACCAAGATTGTCATGATGACGGCACTTAGCCAGGCAGAAGACAAAGAACGCGCTGGTAAGCTTGGCGCTGATAAGTACTTAGTTAAGTCTCAGGTTACCTTAGAAGATGTCGTCCGAGTCGCCAAAGAATTGCTTGATGATATAACGGCGCCACAGCCTGCTAGCACGACTAACGCACCTGACCCAGCGGCACCAGCCAGCGATGACGCCGTAGCCAGTTCAATTCCTGTGGTAACGGCGCCAAGCCAGGGCCCGACAGTTGACACTTCTGTGCCACCGGCCCCAGCCGCTGATGCTGTAGCAGTTAACGACGATCCAGTAACCGTCCCGACGCCAGAGCCAGTGGCTCCTGTGACAGTCGATGATACCCCAACACCTGCAGCGGACGTTGCTGTGCCAACACCTGCAGCGGACGTTGCTGTGCCAACACCTGCGCCGCCTGCACCGACGCCACCGCCCGCTGATGCACAGCCAGATATCGGTTCAACAGACGACCCGGATGACACCAGCACGACTGCTAGCACTACAGTTGAAGACCAAATCAAAGATTTTATTTCGACCGCAGAACAAGTCAAGAACAATGCCAGCACGCCTGATACACCACCGCCAGCAGCTCCAACCCAGATTCCTGTTATGAGCGCTGACGAACCTGCAGCGCCTGTTGCGGCCGTACCTGCAACCCCAACGGAACCACAGCTAGCCACACCATCCGGACAAAAGAAAGTTATCGCGCCAATTAATGACTTATCTCAAGGTGGACCTGACTTGGATGCACTGTTAGCTCAAGAAGAATCCAAACCAGCCGATACCACCACGCCCATCCCTTCTGTTAATACCGTTATCAGCCCTGATGGCACACTCAGCTACGCCTCATCACCACCAATTGAGACACCAACTAACCCTGATACTCCGCTAGTCCAGCCGCCTGCAGAGAGCGGTGACGCACCAGTTCAGGAGCCACACCAGCCAGGTCAAAAGATCGATCCCGACTCAATCGCGCTATAATAACCGTATGAGAATCAACAAGTTCGTAGCCCAAGCGACTGGTTTGTCGCGCCGTGCGGCCGATACTGCCATCGATCATGGGTTAGTTAGAGTCAACGACCACTACCCGAGCGCCGGCCAAGATGTTACAGCCGATGATGTTGTGCTCTACGAAGGCAAGCCGATTACGTTACGCACTACCAACACGACTATTCTGTTTCATAAGCCAGTTGGCGTCATTTGCTCACGTGATGGGCAAGGTGGGCAAACAATCTATGACGTTCTGCCAGAGCAATATCACAAGTTAAAACCTGTTGGTCGACTTGACAAACACACCTCCGGGTTACTATTACTCACAGATGACGGGCAGCTGGCATATACGCTTACACACCCCAGCCAAAAGAAAGAAAAGCGTTACATCGTAAAGCTAGATAAAGACCTCAGTGAAGCTGATTTTGAGACAATAACCAGAACTGGCGTCAAGCTAGAAGATGGCCCGAGCAAACTTGGTCTAGACTCTGTGAACAACAAAAAGACCGAATGGAGAATTACCATGCACGAAGGCCGCAATCGCCAGATCCGCCGCACCTTCGAAGCACTCGGCTATCATGTCTACACCCTCCACCGCACCCACTTCGGCGAGTACGATTTAGCTGATTTGCCAGCTGGTCAGCTCATTACTGTGTAATTTGTAATGTTATCCTTTATTTGTCAATAGTTGGTACCTCTGTTATAATGGGTGGTAATGAGTAAGAAACTTCCTATTGTCGCGATTGTCGGCCGGGCTAACGTTGGTAAGTCCAGTCTGTTCAACTCGGTTTTGCGCCGTAGGGAAGTGATTGTTGCCGACGAAGCAGGCACCACACGTGACTCCATCACTGCCAAAGCCAACTGGGAGGGCAGTGATTTTTGGATGGTCGACACCGCTGGCATTAAGGATGCCCAGGATGACTTTGAATTCACCATTCAGGAACAAATCATGCAGGCCGCTGACAGCGCCGACATTATCTGGGTAGT